>NZ_LJBR01000482.1 GCF_001282115.1 Streptomyces sp. NRRL B-24085 | reverse complement strand
CGGGAGTATGGGGGGTGTCACGGGGAGTGACGGGGTGAGGGCTCTGGCCAAGGACGACCCGGCCCCTTACTTCCCGATGGACCGGAGCTGCACGAGTGTCGGCCACCGGTTGTCGCCGACGTGGGCGCTCCTCAGCAGCAGCCTTGACATGACCTTCTACCACAGCACCTATCTGCGTTAGGACAGGAATTGCTTCCATTTGAGGAAGATGCCAGGGCAGCAACCTGGATCGCCAATCAGGAATTACTCAAGCGGGATCCTGAGCTCCTGAAGGTTGCCGAGCACATCCGATGCCTTGACCGCTCTGACGAACGGTTCGCGGCGGTACTCCGTGACACGATCGATCAGTTGCTCAATGGCGAGGCGACAGGCCGTTACGCCTGGAAGCAGCTCTTCAAGACAGAAAAGACGCACGCGGGGACCCTTGTTGAGATCAACCTGCAACGCGAGTTCAGATTTGACGACGGATCTGACGTGAATAACCATCCGATGGACTACCGCATCCTCGGAATCGACGTTGACTGCAAGTTCTCTCAGGATTTCGGCGGCTGGATGATACCGCCCGAAGCCATGGGATATCTCTGTCTCCTCATCTGGGCGGACGACTACAAGAGTCGTTGGAGCGCTGGCCTTTTCCGAGTTCAGGCGGAGTGGCTGAACACCGGAGGGAACCGAGACAAGAAGCTGACAGTAAAGGCTGAACACCGCGACAAGATTTTTTGGTTGTGGCGAGACGCAAAGCTTCCGGAAAACGTCCTTCTGCATCTTCCCGAAGTCACCCGCAGCCAGATTCTCCTCAAGGGAAGCCGCAAGGGACAGCAGCGGGTCATCGAACTGTTCCGACTGGTTCAGAACCGGCGAATCGGCAGAGGAGCCGTCCGTACCGCAGCTCAACAGCTCGACTACATGGCGCGGTTGCGCGAGGGGGATGGACGCGCACGGACCGTTCTGCGCAAAGAAGGAATCGTGATCGCTGGCCCTTACAGCAAGCACCAGGCCATCGCCCGCCAGATCGGGGCGGAGGTACCCCAGCGCGGAGAGTTCGTAAGTTTTCGCGTAGTTGAAGCCCAGCCTCACCATGCCGACCGGCCACGTGTCGAACTGGACGGCAAGTACTGGGTTCTCGCCACCCCCGACGACCCTGCCGAAGAAGCGCCCCGGCTGCCTAAGGTCGCCAACGAATCCGACGCTTGAGACATACGTATCGTGAGCAGTATGGAGAAGAACACCGCGGGAGACACGGAGCCCTGGGTGCCTCCCAGTGGCTCGTGGGCCTCATCCGCTGCCCGGCGCAGGAACATGCAGGCGATTCGCAGTCGCGACACCACGCCCGAGCGCCTGGTCCGACGCCTTGTTCATGCTCAGGGCTTGCGCTATCGCGTAGCGGCGAGACCCCTGCCTGATCTTCGCCGGACGGCCGACTTGGTCTTCCGGCCCGTGAAGGTTGCGGTCTTCATCGACGGTTGTTACTGGCACGGCTGCCCGGAACATTACGTATCCCCGAAGACCAACCCTGGCTACTGGTCGGACAAGGTCGCCCGCAACATGGCTCGTGACCGGGACACCGACGAACAGCTTCAGGCAGCCGGCTGGACCGTGCTCCGGTTCTGGGAACACGATCCCGCCGAGGAATGCGCGGTGAAGATTGCCGCTACGGTCAGCCGTCTGAGGAACCCTGAGAGGGAATGAGGACCCGCTGCCTCAGTTCTTCTTCTCCTTCTCGGCAGCCTCGAACGCAGCGTAGATCTGGTCACCGACAGCCTGTGCCACAGGCGGCGGGAAGGCGTTGCCAACCTGCCGGTACGCCGCGGTCTTGCGCCCGGAGAATTTCCAGTCCTCAGGGAAGCCCTGGATCAACGCTGCCTGGGTCACCGTGAGCTTGGGGCCGGCGGGTGCGAAGAGATCACGCTCCACATCTTTGATCTCGTCTGGTTCGTTGGCGACGCCCATCCCGCAGACGCCCAGTGCGGCCCAGGCTCGCTTAGCGCGCGTCGGCCCAAGGTCGGCACCGCCGTGCTTCTTCGAACCGCCGACGACTGTAGGCGCCACACCTTCCAGCGCTTTCTCATACCAATTCTTGAAAGCCCTCTCAGCCCTGGGGTCATGCGCTACAGCGTCGTAGCGCCGCCTCATGGAGTCTTCAAGAGCCTCCCCCACAGTTACCACCTTGGTCTCTGCAGGCTTGTGGTGCTCAAAGTAGCGTGCGTACTCGGGCTTCATGGCGACCAGGATGGCGCGAGGCCGAAGCTGAGGAACTCCGTAGTTCCTGGCCTCCAAGATGTCCCAATAGCACTCCTCGTACCCAAGAGACTCGAGCTCCTTGATGATTTCCTGGCGATACCCGACGAACTTCGGATCGAGCAGCCCGCGCACGTTCTCAATCATCACGGCCTTGGGCGCCAGGCGGTCAACAAGTTCCAGCATCGTGGGAAAGAGGTCTCGTTCGTCATCCCGGCCCAGCTGCTTCCCGGCTGCCGAGAAGGGAGGACAGGGCACCCCGCCGGCGAGAAGATCAAGCTCCCCAGGCGTGAGGCCCAGGATGTCAGGGTCGAACTGCCGCAGATCGGCTTCGATGACCTTGCAGGCTGCCCATTCCGGGTTGCTCTGCGTATTGGCCCTGAGGGTCTCGCAGGCATCCTTGTCGATCTCGATCAAGGCGACATGCTTGAAGCCCGCGTTATGCAGGCCAACCGCCTGCCCACCTGCTCCGGCACAGACTTCCACCGAGGTGTACTTGCGATCTTTCATGCGGGTCATGCCCCCTCCTTCCGGTCGTACAACGGCAGACGCATCTGGCTATCCACCATCACTGAGGGTGACAGACCCCACTGACAACGAGACCTCACCAAGTTTGCAGTACGCACCGCGGTTCGCTGAACGCACCCTCCGTCACGCCGAACACTCATACGATATTGCACATGCGGATACCTGCCTGGACTGAGGACGAACTTGTACTGGCCGGAGCCCTCGTCGTGAAGAACGGCTGGCGCGAACTGCGGACCAACGACCGGGAGGTCCAGGAGCTGTCGGAGCTGATCCGCTCGCTGCCGATCCACTCGCCGGAGGAACGAGCCCTTCCCGGCTTTCGGTCGCCGGACAGCGTGAGCCGTAAGACCACCGACTTCATGTCGAACCACAGGCTGTACTCCGGCAAGGCCACCCGCTGCGGCAAGCCGACACTTCTCATGATTGCTGCGTTCTCCGACAGGGAGGCCGAGATGCTTCAAGCCGCTGAGGCGCTTGAGGAAGGCATCGCCTCCGGCGAACTGCACCGCATCCCGCAGCAGCCTGATGAAGTCGACGAGAGCGGAGCATCCGCGATCGAGGGACGTCTCCTCGTCCGTCGCGCGTTGGCCCGCGAGCGCGACCCGAAGCTGCGAGCACTGAAAATCAAGCAGGTACAGCGTGACGGGCGTCCGCTCCGGTGCGAGATCTGCGACTTCGACTTCGCCCGCACGTATGGGGACCTGGGCGAGGGTTACATCGAAGTGCACCACGTCACCCCCCTTTACGCCTCCGGGACTCGAGAGACCAGGCTCGACGACCTCGCCTGCGTATGCGCCAACTGCCACCGCATGTGTCACAGGAGCCGTCCCGGAGAATCCTGGCGCACACCGACCGCCCTCCGGAAGCAGATGAAGAAGTCCGCCCTGGATGGCGGCCACTAGGCTGCAAAGTTCCTGGCAAGCCTCGACTTGCCGCACTGAACGGTCGGCTCCGAACCGACCTGATCACCTGTTGGCAACTACCGTCATGCCTGCGAGAGTTGAGCCACATCACCGAGGCTCAGGGAACGCGGAGCGACAGTGCAGGTATGGAGACAGATCTGGCTGTTCCTGTGTGCCGTGGGGCTAGCGTTCCTCGCTGTCTCCTGTCCCCGTAGCCATGACGCCGTCGTCGACGCGACCCAGTTCAGCGTCGCGTTCTTCGCGACGCTGCTGACCGGTGAGGCGGTCATCTTCGCTCTGACCTTCTCCGCGGCGAGTTCCTGGCCGTCCTTACGGGCGATCGACGGGCACATCGCTTTCCGGGAGTGGGTGCTCATCGGATGGTTCGCGGCGCTGTTCACCGGCTGCGGACTGCTCGGCGGGAACGACGCCAGTGCCAGCTACGGTGCGCTGTTGTTCCTGCTGGCCAACATCTACGGAGTCTTCTCCTTCGTACGGCTCTTCGGGCTGGCCAGCATCGGTGGACGCAACCGACTGCTGCGGCGCACTCTGGCCGGCGCACTCGCCCGACAAGGAGCCGGCAGCCGTTCCGGCTCTCCCTCCCCCGGCCTCGAGCACGATCCCATCGTCAACTCCTATCTGGGGACCGTCAGTCAGGCCGCCACCAGCAACGACCCGACCGCCGTACAACATCTCGTCGACCAGTTGGCGGGGGCGGAGGTGCCGGTGGAGGCCCTCGACGACGCCATCACCGTGCATCTCGACGTGCTGCACCGCCTCGCGCGGGCCACTCTCGCCGGCGGTGCCGACCCGATCCAGGTCGTCTCCTGCGCCCACGCGCTCATCGACTCCGTGATCGGTCACTGCCGGCGGCTGTCCGACCCCGCTCCATCGCTCGGCGCCCTCAGCCGCTACCTGGCGTGGCTCGCAAACACCGCACTGCTGATGTCCGTGCGGGGTGTCGCCGGCAGCCGGGCCGCCCGGGAGTTGACCGCGCTCACCACCGATGCCCGGCTGAAGATCCTGCGCTGCGTCGACCCCGACCCCAAGTCCGCCGCGCACCAGGACGAACTCGGTTCCATTCTCACCAGCCCGCTCCAAGCACTGTTGTGGACGGGCGACTTCACGGAGTTCCACGGCGCCCATCAGGCGGGCGCGCTCTATGGGACGTACGAGATCCTCACCGGCACCAAGTTCATGGGCAACTACTGGGACGGGGCCTCCATCCTCGGCCAGTTACGTCAGTCCCTGTACGGCGATCAGGGCCGCCTGTCCACTCCCGAGGCCGACGCCGCCCGACGTGTCTTCGGCCCGGTGGAGGACTACGACCACTTCTGGGCCCTCGTCTCGGTGACGGCGCTTGCGACCCTGCGCGACGCCCGGCTGCCTCATCCGCCGGAACTGATACGCCCCGAGTTCACGCCCGACCACCAGTTGTTGGGCGCCTACCTGCGGACCTTCGCCACCCACCGTTACTTCGCCACGGCGGCCGAGGCCCGCGAGGCCCTCCTGAGCCTCGTCTGCCGCGCCGACCCTCCCGGTTCGGCCGGCGCGGCAATACGGCAGGCCCGAGGCGGCCGCACGTACCGGTCGCCCGTGCCGCATGTCGAGCCTCAGCGGCGGCCGGCCGCCATGGTACTCGCCGTCGCCTGCCGCCTCGCCCCGCTGGCCCCCGGCGAGAGCGATTCCGAACTGCGCGACTTCCTCGCCGTACTCCCCGCTCCCGCTCTGCACGCGACCGCCCGCCTCGCCCACCGGGTCCTGCCCGGAGCCGCACAGGAGAGCGACCCCGTCGAGGCACTCGTCACCGGTCTGGCTGTCCTCCAACTGGTCGGCGCCCACACCCGGGAGGGAACGTGACCGAACCCGTCGTGGACATGGCCTCGTGGCGCGAACGACTTGCCGAACTCGAAGCTCCGCACGTGACAGCGGCCGTGGTCGTGCAGTGCGGCCAGTTCTGGCTCCAACCAGAGTTCACGGCCTTCCGCAACGAGGTCGACCAAGCACTCATGACCGCCCAGTTGCGACGCGGAGACCGTCTCGCCCTCACCCGCGTCGTCCTGCACAACCTCCCCCTGACGCCCGAGACGATCTCCCGACCCCCCGCTGTCGACCGGGCTTTCGCCGAGTGGCACGAACGGCTGTCCGCCACCGGGGTCCTGCTCTGCCCGGCGGGCTCGTCCGCAGTCCCGCGCATCCACCGGCTCATACTCCGCGGCGACCAGTCCGGCGCAGACATCCCGGATATGGTCGAACTGCTGAAGTACGGGGACTGGACGGACTCCCGGAAGGCGGGAGTGGCGTTGCGCACCGTCACCACCGCCGGGGCGACCACACCCCTCACCGGCTACGACATGGACTTCGACGGCCCCTTCGGCGACGCCGACCCCTCCATCTACATGTAAGCGCACCCGCGACCGGCTCGACGGAACACTTGGAGAAAAGGTGCCCTACGCTCCCGAGACCCCTCAGGACCACGACTTCCTCACCCAGGCCATCGAGCTGTCCCGGCACGCTCTCGAGGACGAGGGCAAGACCCCGTTCGGCGCGATCGTCGTGATCGACGGCGAAGTCGTCGCCAGCGGCACGAGTTCGGTCGTCGAGCTCCGCGACCCCACGGCACACGCCGAGGTCATGGCCCTGCGTGCCGCCGGTACGAAGCTCGGGCGCCATCTGATGGAGGACGCGGTGCTGTACTCGAGCAGCGAACCGTGCCCCATGTGCCTGACCGCCTGCTACTGGGCGCGCATCCCTCGTCTCGTGTACGCCGCCACCAGCCACGACGTCGCCGTCAACGGCTTCGAGGACCTCCAGTACTACCGCGAACTCGCCCTCCCGAACGCCGAACGGACCCTCCTCAGGGAGACCTCCGCGGGCGGCGAGGCCCGTGAAACCGCAGCCGCGGCCCTGGCCGGCTGGGCGGACAAGCTGCCCTTCCCAGTAGAGCCCAAGCTCTGAGGAGAACCTCGCGTGACCATCGTCAAGGGCATCACCCCCCGCGGCCTCCACCACTGCGAGACCACCGCCCTCGGTGTGCTGCTCCGGCATCAGGGGGTCGATCTCTCCGAGCCCATGCTCTTCGGGCTGGGGCGGGGGCTGTCCTTCGTCTACTGGGACAGCAAGAACATGGGGTTCCCGTTTCTCGGGGGGCGGGTGAAGCCGTTCGAGCTCAGCAGGAATCTGGCTGAGGTGATGGGGTTCGAACTGCAGGTGCGGGAGACGACCTCGCCGCGCAAGGCGTGGGCCGATGTCGTGGCCGCCGTCGAGGGCGGCCGGCCCGTCGGGCTCCAGCTCGACAGTTACCACCTGGAGTACTTCACGGCGAAGGTGCACTTCGGAGGGCATGTCGTCGCCCTGTACGGCTATGACGACGAAGTCGCCCACCTCGTGGACACCGAGCAGCAGGGGGGTGCCGTCACGACCAGTCTGGGCAGTCTTGCCGAGGCTCGGGCCGCGCGGGGGCCCATGGCTGCCAGGCACCGGTCGTTCACCGTCACCGTGCCGCCGGGGCTGCCCGCCGCGCACACACGGATCGTTCCCGCCATCACCGACTGTGCCCGCGCCTTCCTCGATCCGCCCATCGCCAACCTGGGGCACCGCGGCATCGACAAGGCCGGGAAGGCCGTACGCGCCTGGCTTCGGCGGAGTGACGACCCCGGGCGCGATCTGCCGCAGGCCGCCCTGCTGATGGAGAGGGCCGGTACCGGGGGTGCGCTGTTCCGGAATCTGTACCGGGACTTCCTCGCGGAGTGCTCCGAGATCGTCGACAGCGGTCATCTGCGCACCGGGCACCGGTTGTACGCCGAGGCGGCAGCCCTGTGGACACGGGTCGCGGCGCTGATCACCGAGGCCGGTGAGTCGGGCGAGGAGGAGTACCTCGCCCAGGCGGGCGCCACTCTCCTCGAACTGTCACGGATCGAGCGCGAGGCCATGCAGGCCCTGAGCCGGCTCGGGAGCGAGGCATCCTGAAGCACAGTCCTCGGAGCGGGCACCCGGTGCGGGGATACTGCCTCTCAAGCACCGATCCCGGAAGGCGGCACCATGTTCATCCTCTTCGGCACCAAGGGGTACCTGTACCAGCTCGCGATACTCACCCTGGTGTGCGGACGGTGCGGGAACCCGGCCGCGCACACCCTGCGCAAGCGCGTCACGAAGTTCACGCTGTTCTTCGTGCCGCTGTTCCCGATCTCCACCAAGTACGCCACGCAGTGCACCTTCTGCGGTGCGGAGAACAAGCTGAGCGCGCAGGAGGCGGAGCACCTTCAGACGCAGGCCGCCGCCGGTGGCGGGCAGGGGGGTCAGGTGTACGGCGGTCAGGCCCCGCAGCAGCCGTACCAGAGCTGAGGTCTCAGTCCAGCTTGCGGGCCACTCCGCCGTAGAAGCCGATCTCGTGCGAGCGGGGCGGCGGGGGTGTGTCCGGGCGCCAGAACGGGACCTGGACCACGCCCGGATCGATCAGCTCGAAGCCGTCGAAGAAGCTCTCGATCTCGGTACGGCCGCGCAGGTTCATGGAGGCCGTGGCCTTGCTGTAGACGGCCGCCGCCCCGCTGCGGTCGGCGAAGTCCCCGGTGGCGTGGGACAGGATCAGGTGGCTTCCGGGTGCCAGGGCGTCGCGGAGCGTGGCGATGATCTCCTGCGGCTTGTCGGCGTCCGTGAGGAAGTGCAGGACGGCGACCAGGAGCAGGGCCACTGGTTCGTCGAAGTCGACGACGGCCCGTACGCCGGGGTCGTCCAGGATGGCCCGGGGGGCGCGCAGGTCGGCCAGGACGATGCCCGTCGTGTCGTCCCCGTCGAGCAGGGCGCCGGTGTGGGTGTGCACGAGCGGGTCGTTGTCGACGTAGGCGACGCGGACGTCCGGGACCACCTCGCGGGCCGTCTCGTGGACGTTCGGTGCGGTGGGCAGGCCGGTGCCGATGTCCAGGAGCTGGCGGACGCCGGTGCCGACGACGTGACGGACGGCCCTGCGCAGGAAGGCCCGGTTGGCCCGTACGCCGATCCGCGCCTCGGGGGCCGACGCGACGAGCTGTTCGCCGGCCCGGCGGTCGACCTCGTAGTTGTCGTCGCCGCCGAGCAGGTAGTCGTAGATCCGGGCGGGGTGCGGTCGGCTGGTGTCGATCTCGTCGGCGCGGAAACCGTGCTCTCTCACGGGGTTCCCCTTACTTCCCTTGCTTCCCATACTTCGGCTCTCCCTTTACCGGTCCAACTCCCTTCCTGTGCACGGAAGTTCCGGGGACGGGGTGGTGGGGGTGAGGGTGGGGGCGGGGGCGTCCGCAGTCGTCGCCGGGGACGGGTTCAGCCGGCTCGGC
>NZ_LJBR01000481.1 GCF_001282115.1 Streptomyces sp. NRRL B-24085 | reverse complement strand
GGCTCTTGAGGCCCTGGAGCGGCAGGGGCGTCCGTGGCGGATCGTGTGCGCCAGCGGAAGCCTGAACGGCCTGATCGCCGCGGCGCGGGCGGGGCTGGGGGTGATGGCGCGCTCCCGGGGGCTGGTGCCGCGTGGGCTGGTGGAGGTGCCCGACCGGTTCGGGCTGCCGGAGCTGGGGCGGGTGGACTTCGTGCTGGTGCACGGCCGCCGGCGAACGGCCGCACAGGGGGCGGCCGACGCGCTCGCCGCCGCGATCCTGGCGGGCGGGGACCGGCTGCACCGGGGGTGAGGGCTTCGGCCGAGTGACGCATCGCGGGTCGGCGGCGCTGAGTGAAGAGAAGGCGGCACCCCGTGGGCAACCGTTTCACCAGGGCGGCGAGCCGTAACCGGGACGTACAGATTCCGTGGAGATTACGGCACCGAAACTTACTCAACCGTCAGTTTTCTGTCCGACCCTTCCCCATGTGAGGGCATTTTCCGGTACTGACCTGGCCATACGTGAGCACCCCTCGGCTTCGGCCCCCCTCCCGCCCGCTGTCGGGGTGGGGTAGCTTTCACGGCGCTGTGCGGAGCTTCACTGAGCGCCAGGGAGAGCGGGGAGCGGGGTTTGCGCGAGTTCACCAACCCTCCGTTGGCGTTGGCACCCCCCGTGGGCGGACTGGCCGACGTCGTCTTCGAGCATGCCCAGAACGACCCCGTGCACATCGCCCTCGGCCGCAAGGACGAGAACGGCCGGTGGCGAGACGTGACCTCGGCGGAGTTCCGTGACGAGGTCATGGCCCTCGCCAAGGGATTGCTTGCCCAAGGCATCCGCTTCGGTGACCGGGTCGCGATCATGTCCTGCACCCGCTACGAGTGGACGCTCTTCGACTTCGCACTGTGGACGATCGGCGCGCAGGTGGTGCCGGTCTACCCGACCTCCTCCGCCGAGCAGTGCTTCTGGGCGCTGTACGACGCCGAGTGCACGGCCGCGATCGTGGAGCACGAGGACCACGCGATGACCATCGCCACGGTCATCGACCGGCTCCCGCGACTGCACCGGCTCTGGCAGCTCGACTCCGGCGCGGTGCAGGAGCTGTACGACGCCGGCGCCGCCATCGAGGACGAGGTGGTGCACCGCCACCGCCAGGCGGTCACCCCGGACTCGGTCGCGACGATCATCTACACCTCGGGCACCACCGGCCGCCCCAAGGGCTGTGTCATCACCCACGGCAACTTCATGTACGAGGCGGACACCGTCATCGAGCGCTGGGAGCCGGTGTTCCACTCCAAGAAGGGCGACGAGGCGGCGACCCTGCTGTTCCTGCCGCTCGCGCACGTCTTCGGTCGGATGGTCCAGGTCGCGGCGATCCGCGGCGGGGTCCGCTTCGGTCACCAGCCGCAGATGAACGCGGCCGCCCTGCTGCCGGACCTCGCCGCGTTCAAGCCGACCTTCTTCCTCGGGGTGCCGTACATCTTCGAGAAGGTGTTCAACGCCTCCCGCCGCAGGGCCGAGAAGGAAGGGAAGGCCGGACCGTTCGAGAAGGCCGTCGACGTGGCGGTGAAGTACGCGGACGCCATGGAGGCCAAGGCCTGGGGCGTCGGTCCCGGCCCCACGGCGGGGCTGCGGATGCAGCACCAGCTCTTCGACAAGCTCGTCTACTCCAAGATGCGGGCGGCGATGGGCGGCCGCATCAGACACGCCATGACCGGCGGTTCGGCCATGGACCGCAAGCTGGGCCTGTTCTTCGCCGGCGCGGGCGTGCACATCTACGAGGGGTACGGCCTCACCGAGTCGACGGCGGCCGCCACCGCGAACCCGCCCGAGCGCACCCGCTACGGCACGGTCGGCCAGCCCATCCCGGGCATGACCGTGCACATCGCGGACGACGGCGAGGTCTGGCTGTACGGCCCCAACGTCTTCCAGGGCTACCTCAACAACGAGAAGGCCACCGACGAGGCCCTGCACGACGGCTGGCTCGCCACCGGCGACCTCGGCTTCCTCGACGAGGACGGCTACCTCACCATCACCGGCCGCAAGAAGGAGATCCTCGTCACCTCCGGCGGCAAGAGCGTCTCCCCCGGCGTGCTGGAGGAGCGGGTCCGCGACCATCCGCTGGTCTCGCAGTGCATCGTCGTGGGAAACGACCGGCCCTATGTCGCCGCCCTCGTCACCCTCGACCAGGAGGCGGTCGAGCACTGGCTGGGGATGCGCGACAAGCCCCGGATGTCCCCGGCCCAGCTGGTGCGCGACGCCGACCTGGAGACCGAGGTGCGACGCGCGGTGGTGGCCGCCAACACCCTGGTCTCGCAGGCCGAGTCGATCCGCACCTTCCGCATCCTCGCGCAGCCCTTCACCGAGGAGCACGGGCTGCTGACGCCGTCGCTGAAGCTGAAGCGCAAGGCGATCGAGACGGCGTACGCGAACGAGGTCGAGGCGCTGTACCGGGCCTGAGCCGTCTCACACGAGCTGGTAGCCGCGCAGGTTGGTCAGCAGCAGATAGGTGTCCTGGAGGGACCCCGAGGTGTCGCCCAGGGAGCGGTAGATGCCCCACTTCGGGCGCACCCGGTCCGCCAGGAAGGTGTCCACCCCGGTCTTCGACGCGTCGACCACCGTGGCGCCGCCCGACTTGAGGATCCAGCGGACCGAGCCCGCCGAGCCGTTGCCGACCTTGATCTGGAAGTCGACGTCGGTCCACCTGTCGTGCAGCGGGTCGAGGCTGGTGCGGCCGACCAGGGTGTCGCTGTCGAACAGCTTCAGTTCGATGGTCTGTGCCCCGTTCACCCGCCGCAGGGACTGCACGACGATCGGCGAGGTGCCGGTGCCGGGCTGCTTCATCTGCATGATGTGGGTGAAGCTGGTGGTCGCCTTCAGTGAGCTCGGGATGTACATCGAGTAGGTGACCCGCCAGGTCTGGCCCTCGGTCCACCGCAGGTAGCTGCTGCCGCTCGTGCGCAGCCCGGTGACCTCCTGGCGCTGACGGTCGGTCGAGGTGTCGCGGTCGGCCATGTGCATGTTGAAGCGCCAGTTGTTGCCGGTGGCGTAGATGTGGGGCTGTCCGCCGGGGTGCGAGTCGGCCCGGTCGTCCTCGACGGTCTCGAAGGCGCCGAGGCCGTCGCCGCTCGCGGTCGGCGCCCACTTCTGCTGCCAGGAGGCGGCGTGTGCGGTCGTGGCGGCGGGCAGGCCGGCCGCCGCTCCCGCGGCCCCGGCGAGGGCGGCGCCCAGCAGTGTCCTTCTGGATGTGCTCATGACATACATCACCTCACAGATCGGCGTTCACATTCATGTATGGCGTTCAGTGACACAATCCAGAGTCGCCGCAGGGCAGTTGGCGGTCAATGGTCCGGACCAAAGTGACCGGACGGATTCTCCCGTCAGGAATGCATCACGGCTCGTGATCGTTGACGATGGGAGAACCACCTGACGACAACCGTAAGGATCAAGAGCTCGTGAGCAGCAAGGTCCCCCCGATCATCCTCAACAACGGCGTCGAGATGCCCCAGCTCGGTTTCGGCGTCTGGCAGGTGCCCGACGACGAGGCCGAACGCGCCGTCGCCACCGCGCTCGAGGCCGGGTACCGCAGCATCGACACAGCGGCGATCTACGGCAACGAGACGGGCACCGGAAAGGCCATCGCCGCCTCCGGAGTGGCCCGTGAGGACATCTTCGTCACCACCAAGCTCTGGAACAGCGACCAGGGCTACGACTCGACCCTGCGCGCTTTCGACACCTCGCTGGACAAGCTCGGCCTGGACTACGTGGACCTGTACCTGATCCACTGGCCCACGCCCGCGCGCGACCTGTACGTCGACAGCTACAAGGCGTTCGAGAAGCTGCACGCGGACGGCCGGATCAAGGCCATCGGCGTCTCCAACTTCGAACCCGAGCACCTGAAGCGGCTGATCGCCGAGACGTCCGTCGTCCCGGCCGTCGACCAGATCGAGCTGCACCCGCACCTCCAGCAGCACGCCGCACGCGAGTACCACGCGGAGCAGGGCATCGCGACCGAGGCCTGGTCGCCGCTCGGCTCCGGCAAGGGCCTTCTGGAGGTCCCGGCCGTCGTGGCCATCGCCCAGAAGCACGGCCGCACCCCGGCCCAGATCGTGCTGCGCTGGCACCTCCAGCTCGGCAACGTGGTCATCCCCAAGTCCGTGACCCCGTCCCGGATCAAGGAGAACATCGAGGTCTTCGACTTCAGCCTGGACGACGAGGACCTGGCGGCGATCAGGGCGCTCAACGAGGACCGGCGCCTCGGCCCGGACCCGACGACGTTCAACGCCGCCTGACGGCACAGCGGTTCGGCCGGCGGCGGGCCCCTGGAACAGGGTCCCGCCGCCGGCCGTCGTGCGTCCGGTGCCCCACAGCTCAGACGGGCTGCCCGATCGGCCGGACGACCACGGTGTTGATGTCGACGCCCTCCGGCTGCCGTACGGCCCACACGACCGAGTCGGCGATCTGGTCGGCGGTGAGCAGGTGCCCCGGCGGCAGGCTGCCGTAGCTGTCCCAGAACGGCGTCTCCGTCCGGCCGGGAGCGATGAGAGTGACACCGACGCCGAACTCGGTGACCTCACGGCGGGCGTTCTCGGCGAGCCCGGTCACCGCCCACTTCGTCGCCCCGTAGATGTTGCCGGCCGTGTGCACGAACCCGGCGACGCTGCCGACCAGGACGATCCGGCCGCGGCTCTCCTTGAGCGCGTCGATGGAGGCGCGGATGAGGAGGGCGGGGCCGAGCACGTTGGTCAGCACCATCTCGGACCAGCCGGCCGGGTCTCCCGCCGCCACCGTGTCATGGGTGGCGAAGCCCGCGTTGGCCACGACCGTGTCCAGCCGGCCGAACTCCTTGAGCGTGCCGTCCACGGCGGCCCTGACGTCGCCGTACTCGGCAGCGTTGCCGACGAACGTCAACAGCCCCTCGGGGTTGCCCAGTTCCTCGGCGAAGGCCCGCAGCCGCGGCTCCCCGCGGCCGGTGACGGCCACCCGGTGCCCCGCGTCGAGCAGTTGCCGCGCCACCGCGGCCCCGATACCGCTGCCACCGCCGGTGATGAGCGCGACCGGTGAGTCGGACATGGCTTTCCCCCTGTGTGTCTCCGTCAACTCGTGGACGCCAGGGAGTACATCAGTTGAAGCGTTCTCGAAGTCAAGTACCGCCGCGCACGCCTACGGTGTTGCTCCTCAGCCGGTCCGCACCGCCGTGTGCACCGTGTGCGCCGCCAGCAGGAACACGTCCGCCCGGCGGTGCACGCTCGCCGTGTCCTCGGGGTCGAGCAGCCGGTCGAGGGTGGCGCGGTCGTCCGCGTCCAGGTGGTCCGCGAAGACGTCCCGCACCCGGCCCAGCGACGCGGCGACGTACGCACGGGCCCGGTCGGTCGTCGGTGCCGGAAGGTCCAGCATGAAGCTGCGCGTCCCGGTGTGCCGCAGCCCGGCGGAGGCCATCAGCGCGGGCCAGTCCTCGACCTCCGGAACGGAGTCGGGCAGCTCCGCGCGCATCTGCGCGAACCACTCCTCCTCCAGCGCGTCCAGTCGCGCCTGGAGTCCGGGCCGTCCGATCCCGATGTCCCGGGGCAGGAAGCGGGCCGGCAGCCCGCCCTCCATCAACGCCAGGGTGCCGCCCCGCGCCAGCCGGGAGGCGAACGCGGCGATGCCGGCCCGCTGGTCGCCCAGGTGGTGCAGGCTCCGGCTGGCCCAGAGCAGATCGACGGGGTAGTCCAAGTCGTCGAGGATGCCCGGCAGTTCACCGGTGAGGGTGCCGAAGCGATCGGCGACCCCGAGCCGCTCGGCCCGGGCCCGGGCCCGCTCCAGCAGCGGCTCGGCCCCGTCGACGGCGACCACCCGGGCCGCCGGGAACGCCTCGGCGAGCAGACAGGACAGCACCCCGGGCCCGCTGCCCGCGTCGACGACCAGCCCCGGCTCGGTCTGCTTGTGCCCGAGCCAGGCCAGCGCCCGCTCGTAGAGGGGGGTGAAGAGTTCGGCCTGGGTCTCCAGGTGTCCGGCCATCCTGGACCAGTCGATGTCGGTGTGATCGTGCGCCATGGTGCCAACCTCTCCTCGGAATGCGGCCAGCGTGCGCCGACGCACCGGGATGACACCAGAGATGTTGCCACGACAGCAAAAAACACGGCAAAGCGGACGCAAAGAAAAGGGGATGCGCCCGCCCCCGCCCGTCCCCCACGATGACCTCATGGACGACGAACTGGTGGAGCGCTTCCTCGACGACGGATTCGTACGGATCGAGGGCGCCTTCCCGCCCCGCGTCGCCCAGCACTGCGCGTCGCTGCTGTGGCGGGAGACGGGCTACGACCGTGAGGACCCGGCCACCTGGAAGGACCCGGTGGTCTGGGTGGCCGACATGGCGCAGGGCCCGTTCGCGGCGGCCGCCAACACCCCGGTCCTGCACGAGGCGTTCGACCTGCTGGTGGGCGAGGACCGCTGGCAGTCCCGCTACTCACTGGGCAGTTTCCCGTTGCGGTTTCCGCACACGGAGGAACCCGACGACGCGGGCTGGCACATCGAGGGCAGCTACCTCCCCGAGGGCGCCCCGGCCGGCATGTACCACACCAATCTGCGGTCCCGGGACCGCGCCCTGCTGATGCTGTTCCTGTTCAGCGAGGTCACCGAGGCGGACGCCCCGACCCGCATCAGGGTGGGCTCCCATCTCGACGTCCCCGCGATCCTGGAACCGTACGGCGAACAGGGCGCGTCCTTCCTGGAGTTGGGCCCCCAGGTCGCCGAGGCCTCGGCCCACCGCCCGCTCGCCCACGCCACCGGCAGCCCCGGCGACGTCTACCTCTGCCACCCCTTCCTCGTGCACGCGGCCCAGCCCCACCACGGCACGAACCCCCGCTTCATGGCACAGCCGCCACTGCTCACGGCGCGGCCGCACGTGCTGGACCGGCAGGACGGCGACTACTCGGCGGTGGAGTACGCGATCCGCCGGGGCCTGGCCAAGGAGCACTGACCGGACCCCGGCGGGGTGACGCGTCCCGTACTCGGCGGACTACAGCGCCGGGTACGCGTTCTTCATGAGCTCCTGGAACTGCGCGGAGAACCAGTGCCCCGACAGCGGGGCGTTCGGCAGCGCACCGGACATGTTGTTGTTGTTCCGCGGGTTGCCGGTGTACGTCGGGTCGCACATCCGGTCGAAGCCCTTGCCCTCGTCGTTCGGGACGGCAGAGCTGGCCCCGTCGGACTCACCCGGAGGCTTGATCCACACGTAGGCGTCGATCCCGGCGGCCGGGCTGGCCTTCGGACGCTCACCGAGACCGGCACCCGCCTGGTTGCACCAGTTGCCGACGTGGATACGCCGGTCGATCTTGCCGCCGTTGACGTAGGTGTCCACGTCGGTCATGGCCCCGGGGCCGGTGGGCCGGGCGGAGCCGCCCCAGCCGTTGCGGGAGGTGTCGATCAGCATGCCGACGCCCGCGGGGAAGCCCTGGTTCACGGCCTCCTGCCGGAACGCCTGGGCGTAGGAGAGCTCGTCGACGTACCGGTTCCAGTCGACCCACTTCGACTCGCGCACCGACTTGCCGTTCACGGAGTCGTTGATGGTGAAGTTCGGCTCCTTCAGCGCGCTGTAGTTGGCGGTGTTGGTGATGAAGCCCTGCACGTCGTTGACCGTGGCGCCCTCGGCGGTGGCGGCCTGCTTGATCTGCTGGACGGTCGCGGAGAAGTTGTCGTCCCAGCCGAGCCAGCCGTGGTGCCCGGCGTCCACGTAGTTGTAGACGTTGGGGGCGTCACCGAGCTTGTTGAGCGCGTAGCCGACGCCCTTGACGTAGTTGCCGTTGGCCTTCATCGTGTCGCAGTTCGCGGTGGCCGTGGCCCGCGGCGTGACGTTGGTGACGAGGTTCGGCAGCGAGTCGATCTCGACCGTGTTGACGATCCGCAGCGAGGCGTACTTGGAATCGGCGAGGATCGCGGCGATCGGGTCGATGTACTGCGTCTTGTACTTGTCGATCTCCGTCGGGCCCAGTTCGCCGTTGGAGGCGAGGGCCGAGCAGTCGCGTCCGGGCAGATCGTAGATGACCAGCTGGACGACGAGCTCTCCCGAGCCCTTCTGCTTCAGCGCCTCGTCGAGATGGGCGCGCAGGCCCATCTTGCCGCCGGTGCCGTTGATCGCGGCGATCCGGTCCAGCCACACGCCGGTGGGCTGGTTGGAGATGCGGCTGCCCCCCGGCTCCGCGGCGGCGTTGGCGGACCACTCGGGATTCACGTACACCTTGGCGCCCGCGTACGGGTTGTCGACCCGGGTGCCCGGGGTGCCGGGGTCGGTCGGGCCCGGGTCGGTGGGGCCGCCGCCGTCGACGTTGCAGGTCACCCCGTCGAGGGTGAACGTGGCCGGCACGGCGTTGGTGCCGCTGTAGGAGCCCTGGAAGCCGAAGCTGGCCGAACCGCCGGTGGCGAGCGTGCCGTTGTAGCTCTCGTTGGCGGCGGTGACGGCCGTTCCGCTCTGGCTGATCTTGGCGTTCCAGCCGCTGGTGACCTTCTGGTTCCCGGCGTACGACCACTTCAGCGACCAACTCGACTTGGCGGCGCTGTTGTTGGTGATCGTGACGGCGGCGGTGAAGCCGGTGTCCCACTGGTTCTGCACCTTGTAGTCCACGGTGCAGGGGACGGCGGCGATACCTGCGTCCCCGGGGGTCACGGCGAGCGCGGTCCCGGAGGCCCCGGCGACGAGCGCCAGGGCAGCGAGGAGCGCTGTTCTCGTACGACTCATGAGTGCGGGTTTCCTTCTCGTTCGCGGGAGTTGTCCGTTGAGCGGGTGCTGTCCGGTGAACGGGTGCTGTCCGTTCGGGGCGCGCAGACGGTCACGCAGCCCGGTGCCGAACGCTGTGGGTGTGCCGTCGTGGCTGCCGATCAGGGACGGCCCCGAGGAGCAGTCCCGGCGGCCTCGTACCCGATGGCCGGGCAGGTGCCGCCACCCCACCGGCACTGCCACGCCTGGCTGGGCGTGGCGGTGGCGCGGTCCGGCAGGGCTCGTCGAACAGGTCGAAGACGACGGTGCGGTCGTTCTTGGAGGTGTCGGCCACCGACGCCCGGAAGGGCGCAGTTCACCCCGGCACGAGCCGGCTCGATGCCGGACAGGCCCGGCCGGTACTCCACGTCGAGGCGGGGGCGGCACCGGACGCCGTGACCGCCGGAGCCGTCACGGACCCGAAAAGGGCGACCGCGCCGGCGACGGCTACTGCTTTGCCCCGGGGGAATGAGCCCCGGACCCCCGGCGGACGAACGGGCCGACCAGCGTGACCGGCGCGATCTCCGCGGGGCGAACCCGAGTAAAAGTGCTGAACGCGGGGGGTGTCGCATGAGCGACTCCTTGCAGATCAGCGCGCCGTTACGGACGCGTCGACTGATGGAATCGCTCCCACTGGTGTTGAGGAAGGTAGCGCCAAGTGACGGCAAAGAACAGGGGGTTACTTGACTTTTCCCAGGCCCCGTTCGTCGAATCTTTTCGACTCTTCACGCACCTTGACCCCTTGAACGCACGTCTCCACTATGGGAGCGCTCCCACTGGTTCAGGCCTTGACTTCTCCGAGCCGCACAAGGAGGAACCAGCAATGCCCCCCACCAGGAGACGCCGGACCGCCCGGCGATTGTGGACCGCTGTCGTGGCGGCCATGGCACTGCCGTTCGCGATGCTCAGTGCGGCTTCAACTCCCGCACAAGCGGCGGCAGTTCAGTGCAGTGTCGACTACAAGACCAACGACTGGAGCTCCGGTTTCACCGCGGACCTGACGATCACCAACCGCGGCACGGACACCATCGACGGCTGGACCCTGACGTACGGCTACACGGGCAACCAGAAGCTGAGCAACGGCTGGAACGGCACCTGGTCCCAGTCCGGCCAGAACATCAGCGTGAAGGACGCCGGCTACAACGGCAAGATCGCCGCGGGCGCCGCCGTCACCACCGGGGCGCAGTTCACCTACAGCGGCACCAACGCGGCGCCCACCAACTTCGCTGTCAACGGGACCAGTTGCACCGGTGCCCACCAGCCGCCCATCACCGTGCTGACCAGCCCGGCGGCCGGCGCGGTCTACACCCAGGGCACCGCGGTCCCGCTCGCGGCCACGGCCGCCGCGGCGGACAACGCGACGATCAGCAAGGTGGAGTTCTACGACAACACCACGCTGCTGGGGACGGACACGACCTCGCCGTACTCGCTCTCGGCCTCAAGCTTGACCGTGGGCAGTCATTCGCTGCTGGCGAAGGCGTACGACAGCCTGGGCGCGTCCGCGGAGTCCACGCCGGTCGGCATCACGGTCGCCTCGGGGCCCGCGGTGGTCGCCTCGGCCACCCAACTGGCCGTGCAGCAGGGCAAGACGGGCACGTACACCGTGAAGCTGTCGACCCAGCCCTCGGCCAACGTGACCGTCACGACCGCCCGGACCAGCGGCAATTCGGGTCTGTCGGTGACCGGCGGGGCCTCGCTGACCTTCACCCCCTCGAACTGGAACACCGCGCAGACGGTGACCATCACCGCCAACGCCTCCGGCACCGGCGCGGCGACCTTCGAGTCGACGGCGACCGGCCACGCGAAGGCCTCGGTGAACGTCACCCAGATCGCGGCCACGGGCACGTACAACGCCCGGTTCCTGGATCTGTACGGCAAGATCACCAATCCGGCGAACGGGTACTTCTCCCCCGAGGGCATCCCCTACCACTCGGTGGAGACGCTGATCGTCGAGGCGCCGGACCACGGCCACGAGACCACCTCGGAGGCGTACAGCTACCTGCTGTGGCTCCAGGCCATGTACGGCAAGGTGACGGGCGACTGGTCGAAGTTCAACGGCGCCTGGGAGATCATGGAGAAGTACATGATCCCCACCCACGCCGACCAGCCGACCAATTCCTTCTACAACGCCTCCAAGCCGGCCACCTACGCACCCGAGCTCGACACCCCCAACGAGTACCCAGCGAAGCTGGACTCGTCGGTCGCCTCCGGTTCCGACCCGATCG
>NZ_LJBR01000480.1 GCF_001282115.1 Streptomyces sp. NRRL B-24085 | reverse complement strand
CGCCGAGCTCGGCGCCAACGGCGTCCCCTTCTTCGTCCTGGACCGCACGTACGGCGTCTCCGGCGCCCAGCCCGCCGAGGTCTTCACCCAGGCCCTCACCCGGGCCTGGGGCGACCGCTCCCCGCTGAAGCTGATCGACCAGGGCGAGGCCGGCGCGCAGGCGTGCGGCCCCGACGGGTGCGCGGTGCCCCAGCAGGGCTGAGAACGCGCAGGTCGGGGCGGACGTATAAGCGTTCCTTGGCGAGACCACGTAGAAAATCGCAATGGACCGGGAGGTCTCGCGGCCCCACAGTGGACCCATGGAGACCTTCGAGAGCCTCGTCCGTGCCGAGTTCGCCCCGAAGAACACCTTCCTCAACACCGCGAGCAGCGGCCTGCTCCCCGCCCGCACCGTGACGGCCCTCCAGGAGGCCGCGCTGATCCGGGCGGAGGGCCGGCCGCTGGACCCGCTGTTCGAGGACGTGGAGGCGGCCCGGGCCGCGTTCGCCGGGCTCGCTGGCGTCCCGGTCACCCGGGTCGCGGCGGGCGCGTCCGTGTCCACCCACTCCGGCCTGGTCGCCGCCTCGCTGCCGCCGGGCGCCGAAGTCCTCACCGCCGAGGACGACTTCACCTCCGTCGTGAACCCCTTCCACACCCGCGGCGACCTCAAGGTGCGCGCCGTGCCGCTGGAACGGCTCGCCGACTCCGTCCGCCCCGGCACCGCCCTCGTCGCGGTCAGCGCCGCCCAGTCCGCCGACGGCCGGATCGCCGACCTGCCCGCCCTGCGGGAGGCGGCGCAGGCCCGAGGCGCCCGCACCTACGTCGACTTCTCGCAGGCCGCGGGCTGGCTCCCGGTGGACGCGGAGTCGTACGACTACACCGTCGCCACCACCTTCAAGTGGCTGCTCGGCCCGCACGGCGCGGCCTTCCTCGTCGTGCCGGAGGACTTCGGAGACCTGAGGCCGGTGCTCGCCGGCTGGGTCGCCGGGGAGAACCCCTGGGACAGCTGCTACGGCCCCGTCGCCGAACTGGCCCACTCCGCACGGCGGTTCGACGTGAGCCCGGCCCTGTTCGACCTATCGGCGGGTACCCGCATACCTGAACAGGGCCGGGCTCACGTCGAACCGCCGTGCGGAGTGGGCCAGTTCGGCGACGGGGCCGTAGCAGCTGTC
>NZ_LJBR01000048.1 GCF_001282115.1 Streptomyces sp. NRRL B-24085 | reverse complement strand
CCCGCCGACGACGTCGTCAGGGCCGCCGACGAACTCTGCCGGCGGGCCGGGGAGCTGGAGCTGGGGGAGGGCGTGGCCTGCGGGGTCGCGTCCACCGCGGATCCCATCGGGCCCGTGCGGTCCGCCCGGCGGCTCTTCCGGCTGGCCGACGCCGCGCAGTACCGGGCCAAGGCCGAGCGTGCCGACAGGCCGGTCGTCGCGGGGCGCGGCGGGCCCGACGACCCCGTCGTGCGGCTGGCCGACGCCGCTCCTTCCGGGCGGACGGCCGAGCGGCGGACGTTCCGTGGGCGCCCGGCCTGAGGGCCGCGGGTGGTAAGGGGCGTGACCCCGACCCAGTAGTGACATCCTGGAATTCAGTGCGTACGCTCCTGAATATGGATATGCACACTGTGGTGGTGGGGACGTCCGGGGTCACCGCGTCCGACGTCCTTGCCGTGGCGCGGGACGGTGCCCGTGTCGAGCTCGCCGAGGAGGCGGTCGCCGCCCTCGCCGCGGCCCGCGGGATCGTCGACGCCCTCGCGGCCAAGCCCGAGCCCGTCTACGGCGTCAGCACCGGCTTCGGCGCCCTCGCGACCCGGCACATCAGCCAGGAGCTCCGGGCCCAGTTGCAGCGCAACATCGTCCGCTCGCACGCCGCGGGCATGGGGGCGCGGGTGGAGCGGGAGGTCGTAAGAGCGCTGATGTTCCTGCGGCTCAAGACCGTCTGCTCCGGACACACAGGGGTGCGGCCCGAGGTCGCGCAGACCATGGCCGACGTGCTGAACGCCCAGATCACCCCGGTCGTCCACGAGTACGGGTCGCTCGGCTGCTCCGGTGACCTCGCGCCGCTGTCCCACTGCGCCCTCACGCTCATGGGGGAGGGGGACGCCGAGGGCCCGGACGGGGTCGTGCGGCCCGCCGGTGAACTGCTCGCCGAGCACGGGATCGCGCCCGTCGAGCTGCGCGAGAAGGAGGGCCTCGCCCTTCTCAACGGCACCGACGGCATGCTCGGGATGCTGGTCATGGCGCTCGCCGACCTGGACATGCTCTACAAGTCCGCCGACATCACCGCCGCCCTGTCCCTGGAGGCCCTGCTCGGCACCGACAAGGTGCTCGCCCCCGAACTGCACGCCATCCGGCCGCACCCGGGCCAGGGCGCCTCCGCCGCCAACATGCTGGCGGTGCTGAAGGGTTCGGAGCTCACCGGGCACCACCAGGACGATGCGCCCCGCGTCCAGGACGCCTACTCCGTGCGCTGCGCACCGCAGGTCGCCGGGGCCGGGCGGGACACCCTGGCCCACGCCCGGCTGGTGGCGGAGCGGGAGTTGGCGTCCGCGGTCGACAACCCCGTCGTGCTGCCGGACGGACGCGTCGAGTCCAACGGCAACTTCCACGGCGCGCCCGTCGCCTACGTCCTGGACTTCCTCGCCATCGCGGTCGCCGACCTCGCGTCGATCGCCGAGCGGCGCACCGACCGGCTGCTCGACAAGAACCGGTCCCACGGGCTGCCGCCGTTCCTCGCCGACGACGCCGGCGTGGACTCCGGGCTGATGATCGCCCAGTACACCCAGGCCGCGCTGGTCAGCGAGTTGAAGCGGCTGGCCGTTCCGGCGTCCGCGGACTCGATTCCCTCGTCCGCGATGCAGGAGGACCACGTCTCCATGGGGTGGTCGGCCGCGCGCAAGCTGCGCACCGCCGTCGACAACCTCACCCGGGTCCTCGCCGTCGAGCTCTACGCCGCCTCGCGCGCCGTGGAGCTGCGCGAGGGCCTGAGCCCGGCGCCGGCCACGCAGGCCGCCATCACCGCCGTACGCAAGGCGGGAGTCGAGGGGCCGGGGCCCGACCGGTTCCTGGCACCGGACCTCGCCGCCGCCGACGCGTTCGTGCGCGAGGGGCGGCTGGTGTCGGCGGTGGAGGCCGTCACCGGGCCGCTGCGGTAGACAGCGGGAGGGGCCCCTGCCGTACGACCGCGGCGGGGGCCCTCGTCGTCACTTGAGCTTGTCCACCTGGGCGTCGAGCACGGCGGCGGGTACGGTGGCCGCCCTGCCGCTGCCCAGCGAGGCGAAGTCGACCGTGTAGTACGTGGAGACGGTGCTGCCGACGCGGACCACATCGACGTCGAAGGTGGCCGTGCCCTCGTCGTCCGTCCGGGAGTCCACGGCGAAGGCCACCGACTGGTCGCCCTTGCCGGAGGCCTTGCCCGCGGCGACCTTGGTGATCCTGAGCTTCTCGCCGTCGGCCGCGATGCCGAACCCGCCGGAGCAGGCGGCGATCCCGTCGGAGACGGCCTCGACCGCCTTCTCGGCGCCGTCGCCCTCGTAGGAGGACAGGCCCACGATGGTCATGTCGACGTCGAAGGCGCCCTCGACGGAGACCTCGTCGAGGGCCTCGGGGGACGGCGTGGACGTCTGCGAGGTGACGGTGTTGTTCGCGCTCGCGTCGGTGTCGGCCGGCGGGAGGCCGGACAGCGCGTAGGCGAGCGGCGCGCACGCCGGCCTGTCGGCCTTCACGGCGCTCTTGGCCTTCGGCAGGGTCTCGTCGCCCGGGTCGACGTCGTACCCGGCGACATCGCCCTTGGCGAGGAGCAGCTTCTCCAGCTCGGCCGCGCTGCGGGCCTTCGCGGCCGGGGCGTCGCTCGTGCCGGTGCGCGGCGAGGCGGCGGCCTCCATCGTGCCGCCCTGCGGACCCCCGCCGCATCCTGTGACGAGGGCGAGCGACAGCACGCACACGGTCGCCGCGGCGCCGGTGCGCGCCCTCGATGATCTCTTCATGGGCGGACTATGAAGGCCTCGCCAAGAAATCGTCAAGCCCGTTCAAAAACCGAGGCGTTCCCGGCGTACCGAATAGACGACGAAGCCCGCGCCCAGGGTGAGGAACAGGGTGCCGCCGACGACGTACGGCGTGGTGTCGAAGCTGCCGGTGTCGGCGAGCCGGGCGGTGTCCGTGGACGTCTCGGCGCTCGTGGTCGTGGCCCGCGCCTGCGTGGTGGCCTGCACGGACGGCGCTGTTCTCGCCGGGGTGTCCTGGGACGCGTTGGCGGACGGGACGAACCACAGGGCGCCCAGCAGGGTCCCCGCGGCGGTGGCGGTCAGCAACGGACGACGAACGGATGACACGGAATATCGATCCCCTTGTGGTGCTGGCGAATTGGCCGTGTGGGGCGATGTTAGTGAAAGGCGCGGGTCACGGGAAAGTCACGGGAGGCATGGGCTTTACGCTCCGGGCATGAGCACTGAAGAGACATCACGTTTTGTACGGCTTCGAGTGGAACTCGTCGTCGAGGTCGACGACCAGGACGCCGTGACCCGGGCCGCGCTGGCGCGGATCACGGAGGATCCGGACATGCCGGACGACGAACGGTCGCACGCCGAGGGCGCTGTGACGGAAGACACTGCGGAGGCCCTCGCCTATCTCGTGGACCCGTTCGACCTGGTCGGGGAGGTGCCGGGGGTCGAACTGGCCCAGGCGTCCTGGAGCAGCGAGCGCATCGACTACGACCCGGATTCGCCGGACTGGGACCTCGACGAGGATGATGTCGAGGGGGACGAGGAAGAAGAGGTCGTCGGCTGAGCGCGCTGGGGAAATTCGTGACCCCGGGCGGCAACCGCCGTCCGGGGTTTCGTCGTCTCAGGGGTCGCACGGACCGACAGACGCACCTGCCGCCACAGCGGAAGTGGTGTGCCCCACACCTCCTCGCAAGGTGGAACGGGACGAACCGGTCGTAGCGTTTAGGTTTTATTGACGGGGACTCTCGGGGTTTCTGGGATTCGGCAACGATGGAGAAGCGTGTGATGACGGTCAGTAAGCGGCGCAGGGGCCTGACGGTCGCGTCCGCTCTGCTCGGCGGGGTGCTGGTGCTCTCGGCCTGTTCCAGCGGCGACGACTCGTCGTCGAGCGGCGGCGGCAACGACACCTCGCAGGCCAAGGCCGACGAGGCGGCGGCCAAGAAGAGCTCCAAGGCCGAGATCAGGATCACGCCCAAGGACGGCACCGACAACGCCTCCATCAACAACTCCGCCGCCGTCACCGTGAGCAAGGGCACGCTCACCGACGTGACGATGACGACCGCCGACGGCAAGGAGGTCGCCGGCGAGCTGTCCGCCGACAGGACCAGCTGGAAGCCCGACGCCCAGCTGGAGCGCTCGACGACCTACAAGGTCGCCGCCGAGGCCAAGGACGCCGACGGGCTCGCCGCCCACGAGAACGCCTCCTTCACCACGGTCTCCCCGGCCAACAGCTTCATAGGCAACTTCACGCCGGAGAACGGCTCGACCGTCGGCGTGGGCATGCCGGTGTCGATCAACTTCGACAAGGCGATCACCAACAAGGCGGCCGTCCAGAAGGGCATCACCGTCTCCTCCAGCAGCGGTCAGGAGGTCGTCGGCCACTGGTTCAACGCCAACCGCATCGACTTCCGCCCCGAGGACTACTGGAAGGAGAACTCCACCGTCACGCTGAAGCTCGCGCTCGACGGGGTCGAGGGCGCCGACGGCGTCTACGGCGTCCAGCAGAAGACGGTCACCTTCAAGATCGGCCGCAACCAGGTCTCGTACGTCGACGCCAAGACCAAGCAGATGAAGGTCACGCAGAACGGCCAGACGATCAAGACGATCCCGATCTCGGCCGGCTCTCCGGAGAACAAGACGTACGAGGGCACCATGGTGATCTCGGAGAAGTTCAAGGAGACGCGCATGAACGGCGCGACCGTGGGCTTCACCGACGACGACGGCAAGGGCGAGTACGACATCAAGGACGTGCCGCACGCCCTCCGGCTCACCAACTCCGGCACCTTCATGCACGGCAACTACTGGGGCGCCAAGTCCATCTTCGGCTCCGTGAACACCAGCCACGGCTGCGTGGGCCTGTCCGACACCAAGGGCGCCAACGACACCGGCACCGCGGGCTACTGGATGTACACCCACTCGATCGTCGGTGACGTCGTGGTCGTCAAGAACACCGGCGACAAGACCGTGGCCCCGGACAACGGCCTCAACGGCTGGAACCTGAGCTGGGCGGACTGGAAGGCGGGGTCGGCGGTCTGACCCTGGGCCCGTTCACAGCTTTCCGATGCCGTCCTCAGGGGCGGCATCGGTGTTTCCGGGGCGGACCACAGCCTTCTCATGCAGCTCTTATATGCGCCTTATGGAGTCATCACGCGCCGTACCTAGCTTGCGGCCATGTTCTTCACCTACCTGAGGCGCGAACTGCGCCGCCGCAGAAAGGCGGCCCTCGTGGTCGCCTCCGGGCTCGCGCTCGGGATCGCGCTGGTCATCGTGGTCAGTTCCGTGTCGTCCGGCATGGGGAAGGCCCAGGACAAGGTCCTCCAGTCGCTGTACGGGCTGGGCACCGACATGACGGTCACCAAGGCGGCCCAGCCGCAGGCCGGTTCGTCGGACCGGCCGCGCTTCCGGTTCGACGCGCAGGACAACGGCTCCGACGCGGAGCAGAGCAGCGACCGGGTGATGGTCCAGGGCTTCCAGACCCTGTCCTCCTCCACGGTCGCCAAGGTCGGCCGGCAGACCGGCGTCTCGGAGGCGGTCGGCGGGCTGAGCCTCCAAGTCGTCAAGATCAACGGTCAGTTCACCCGCGGCGAGTTCCAGCAGAACGGCAACGGGGGCGGTGCGGGCGGCTTCGGCCGCAACGGCGGCGGCACCGGCCAGCCGCAGGGTGAAGTGCAGGGCGGCGGCGCCGACTTCGACGTCGACAACTACTCCGTCTTCGGCACCGACGTCACCAAGACGGCCCTCGGCCCGCTGACCTCCTCCAAGATCACCAGTGGTCGCGGGTTCAAGTCGACCGAGACCGCCGCCAAGGTCGCCGTCGTCGACTCCGCGTACGCCAAGGAGAAGAAGCTCAAGGTCGGTTCCACCCTCACCGTCAAGAGCGCCAAGTTCAAGGTGATCGGCCTCGCCACCGCGGACAGCGGGGACGCGGCCGCCGACGTCTACGTCCCGCTCACCCAGGCGCAGACCCTCAGCGACTCGAAGAACAAGGTCACCACGATCTACGTCAAGGCGACCGACTCCCAGAAGATCGACTCCGTCAAGTCGGCGATCCAGAAGAACATCTCGGGTACGACGGTGACGACCTCGGCGGATCTCGCGGACACCGTGTCGGGGTCGCTGTCGACGGCGTCGTCGCTCGCCTCGAACGTCGGCAGGTGGCTGTCGATCGCCGTGCTCGTCGCCGCGTTCCTCGTCGCCGGACTGCTGACCTCGTCCGCGGTGTCGCGCCGGGTGCGGGAGTTCGGCACGCTCAAGGCGCTGGGCTGGAAGTCGGGGCGGGTGACCCGGCAGGTCGTCGGCGAGGCCATGGTCAACGGGCTGCTGGGCGGAGCGCTGGGTATCGCGCTCGGACTCGCGGGGGCGTACGTCGTCACGGCCGTCAGCCCCACGCTGCAAGCGCAGTTGGGAGGCGGCGGCGGGGGTGCCGGTGGCCCCGGCGGCGGGGGAGGCTTCGGCGGGGCCGGACGCCAGGTGGCCGCCAGGACGCTGGACGTGGCCCTGACCGCC
>NZ_LJBR01000479.1 GCF_001282115.1 Streptomyces sp. NRRL B-24085 | reverse complement strand
CGCTGCGGGCGGACACCCCCCACCCCGTCCCCTTCGCGCCGTACGCGACTGCACGAGCGTCCCCATGACCCACTCAGGGGCGCGGGGAACTGCGCGACCAGCCCCCACCGGCCCGCACCCGCCACACAACCGCACTTGGCACCCCCCGTAGGCGCCCGGCCCAAGCTCAGCGCAGCGGCCCCGCGGGAAACTGCGCGACCAGCCCCCACCGCCCCGCACCCGCCACACAACCGCACTTGGCACCCTCCGTAGGCGCCCGGCCAAGCTCAGCGCAGCGGCCCCGCGGGGAAGTGCGCGACCAGCCCCCACCGACCCGCAGCCGCCCTGCAACCGAACCCGGTATCCCCTCAGGCGCCGTCCACCGTGACTCGGGTTGGGGTCTCCGGGGTGGTCGGGGAGTTGTGGCGGGAGGTCAGTTTTGTGGCCAGGGGTTCTGTGTAGCGGGCTGTGAGGGGGCCGAGGATGACCAGGATGAGGACGTAGGCCGTGGCCAGCGGGCCCAGGGAGGGTTCTATGCCGGCCGAGACCGCCAGGCCCGCTATGACGATCGAGAACTCGCCGCGGGCCACGAGTGCGCCGCCCGTGCGCCAGCGGCCCTTGGGGGAGATGCCGGCTCGGCGGGCCGCCCAGTAGCCGGTGGCGATCTTCGTGGCCGCCGTGAGCAGGGCCAGGGCGAGGGCGGGGAGCAGGACGGGCGGGATGCTCGCCGGATCGGTGTGGAGGCCGAAGAAGACGAAGAAGACCGCGGCGAAGAGGTCGCGCAGGGGGCTGAGAAGGGTGTGGGCGCCCTCGGCCACCTCGCCGGAGAGGGCTATGCCCACGAGGAACGCGCCGACCGCCGCCGAGACCTGGAGCTGTTGGGCCACGCCTGCCACGAGGATGGTCAGGCCCAGGACCACCAGGAGGAGTTTCTCGGGGTCGTCGCTCGACACGAAGCGGGAGATCAGGCGGCCGTAGCGAACCGCCACGAAGAGGACCAGGCCCGCCGCGCCGAGGGCTATGGCGAGGGTCAGGCTTCCGGCCAGGAGGCCGGCGCCCGCGACCAGGGCGGTGACTATGGGCAGGTAGACAGCCATCGCCAGGTCCTCCAGGACCAGGACGCTGAGGATCACCGGGGTCTCCCGGTTGCCCACCCGGCCGAGGTCGCCCAGGACCTTCGCTATGACGCCCGAGGAGGAGATCCAGGTGACGCCTGCCAGGACCACGGCGGCCACGGGACCCCAGCCGAGGAGGAGGGCCGCCGCCGCTCCCGGGAGGGCGTTCAGGGCGCCGTCGACCAGGCCCGCGGGGTAGTGGGCCTTGAGGTTGGTGACCAGGTCGCCGGCCGTGTACTCCAGGCCGAGCATCAGGAGGAGCAGGATCACGCCTATCTCGGCGCCGATGGAGACGAACTCCTCACTGGCGCCCAGGGGGAGCAGGCCGCCCTCGCCGAAGGCCAGGCCGGCCAGGAGGTAGAGGGGGATGGGGGAGAGGCGGAAGCGGGCGGCGAAACGGCCCAGGAGGCCCAGGCCGAGGATGATCGAGCCGAACTCGATCAGGAGGACAGCGGAGTGCATGCGTCCTACTCCCGACCGAGGATCGCCGCAGCCGCGTCCACGCCCTCGCGGGTGCCCACGACGATGAGGATGTCGCCGCCCGCCAGGCGGAAGTCGGGGGCGGGGGAGGGGATCGCCTCGGCGCGCCGCAGGGCCGCGACGACGGAGGCTCCCGTGTCGGTGCGCATCCTCGTGTCGCCGAGGACCTGGCCGTTCCAGCGGGAGCCCGCCGCCACCTCGATGCGCTCGGCCACCAGGCCCAGGTCGGAGGCGTAGAGGAGGCTCGCGCTGTGGTGGGAGGGCTTCAGCGCGTCGATCAGGGCGCCCGCCTCGGAACCCGTCAGGCGCAGCGACTGGGCGCAGGAGTCGGGGTCGTCGGCCCGGTACACGCTCACCGTGCGGGCACCGTCGCGGTGCGCCACCACGGAGAGATGGCGGTCCTCGCGGGTCATGAGGTCGTACTGGACCCCGATGCCCGGCAGCGGCGTCGCCCTCAGGCGTGGAGCAGACACGTTTCTTCCCCTTGTGGTTCGAGTGATCGGTGGTTCGAGTGAGCACGGGTGCCGGGTTCGCATGCTGCCAGGCCCCCGTACGGTGGCGATATGGGTGACGTGACGGATATACGCGAGCGGCCGGCACCGGCGAGGCTGGGGCCTCGGGTGTCGTACGGGAGGAGTGAGGGCAGGGCCGTGTCGCTGTTCTGGCGGATCTTCTCGCTCAACGCCGCGGGCCTCGTCGTCGCCACCGCGCTGCTGCTGGGGCCGGTCACCGTGTCCACGCCCGTCCGGCAGGGGGAGGCCGTGGTCGTCCTCGGCGGGCTCGCCCTGCTGCTGGTCGCCAACGCCCTCGTGCTGCGGGTCGGGCTCACCCCGTTGCAGAAGCTGGGGCAGGCCATGGCCGCCGCCGATCTGCTGCGGCCCGGGGTCCGCGCCCCGGTCTCCGGCCCTGCCGAGACGGCCGCGCTGATCACGACGTACAACACCATGCTCGACCGGCTGGAGGCCGAGCGGGCGACCGGCGCCGCCCGCGCCCTCTCCGCGCAGGAGCGGGAGCGGCACCGCATCGCGCGCGAGCTGCACGACGAGGTCGGGCAGACGCTGACCGCCGTCCTGCTCCAGTTGAAGCGGGTCGCCGACCGGGTGCCCGAAGAGCTGCGGGAGGACGTGGGGCAGGCGCAGGAGGCGACCCGGGCCGGGCTCGACGAGATCCGGCGGATCGCGCGGCGGCTGCGGCCCGGGGTGCTGGAGGAGCTCGGGCTGCCGAGCGCCCTGCGGTCCCTCGCGGCCGAGTTCACCACGCACGGGCTGACCGTGCGCCATCACGTCGGCGGCGAACTGCCCCGGCTGACCGAGGAGTCGGAACTGGTGCTCTACCGGGTGGCCCAGGAGGGGCTCACCAATACCGCGCGGCACTCCGGCGCCGACCGCGCCGAGGTGCGGCTCCAGCCGGTCGCGGGGGGAGTCGAACTCCTCGTGCGCGACAACGGCAAGGGGCTGGGCGGGGCGCCGGAAGGGGCCGGGATCCAGGGGATGCGGGTGCTGGGCGCTGCTGGTCGGGGACCGGTTCCGTCTCCTCGG
>NZ_LJBR01000478.1 GCF_001282115.1 Streptomyces sp. NRRL B-24085 | reverse complement strand
CCACGAGGAGGCCGACATGTCCGCCCCCACCGCACCGCCCAGCAAGGTGGCCGTGATCACCGGCGCCGACTCCGGCATCGGCCGGGCCACCGCCGTCCGCCTGGCCCGGGCGGGGATGGACATCGGCATCACCTGGCACAGCGACCTCGAGGGCGCGGAGGAGACCGCCGAGGAGGTCCGCGCCCTGGGACGGCGCGCGGCCGTGGCGCAGATGGACCTGACCCGGCTGCCCGCCGCCACCGGCACCGTCGACGAGCTGTGCGACCGGCTCGGACGCCTTGACGTCCTGGTCAACAACGCGGGCACCGGCACCATGACGCCGTTCCTGGACATCGGGCTCGACACGTTCCGCGAGGTCCTCGACGTCGACCTCGTCGGCCCCTTCCTGTGCGGACAGCGGGCCGCCCGGCACATGATCGCGCAGGGCGACGGCGGCCGGATCGTCAACGTGACCTCCGTGCACGAACACCAGCCCCGGGTCGGCGCGGCCCCGTACTGCGCGGCCAAGGGCGGCCTCGGACTGCTCACCCAGGTCATGGCCCTGGAGCTCGCCGAGCACGGCATCACCGTCAACGCGGTCGCACCCGGTGAGATCGCCACCCCGATGACGGGCCAGGAGGACACCGACGTCCGCACCGAGGAGCGCCCCGGCGTCCCGCTGGGCCGCCCGGGTGACGCCCGCGAGGTCGCCGCGGTGATCGCCTTCCTGGCCGGTCCCGAGGCCACGTACGTCACCGGCGCGTCCTGGAGCGTCGACGGCGGGATGCTGAGGATGGGGCCGCAGGCGGGCTCGCGCCTGGAGAACGACGAGTGGAGGCGCCCTTGAGACTGCGGACCAGTTCCTGCGACCGCCCCGGCTTCACCCGCGTCCGTTGTGGCCGGGGCTTCCGCTACCGCGACGCGGAGGGCCGGCCGGTCACCGACCCGGACGCGCTCGCCCGCATCCGCGCGCTGACCATCCCGCCCGCCTGGCGCGAGGTGTGGATCTGCCCCTGGCCCAACGGCCACCTCCAGGCCGTGGGCACCGACGACGCCGGACGCCGCCAGTACCTGTACCACGAGCGGTTCCGTGAGCAGCAGGACCAGGCCAAGCACGAGCACGTGCGGGAGGTGGCCCGGGCGCTGCCCGCGCTGCGCAAGCGGGTCGCCGAGGACCTCGCGGGCCGGGGGCTGAGCCGCACCCGGGTCACGGCCTGCGCGGTGCGCCTGCTCGACCTCGGCTTCTTCCGGATCGGCAGCGACCGGCACACCGCCCGGATGGAGACCTACGGCCTGACGACCATGCTCCGCGAGCACGTCACCTGCGGTCGTGAGGAGCTCACGTTCGCCTATCCGGCCAAGGGCGGCATCGATCTGGTCCGCGCCCTCGTGGACGAGGACGCCCTGGCCGTCGTACGCGCGCTCAAGCGCCGCAGGCGGGGCGGGGACCGGCTGCTGGCGTTCTGGGAGCGGGGTGCCTGGCACGACCTGCACGGCGCCGACCTGAACGAGGCGCTGCGCAGGCTGTCCGGCACCGACGTCTCCGCCAAGGACTTCCGCACCTGGCACGCCACGGTCCTGGCCGCCGTCGCCCTCGCCGTCACCGCCGAGGACGGCCGGGCCACCGAGACGGCCCGGCGCCGGCAGATGGCCCGGACCGTGCGCGAGGTCAGCCACTACCTGGGCAACACGCCGGCGGTGTGCCGGGCCTCGTACATCGACCCGCGGGTCTTCGAGCTGTTCGAGCAGGGGAGGACCGTCGCCCCCGTGCTCACCCGACTGGGCGAGCACGGGGACTTCGGACGGCCGGCCACCCAGGGAGCGGTGGAGGCGGCTGTCCTCGACCTGCTGGGCGGATGACGTCCGCCTCTCCCTCCCGCGGGATGCGTTCTACGCTCGTTCCATGACCGAAATCGCGAGCCCGCACATCGGCAAGCCGCGGATCATGGTGCTCGGGGTCCAGCCGACCACGCCGCCGTTCCGCATCGTCGAGATCGACGGGGAGGTGGTCGGCGAGGCGAGGACCGTGACCGACGTGCTGGAGGCGGCCGCCGCCTTCGGCATCACCGTCCACGACCTGGACGATCCGGACGTGGTGCGCTGGGTGGGCGGCGACAAGTTCACCTGGACCCGGCACTGACCGACCGGCTCAGCCGACCGTCCACTTCTGGTTGGCGGCGCCCGTGCAGGTCCACAGCTGGAGCCGGGTGCCGTTGGCCGAGTTGTTGCCGGTCACGTCGAGGCACTTGTTCGCCTGCTGGTTGACGATGTCGCGTGCGCCCGTGACGGTCCACCGCTGGGCCCCGGTGCCGTTGCAGTCGTAGAGCTGTGCCGACGTGCCGTCCGCGGTGCCGCCGCCCGTCGCGTCCAGGCACTTGCCGAGCGCGCGGATCGTGCCGTCGGAGCCGACGGTCCACTGCTGGGCGGCGGTGCCGTTGCAGTCGTAGAGCTGTACGGCGGTCCCGTTCGCCGGGTTGGCCCCGGCCACGTCCACGCACTTGCCGGCCAGGCCCCGGATCGCCGAGCCGGTGGCCGTGTCGCCGGTGGTGACCGAGACGTGGTCCACGACGAGCTGCTGCGGGAAGACCGTGGAGCCGTCCGGATCGCCGGGCCAGTAGCCGCCGACCGCGAGGTTCAGGATCAGGAAGAAGGGCTTGTTGAACACCCAGGTGCGGCCGCCCAGGTCGGCGGGGGTGCGCCGCTGGTAGACGGTGCCGTCCACGGACCAGGTGATGGAGTCGGGCGCCCAGTCGACGGCGAAGGTGTGGAAGGCGTCCGCGAAGGCCTGCCCGTTCGGCAGGGTGTAGCCGGCGCCTATGCCGCCCGAGCCGGAGTAGCCGGGACCGTGGATCGTGCCGTGCACGGTGGCGGGCTCGAAGCCGACGTTCTCCATGATGTCGATCTCGCCCGAGTCGGGCCAGTTGACCGGGGTGCCGAGCATCCAGAACGCCGGCCACATGCCCTGTCCGCGCGGGATCTTCATCCGTGCCTCGACGTGCCCGTACTGGGCGGTGAACTTCCCGGAGGTGTTGAGCCGGGCCGAGGTGTACTGGCAGGTGCCGTACCAGCACTGGTAGTTGGCCGGGTTCTCCTTCCGCGCGGTGATGACCAGGTGGCCCTGGCCGTCGAGGGCGGCGTTCTTGTTGCCCGACGTGTAGTACTGCCGCTCGTGGTTGTTGACGTTGTCGCCGGTCTCGATCTGCCACTTCGAGGAGTCGACCGCGGCTCCCGCCGGTCCGTCGAAGGTGTCGGAGAAGGTCACCGCCGCCGCGGCGGCGGCAGCGGTGGGGGCGGCGGG
>NZ_LJBR01000477.1 GCF_001282115.1 Streptomyces sp. NRRL B-24085 | reverse complement strand
GGCGGGGGCAGGGCCCGGCGTGGGCGGGAGGCGTGTGCCCGCCGCCGTCGCCATGTGGCTGATGTGCCACTCTTAAGGGGGCGTAGCTCGTACGCAGCGCGGTCAGTTGGTGGCGGGAGCGGGGTGTCCGGGCGGCTGTCGATGTGTTGTGGGTGTCGGGAGGGTCCGTCTCAGGCGAGAGGTGTATGACCGTCACCGTTGCCATGTGGCTGATGTGCACCGCACAAGGGAACGCGGCTCGCTCGCGGTGTGGTCAGTCCGTGGCGGGGGCGGGGTGTGCCCGCGGGTGTCGAGGTGTTGTGGGTGTCGGGAGGGTCCGACCCAGGCGGGCGAGTGGGGACAGGGCCATCACCGCGGGTGACAGCAGCATGCCCGCCGCCGTCACCAGGAGGCTGGTGCGCAGCCCCCACTCCTGCGCGAGGTGTCCGCCGAGCAAGGAGCCGAGCGGGGTCAGGCCCATGCCGACGAACGTGATCGTGGCGGCCGCCCGCCCCTGCATCCCGTACGGGGTGACCGCCTGCCGGACGGTCATGACCGTGACGTTCACCAACTGGCCGCCCGCCCCGAACACGAAGCCGACCGCGAGGAGCGCGGCGACTGTCCCCGCGGACGAGCCGTGCAGCGCGGGCACCCACAGGAACGCGCCGTCGCCGATCGCCGCCGCCGACACCAGCACCACGCCATGACCGAACCGGCCCGGCAGCCGGGCCGCGAGCAGCGAGCCCAGGAGCGCGCCCGGCCCGACCGCCGCGAGCGACAGCCCGACGACCGTGCCCGACAGATGCAGTTCGCGCGGCAGGAAGAGCAGATAGACGGTCATCAGCGCGGCGAAGGAGAACTGGAAGGCCGCCGAGGCGAGACACACGGTCCGCAGCGAGGCCTCACGCCCGACGAAACGCAGGCCCTCCAGGATGCGCCGCCCCGTGCGAGAGGGCCGTTCCGTGTGCTCCGGGACCGGCTCGCGGCGGCGGATCCGGCGGATCGACAGGAACGACAGCGCGAAGAACAGCGCGCCCGCCGCCGCGGCGACCGGCGCCGACAGCCAGGACACCAGCGCACCGCCGAGGGCGGGACCGCCGATCTGCGCCGCGGACCGGCTGCCCTCGAGCGCGCTGTTGCCGCGCACCAGCTGATCGCGGCGCACCAGCCGTACGAGGGACGACTGGTAGGCGACGTCGAAGAACACGGACAGGACCCCGACGGCGAGGACGACCACGAACAGCGCGGGCAGGCCGAGCCCGCCCATGAGCGCGGCCAGGGCGGCGGCGCCCAGGGCCAGGGCCCGGCCGGCGTCCGACACGATCATCACCGTCCGGGTGCGCCGTCCGTCCACCCACGCGCCGGCGAGGAGCGACAGCAGCAGGATCGGCGCCTGCCCCACCGCACGCAGGGCGCCCAGCTCGCCGGGACCGGCGTCGAGGGCCAGGACGGCGAAGAGCGGCAACACCAACAGGCTCGTGTGCTCGCCGAGTTGGGAGGCCGTCTGGCCCACCCAGAGGCTGCGGAAGTCACGGTCCCGCCACAGGCTCGGCGGGACGGAACGGCTGGAATCGGATGGAATGGAGGAAGAGGGCAGCACGACGATCCCCGGATCGAAGACGGGCTGTGCCGCACCGTCGAGCGCAGCACGCGATGACAGGCCGCTCACGGCCTACGAGGTCAGCGCGCGCTCGGAAGACCGACCATGTCCTCGCTCCTCCCCGGTCACCCACCGGACGGAACATTAGCCGGGCGAGGCGGGGTAAGGGGAGGTCGATCGACCGCTGGTGAGAAGGAGCCGAGGATGACCGACGACGCCTACCTGTTCCTGCTCGACGACGCGTCCGCGCGACTCGGTGTGACCCCCGCCGCCGTCGGCGAGCTCGCGTGCATGGAGACCCCCGCGGTCCGCGCGTGGCTGGACGCCCAGGGGGCCACGGCGACCTCCCCGCACCTGCGCCTGCTGCCGCCCGAGGAGACCGCCGCCGTGCCCGAGGACGCCGAACGGCTGCCCGTGCCGCTGAGCGACGAGGAACTGAGCCGGGTCCGCCACCACCTGGCACCCGAGTCGCTCGCCGGGGTCGAGGAGGAACTCCTCGCCTACCGCGACTGCGCGGACGGCCGGGACGGACTGATCGGGCGCGCGCTGGCCGCCGGTGTGCCACCGCACCGCATCGTCGAACTGACCGGCGTCGACCCGGCCACGGTCACCGCCGCGGCGCAGGGCTGACGGCGGGAACACCGCGCGGCCTCAGTCGCCCGGGCCGGGATCCGGGTGCACGGCCGACTCGATGCCCGCGCGGGCGGCTTCGAGCTGGGCGGCGAACGCGATGCCGAGGAACAGCGCGACAGCGGTGAGGTTCGCCCACAGCAGCAGGGCGATGAAGGCCGTCAGCGGCCCGTAGACCGCGCCGAAGGCCCCGCTCTCCTCGACGTACAGCGCGAGCAGCCAGGTGGCCGACACCCACAGCAGCAGATGCACGGCCGAGCCGAACGCCAGCCAGGTGTAACCGGGCTGCACCCGCCGCGGCGACCAGCGGAAGATCACAGCGGAGGCCACCCAGGCCAGCGCGAGCCCCACCGGCAGGTCCAGCACGCCCCACCAGCGCGGTCCGCCGCCCTCCCGGCCCGCGGACTCGGCCACCGCGTCGCCCACGGCCTCTCCGGCCACCAGGACGACGAAGCCCAGCACCAGGGGCAGCCCGGCGGCGACCGCGAGCACGATCCCGCGCGCGTACTTGCGCGGGAAGGGACGGTCGCGCTCGATGCCGTAGATCCGGTTCGCGCCGCGCTCGATCTGGCCCATGGCCGAGGCGAGGTTCAGCAGGGCGAAGCCCAGTCCCAGCCACAGCGCGAGCGTGCTCCAGACACTGCCGTGCGCGGTGCGGCGCGTCCCGTCGAAGGCGTCCTTCACGATGTCGGCGCTCGCGCCCGGCACGATCCGGCCGAGCGTGAGCTCGATGATCCGGCCCACGCCCTCCGTGTGCACCGACGTCGCCAGGCCGACCAGGGCGACGGTGCAGGGCACCAGCCCGAGCACCACCTGGAAGGCGAGGGCCCGCGCGTTGGTGAAGCCGTCGGCGTACCGGAACCGCGCGAAGGAGTCGGTCAGCAGCCGCAGGCCGCCGTAGTGGCGCAGGGCGGTGAACGCCTCGTCTCCGGAGAGCTCGTCCCCGATCATGTCCCGGGTCTGCGGGACGTGGACGGCGGTACCCATCTCGTGGACGCTCCTCGGTCGTACGGCTGGTCCCTGTGCGGTTGCCCCGAGAACGGGGTTGTCAGCGCCGTCCGCCGAACTCCCACTCGTGGACCTCCACCGCGGCGTACCGGTCCGCCGTCAGCACGGCCCGCGCCCGCTCCGGGTCCGGGGCGCGGACCAGGGCGGCGGTGCCCAGCCAGGCGGTGGCGTCGTCCGAGAGCAGGGGCCCGTAGGCGATCAGGTCGTCCTTTCCCGGCGGTACGGCGAGGTCGGCGGCCTCTCCCGCGCCGAGACCCAGCACCAGGTACCGGTCGCCGCCGGTCCGTCCGCCGGGGAAGTCCCACATGGTGCGGCCCAGCAGGTTGCGCCAGCGGCGCAGCAGCACGTCCCGGTAGGCGCCGGCCTGATAGGTGGGCTCGTCGAACGCGAACGCGCGCGCCGCGGCGGGATCGGGCAGGTCCACGATGTGCACGCTCCCGCTCGGCGTCTCCCCGTCGACGGCGAACGTCGGCCCGCGGGCGATCAGTTCGGCCTCGTACCGGTCCATGTACGACCAGTGCGCTTCCGTCAGCTCCGCCCGCAGGGGCAGGGAGCCGGGCCGGTCACGGTGGTAGCAGAAGAACTCCATGCCGAGAGCCTCGTCCACGCGGGACGCCATCTCAACGGCATTTGCCCGGTGGCGCGGCCGCACCCGCCGTCGGTCTCCGGGCCCGGCGATGACTTTCGCGGACGCATCCGGTCTTCAGGGAGGACAGGAGCGCTTCGGGAGAGGAACAAGTCATGGAAGATCCCCACACCGCGCACACCGCGTCGGCGGTGGACATGGCGCCGCAGACCGCCGCGGGCAAGGTGCTCTGGCACTTCACCATGTCGCTGGACGGGTTCGTGGCGGGCCCCGGGCACACGATGGACTGGATGACGGGGTTCTCGTTCCGGCCCGGCCTCGTCGAGGAGTACGCGGCGACGACCGGGGCCGTGCTGGGCGGCCGGGACGGCTGGGACGCCTTCCCCGACGCCGGGGCCGTCTACGGCGGCGCGTGGCAGGGGCCGCTGTTCGTCCTCACGCACCACCCCGAGGACGCGCCGCCCGCCCCCGGCGTGACCTTCCTGAACTGCGACGCCGCCGACGCCGTCCGGATCGCCCTGGAGGCCGCCGGCGGCAAGAACGTGGAGGTCTTCTCGCCCACGATCGGCCGGCAGCTCCTCGAACGCGGACTGATCGACGAGATCGACCTCCACATCGCGCCCGTCCTGCTCGGCGACGGGATTCGGCTCTACGACCACCCCGGCGGAGCGCCCGTACGCCTCGAACGCCTCGACGGCATCGGCCGTACGGCCGCCGTGGACGTGCGCTACCGCCCGCTCGCCACCGATCCCAGCCAGTCGGTCAGGTGACGGCCGACCTCCTCGGGACGCTCCTGCTGGATCCAGTGGCCGCAGCCGTCCAGGAGGTGGGCGGCGTGCAGACCGGGGAGGGTCGTGGGGAAGGCGTCGACGGCATCGGACAGCCAGGTGGTGGAGGCGTCCAGCGTGCCGCCCAGGAAGAGGGAGGGCCGGCGGACCGGCGCTCCCGCGTGGGCGGCCAGTTCCTTCCAGTCCAGGTCCATCGCGCGGTAGCGGTTGAGGGCACCGGTCAGTCCCGTGCGCTCGAACTCCCCGGCATAGACGTCGAGATCGTCCTCGGTGAGCCAGGCCGGGAGGCGGCCGGCGGGGAAGCGGTCGCGCATCCTGCCGCCCGGTGCGACGAAGTGCGGGTCGGCGGGCACGCCGTGGGCGTCGGGCTTCGGCATGGTGTCGGCCGAGAGCGCGGCGTAGAAGCCGGCCAGCCAGCCGCGTACGTCCGGCTCGATCTCCCGTTCGGCCCGGCCGGGCTCCTGGAAGTAGGAGACGTAGAACTCCTCCTCCCCGCCGATCCCCGCGAAGACCTCGCTGGGGCGGGGACCGCCGGGCGGTGTGTACGGCACGCTCAGCAGGGCGACCGCGTCGAAGACGTCCGGCCTGAGCAGCGCCGAGTGCGCGGCGATCGTCGCGCCCCAGTCGTGCCCGACGACCACCGCGGAACGCTCGCCGAGCGCCTCCACCACGGCCACGTTGTCCGCCACCAGCTCGGTCAGCCGGTAGGCCGCCACCGCCTCCGGCTTCGAGGAGCGGCCGTATCCGCGCACGTCCACGGCGACGGCGCGGTATCCGGCCGCGGCCAGCACCGGCAACTGGTGGCGCCACGAGTACCAGGACTCCGGGAAGCCGTGCAGCAGCAGGACGAGCGGCCCGGTGCCCTGTTCCACGAGGTGGATCCGGCCTGCGGGAGCGGGGACCAGACGGTGGGTGCGGTGCGGCATGTGTCCTCCGTACGTACGGATCACTGGCTACGACGATCCTGCGGCGCGGGGACGGGCCGGCGCGAGGTCTGTTGCCGGTTCGGCAAATCCCCAGGCCGGGAGGCTTTGTCAGACCCCACGCCTATGGTGGCCGGCATGGATACGGAGCAGGTGGAGCAGGTGCGGTTGGTGCCCTGGGCGGAGGGTGACTTCTGGCTGCTGGAGCGGACCAACAGCCCGGAGATGACCGACCACTTGGGCGGCCCGGAGAGCGAGGAGAAGCTCCTCGACCGGCATCGGCGGTACGTCGAGCTGTCCACCGGGCGGATGTACCGGGTCACGCTCGCGGACGGCGGGGAGACCGTCGGCTCGGTGGGGTTCTGGGAGCGGGAGTGGCGGGACTCCCCGGTGTGGGAGACCGGGTGGGGGATCCTGCCGGAGTTCCAGGGCCGCGGACTGGCCGCGCAGGCGGCCCGTGCCGTCGTGGAGGAGGCACGGGCCGCCGGCCGGCACCGGTATCTGCACGCCTTCCCGAGCGTGGAGCACGCCGCGTCGAACGGCGTCTGCCGCCGGGCCGGCTTCACCCTGCTCGGAGAGGCCGAGTTCGAGTACCCGAAGGGCCACTGGATCAAGTCGAACGACTGGCGGTACGACCTGACGGGCGGGGACGGCCGCTGAGAGCGCGGGCCGGGCACCGGTGGTGGCAGTGGCGACGGTGCGGAGGGGCCGGGGGGCCTCAGCTTCCGGCGGCCGCCAGCTCGCGCACCACCCGGGCCGCGACGGGCACCTTCACCCCGTGCCGGTCCGCCGCGCGCAGCAACGCACCGCCGATCGCGTCCAGTTCGAGGGGGCGGCCGGCCTCCGCGTCACGCTGCATCGACGACTTCATTCCGGGCGGGAAGGCGTCGTAGCGGGCGAGGGCCTGGGCGGGGTCGGCAGGACCGCCGCAGGCCGCGCTGACCGCGGCGGTCTCCTCGACCAGGGCGGTCAGCTCCTCGCGGTGGCGGGTGCGCACCTCGCCGAGGGGGAGGGCGTACAGGGTGGTGAGCAGGGCGAAGGGAGCGAGGAAGGACATCTTGGCCCACAGGGCGGCCGTCTCGTCGTCCAGCACACGGGTCGTCGGGCCGGCCGCGGCCAGGGCGGAAGCCAGGGCGTCGAGCCGCTCACGGGGGACGCCCTCGCCGGTCAGGTCGAGCTCGGCGAAGGGGCTGCCGTGCTCGATGACGCCGGGCGCGACCCTCGTGGACTCGACGCGGATCACCGCGGGGGCGACCCGGTCCGGGCGGTAGCGGGTCCGCAGGACCGCCGGGTGCTCGACGCCGTTGAGGAGGGGGACCACCAGGCCGTCGCCCAGCGCGGTGGGCGGGACGCGGTCGAGGGCGGAGTGCAGGGAGGTGTGCTTGACGGCGATCACGCAGGCGTCGACCGGTTCGCGCAGCTCGGTGTCGGCCTCGACGGGGGTCGTGAAGTCGCCGAAGGCGTTGCTGCGGACCTGGATGCCGGCCGTGCGCAGGGTGTTCGCCGTGTCGTCGCCGGCCAGGCAGACCACCCGGTGTCCGGCGCGGGCCAGCAGGGCGGCGAGAAGGCCGCCGGTGCCGCCCGGGCCGAGGACGGCCACGGTGAGTTCGCGGTGCGCGGAGTCGTGCGCCATGTCGGGTTGTTCCTCTCGTCGGTCGGCCCCGGAATCGGTGGCCGCCTCGGCGAGGATCATGACATTCGGAACGGGCGGACGGAAGCGCCGGTCCGCTCGGGGAGGGAGACTGTCGGTATGTGCCGCAGTATCAAGACGCTTCGTCCGCCTGTGTTGCCCGAGGAGGCGACGGAGGAGGAGATCCGGGCCGCCGCGCTCCAGTACGTGCGCAAGGTCTCGGGCTTCCGGGCCCCCGCCGCCCACAACCGGGAGGTCTTCGAACGGGCCGTGGAAGCGATCACGGAGGCGACCGCGGAGCTCCTGGCAGGCCTGGAAGTCAGAGGAGCGACCCGCCGCGAGGCGGGCTGACCGCCCCCCGGACGCGCATCCGGCACGGGCCACCCGCCGACGCCGTGTGCGCCCAGTGGCCGCCGGGTGGGCCGGTTTGGCTTGCCTGGGGGCTTCGGCGCACGGATTCACGGGCTGCCTGGCGGGGTGTGGCCAGCTGTCGCCGGGCCGGTTCCGCCGCGGCTTGAGAGCAGCGGGGCCTCGCGGCGTTCGGCTCCCCGGCCGCAAGCGGCTTGGTGCGTTTGCCGTCGCTGCGCCTCGTGACATGGCTGGGCGCCGGGGTGTGCTGCGCGTCTTGGGGGCGCCGAAGACCGTTCCACCGTCGCCCGGCGGTCCCGGCTGCGGCTTGACCCGGCTGGACCCTGGGGGTGGGCCCTGGCACTGTCCCACGGGTTACAGCCCGTAACCACGGACTCCTTGCCCTCGCCCGGCGCGCGGCTCGACCGCGGGGAACCGGCCATCCTCAGTCGGCCGTCGTCCGGCGGTCCCGGCCGCGGCTTGACCCGGTTGGGCCCTGGGGGTGGGCCCTCGCACCGCCTCACCCGAAGTAGCCCGTCCGGCCGGGGCGGGCTACGACGAGCCGCCCCGGATCCCACCAGCACGAGAGAAGCATCGAGTTGAGCCGGCCACAGCCACGCACATCCCGCCCTCGCCCGGCGCACGGCTCAACCGCGGGGACCGGCGACGCCAGTCGACCCACGTCTCCCTCACGGCGAAGCGCTCAGTGGGCCTCGGCTTGCTCCGGGCGGGGGCGCATCACGTAGGCCGCTGCCGCTCCCGCTCCGAAGAGGGCCGCCACCGACACCCCCGTCGCCAGCCAGGTCGCCCCGAGCCAGTGGGCGCCGAAGTAGCCGAGGGCCACGCTGTACGCGGCCCAGGACAGGCCCGCGAGGGCGGACCAGGGGAGGAAGTCGCGGGCCCGGCGCTGGGCGGTGCCGGCCAGGAGGGAGACCACCGAGCGGCCGGCGGGGGCGAAGCGGGCGAGGACCACCAGGGCCCCACCGCCCGCGGCGAGCGCGTCGCCGAGACGTTCCTGCGCGGTGGTGAGCCGGCGCGAGCGGGCGATCGCGCGGTCGAGGCGTTCGCCGCCGCGGAAGGCGAGACGGTACGCCGCCAGGTCGCCCAGCACGGAGGCGGTCGTCGCGCAGAGGATCAGGGCCATCACATCGGGGACCCGGCCGGTCGCCGCACTGCCCGCGGCCGCGGCCGTCGCGGCCGTGATCACCAGGACCCCGCTGGGCAGCACCGGCACGAACACGTCAAGGAGCACCGACAGCGCGACCATGGCGTAGATCCATGGACTGCCGGTCAGTGACCCCAGGCTCTCCAACACCGCGACTCCCCGTGATTCCCCCGTAGACAGCCATACAGCGTACGCCCGGGCAGTGACAGGAGATTCACGGGGGGCTCATGAGATGAACGCGGCATGTTCACCCGGCTGCCTCGTACGGTGCCCTCCCCCACGGACGCGGGGGAGGGCACCGTACGGGCCCGTCTCAGACGGCCACCGGCTCCGCCGCCGGCTTGTGCTCCTGCGCCGAACGCTTCGCCAGCAGCCGGTCCAGGCCGAAGGCGCCGGACCCGGTGAAGACCAGCAGCAGGAAGGCCCAGCTGAACATCGCGGCGGCCTCACCGCCGTTCTCCATGGGCCACAGCGCCATCGGCTGGTGCACCTTGAAGTACGCGTACGCCATGGATCCCGCGGCGAGGAACGCGGCGGCGCGCGTGCCCAGACCGAGCAGGACGAGACTGCCGCAGACGAGCTGGATCACGGCCGCGTACCAGCCCGGCCAGGTGCCCGCTTCGAGGGTGCCGCCGTCGGTGCCCGAGGCACCGCCGAGCACGCCGAAGAGGGAGGCGGCGCCATGACAGAGGAACAGCAGGCCGACGACGATGCGATACAGGCCGAGGGCGTATGGCTGGGCGCTGTTCAGGCGTCCGGTCATGTGGGGGACTCCTTCGGTCGGGTCGGTCCCACAGGGGGGTCGCCCCAGGGGGATGGGAGCCGAATCAGCCCTCCACGCTAGGTGTCCCCGATCTCTGCTTGCAAGTTCAACATTTAGCCATCGGTTTGCCTCTGCCGCCCCTTCCGTTTCACCCGCAGTCGCACGTGGGAGCGCTCCCGCACTCTCACCGGGCGACCGAAAGCGTGTCCGAATGCTCACCGGCCTGAAGGTAAGCCGACGATGAAATGCCGTGCTGGGAGCCGTCTTTGACGGCTTGTCAGGTGCGTCAGGTGCTGGGACGGCTGACGCGGGACGGCTTGTGTCCGCTCCCGCCGGTGAGTTCGGACTCCGAGATCGTCACCAGCCCGGTCCGGCCCTTGCCCGACTCCCGCGCGTGGTCCAGCCGCAGCCGTGCCGAACGCCCGTTCAGCGTCAGCGTCATGAGCTGGTTGCCGAACCAGGGCCCGCCGGTGTGCCGCCAGGAGACCGGCGGTCGCGCACAGCGTCCGTGCCGGGCGAGGCCCCGCCCGAGCGCCCGCGCCACCGCGCTCCAGCCGAAGCGGAAGCCGTACCGGATGTAGGAGGGCACGGAGTTGTGGACGGGGGAGCAGGTGAGCTGGAGGACCCGGGCGTCCGGCCCGCCGGTGCGCCACTTCGGCTCGGCCACGTACGCGTGGTGCACGTCCCCCGACAGCACCAGCACCGTCGCCGGCGCCTCGGGGCCCGAACCCACCTCGGCGATCAGGTCCGCCAGCGCCGCGAAGGAGTCCGGGAACGCCGCCCAGTGCTCCAGATCCGCCTTGCGCCGCAGGTCCTCGCCGAACCGGGCCCAGCGTGCCCCGCGCTCCCCCCGGCACAGCGCGGCGTCCCACGCCTCGGCGTCGTGCACCAGGTGCGGCAGCAGCCAGGGCAGCGAGGTGCCGATCAGGAGGTGGTCGTAGGAGGAGCGGTCCTCCAGCACCTGTTCGCGCAGCCACTCGGCCTCGCCGGGGTCCAGCATCGAGCGGTTGTCCTCGTCGAGGACGCGGGCCGCGCGGGAATCGACCATGACCAGCCGCACCCGGCCGAAGTCGCGCCGGTAGCTCCAGCGCACGGAGGCCGCGTCGGCCTCGGCGCGGCAGGCGAAGGCGCGCAGCTCGTCGGTGCCGTCGGGGGATCGGCGGACGGCGGCGTAGAGGGGGTCGGCGGCCAGTTCGGACGGGGGGAGGTTGCCCAGGTGCTGGTAGACCCAGTACGACATCAGTCCGCTCAGCAGCCGCTCCCGCCACCAGGTGAGGGTGCGCATGTCCTCGACCCAGGAGGCGGAGGTGTTCCAGTCGTCGATGACGTCGTGGTCGTCGAAGATCATGCAACTGGGCACGGTGGACAGCAGCCAGCGCACCTCGGGGTCGAGCCAGGACTCGTAGTAGAGGTGGGTGTACTCCTCGTAGTCCGCCACCTGGTCGCCCGGAGGGTCGCTCAGGTCGCGGCGGGCGGCCAGCCAGCGCTGCGTGGCCTGGGAGGTCTCGTCGGCGTAGACCTGGTCGCCCAGCAGGAGGAGGACGTCCGGGCGTTCGCCCTCCGGCTCGGCGGCGATACGGGCCGCGAGGGTGTCCAGGGCGTCGGGTCCCACGGGGTCCTTCTCGCCCTCCGGGGGCGCCGCCCAGCGGCAGGAGCCGAAGGCGACGCGCACGGGCGCCTCCTCGGTGGGCGTGTGGATCACCGAGGGCGGGAAGGGCGAGTCGGGCAGCGGCCATTCGCATGTGCCGTCCAGGAGCACCTCGTACGACCGCTGCGTGCCGGGGGCGAGGCCTTCGACCGGGACGAGGGCGTAGTAGTGGCCCGCGACCTGGAAGGTGGGGGACTCACCACCGGTGCCGTCCGAGCAGCGCACCTCGACGGTGCACGGACGGCTCGTCTCGACCCATACGGTCGCGGACGAGCCATCGACGTACCTGAGCAGTGGTCCTACCCGCAGATCCGTCACGTGATCCTCCTCCGTCGCCCCGTACGGTACGGAACGACGGAGCTCCGCGGGGAGATTCCGGCACGGAATCGTCAGCAGTTGGCGAGGTAGCCGGTGAGCGCGCTCTTCTCCGCGGAGTCGACGGAGAGGCCGTAGTAGTACTTCACCTGGACCCAGGCGCGGACGTAGGTGCAGCGATACGAGGTGAGGGACGGCATCCAGGTGGCCGGGTCCTGGTCGCCCTTGGACTGGTTCACGTTGTCGGTCACCGCGAGGAGCTGCGGGCGGGTGACGTCGTTGGCGAAGGACTGGCGCCGGGACGTGGTCCAGGCGCTCGCGCCGGAGTCCCACGCCTCGGCGAGCGGGACCAGGTGGTCGATGTCGACGTCGGAGGCGGCGGTCCAGGTGGCACCGTCGTAGGGGGAGTACCAGCTTCCGCTGGTGGCGGCGCAGGCGGAGTCGGTGACGACGTTCGAGCCGTCCCGCTTGAGGATGTACTCGCGGGTGTTGCAGGTGCCGCTGATGGTGATCCAGGTCGGGAACAGGTCCCGGCTGTAGCCGGTGCGGTTCTCGGTCGCCACGGTGAGCGAGGCGAGGTAGGTGCGCGCGGTGGCCGCGCTGACCGGGGTGGGGAGGGCGGCGGAGGCGGCCGGACCGTTGAGGACCGCGACGGAGGCTATGAGCGCGGTGAGCGCGCCGAGTATGCTCAGCCGTCGACGCGCGTAGAACTTCGACATGCGAACTCCCTTGGGGGGCGAGGGTGTTGGAGCGCGGGCGGTGGAATGCTCGCGGCTCCGTGTTGCGGGGGGATGTGCGTACGGTGAGAAGTTAGTGACGCGTACATGACACGACAAGGTTTACGGCGAAACGATCACGTACGATGGACGGTGTTGAAGGGGAGTAGCTCTTCGCCGGACCGTCGACATACTGCTCAGCTCGTCTGAGCCGGCGCCCGGAGGCAGGTCTTCACGGACCGGCCAGCGAGACCTTCGGCCAGTAGTGCACTGACTGTGTGCTGCCGTGCCGAGGCGTCGTTTCGCAGGGACACTCTCGGTGGGGCAGCCCCGACCGATTGAGGACCCTTGATCAGCTTCACCGTGACGGCCGTCGTGTTCGGCGTCGTCTTCCTCGCCGAACTGCCCGACAAGACCGCGCTCGCCGGTCTCGTCCTCGGCACCCGCTACCGCGCCTCCTACGTCTTCGCGGGCGTCGCCGCCGCCTTCGCGCTGCACGTCGCGCTCGCCGTCGCGGCCGGCAGTGTGCTCACCCTGCTGCCGCAGCAGATCGTGCAGGCGCTGACGGGCGTGCTCTTCCTCGGCGGCGCGGCCGTCCTGCTGCTGAAGAAGGGCGACGGCGAGGAGGAGATCCGCAAGCCCGAGGACCAGTCCTTCTGGAAGGTCGCCGGGGCCGGGTTCATGCTGATCCTCGTCGCCGAGTTCGGGGACCTGACCCAGATCATGACGGCCAACCTCGCGGCCCGGTACGACGACCCGCTCTCCGTCGGTCTCGGCGCGGTGCTCGCGCTGTGGGCGGTGGCCGGTCTCGGCATCGTCGGCGGAAAGGCCCTGATGAAGCGGGTCCCGCTGAAGCTGATCACCAAGATCGCGGCGCTGCTGATGCTGGCGCTCGGGCTGTGGAGCCTGTGGGAGGCCGTGGCCGGCTGAGCTGAACGGCGGGTGAACTGTTCCGGGCGGTCACCGGCGGGTGGTGGCGGGAACCGGCTCGATTTTGTACCGTGGAGAAACAAAGTGGCCTCCGCCCGTTTTCCCTGACCGGCGGGCGGGGCCGCCTTGTCCCTCCGGGAGGTGCGGGGGAGACACCTCCGAAGCCCCGCGTCCCGCGTCCTGGAGCTGCCGATGACGGCCACCGCCACCCCCACCGTGCTCACCGCCCGCGCCCTCCTGCTCGACATGGACGGCACCCTCGTCAACTCCGACGCCGTCGTCGAACGCATCTGGCGCCGCTGGGCCGACCAGCACGGGCTGGACGGCGACGAGGTCATGAAGGTGGTCCACGGCCGCCAGGGCCACGCGTCGATGGCGCTCCTGCTGCCCGACCGTCCCGTGGAACGCAACCTCGCGGACAACGCGCGCATGCTCGCGGAGGAGACCGCGGACATGGACGGGGTGGTGGCGATACCGGGCGCGCCGGAGTTCCTGGCGTCCCTGCGCGGGCTGCCCCACGCGCTGGTGACCTCGGCCGACGTCCCCCTCTCCACGGCCCGGATGGCGGCCGCGGGCCTGGACCTGCCCGACGTCCGCGTCACCGCGGAGTCGGTCGGCGCCAGCAAGCCCGACCCCGAGGGCTTCCTCAAGGGGGCCGCGGAACTGGGCGTGGCGCCCGCGGACTGCGTGGTCTTCGAGGACTCGGGGGCGGGCATCGCGGCCGGCAAGGCGGCGGGCATGCAGGTCGTGGGAATCGGCCCGAGGGCCGGCCTGCACGACCCGGACGTGGTCGTACGGGACCTGACGCAGGTGCGGGTGGAGGCACGGGAGGACGGCACGATCCGGCTGCACGTGAGCTAGGAGCCTTGCGGGGTGTTCCGGCTGTGCCCCTTGTGCCGGCGGCTCTGCCGAGGTCGGTGGCGGTCTTCTGGGTGTGGGCGGCCGGTTCGTTCGGGCCCCCGGTGGGGGAGAGCGTCCGGTGTGGAATGCGCGGGGGTGCCTTCCGGCTGCGCCACGTCGCGCTCGCCGTCGGGCCCCTGCGGCCGGTCCCGCGGCCTTGTGGGCTCGGCACGGATGGCGGGCTCCGGTGCCGGGTGGGATGAGAGCCGTCCGGGGGTTCGGGGCAGGGGCGCATGCTTCCTGCTCCACCGCACCGCTTCTTCTGGGTGTGGGCGGCGGTTCGTTCGGGCTGCGGCTGGAGGGAGAGCGTCCGGTGTGGAATGCGTGGGGGTGCCTTCCGGCTGTGCTGCGCCGCGCTCGCTGTCGGGCGCCTGCGGCCGGTCCCGCGGCCTTGTGGGCTCGGCCCGGATGGCGGGCTCCGGCGCCGGGTGGGATGAGAGCCGTCCGGGGGTTCGGGGCAGGGGCGCATGCTTCCTGCTCCACCGCACCGCTTCTTCTGGGTGTGGGCGGCGGTTCGTTCGGGCTGCGGCTGGAGGGAGAGCGTCCGGTGTGGAACTGTCT
>NZ_LJBR01000476.1 GCF_001282115.1 Streptomyces sp. NRRL B-24085 | reverse complement strand
GTCGACGTCCCAGCCGGCCGAGCTGTACGTCAACCCGGCGAACGGCACGGTGAACTGGAAGCTGGCCGCCTGCTGCGACAACGGCCGTGGCGTGGCCGGGGACATCTGGGCGGGCAACGACGGCGCCGAGGTGTGGTCGGCCTCCGACACCTCGGTCCGTGACGAGGCCGGTGCCACCAAGGGCCGCGAGCCGTCCTCGGTGAACTTCCTGTCCTGGTGGGACGGCGACACGGTCCGCGAGCTCCTCGACGGCACCCACATCGACAAGTACGGCACCTCGTCGGACACCCGTCTGCTGACCGGGGCGTCGGTCCACTCCAACAACGGCACCAAGGCGACCCCTTCGCTGTCCGGCGACATCCTCGGCGACTGGCGTGAGGAGGTCGTCTGGCCGACGTCGGACAACAGGGCCCTGCGGATCTACTCGACCCCGATCGAGACGTCGACGAAGATCACGACCCTGCTCCACGACACGATGTACCGCACGGGCCTGGCCTGGCAAAATACGGCCTACAACCAGCCCCCGCACCCGAGCTTCTTCCTCGGCAACGGCATGCCGACGGCCCCCAGGCCGACGGTCTACACGCCCTGACCCAGGACGCTGAGAGACCCCGTCCGGCGGTGCCGGCGGGGCCTCTTCGCGCGCGGGCCGGTTCAGAGCACGGTGCAGTTCTGGTCGCCCACCTTGAACGTGGCCGGTTTCGCGTTCGTTCCCGACCAGCTCCCCGTGAAGCCGAAGCTCACGGAGGAGCCGGCCGCCACACCCGCGTTCCAGCCGACGTTCTTGGCGGTGACCGTCGCGCCGGACTGGGTGACGGTGGCGTTCCATGCCTGGGAGACCGTCTGGCCGCCGGGGAAGGTCCAGCCGAGGGTCCAGCCGCTCCAGGCACTCGTACCCGTGTTGCCGATCTGGACGTCCGCCTGGAAACCGCCCGACCACTGGTTGGTGATCTTGTAGGTCACCGCGCAGGCGCCCGTCGGAGTGGGATCCGGCGGGTCGGTCGGATCGGTGCCGCCGCCTCCGCCCGTGTCGGACGTGTCGCCGTAGATCACGCCCCGGCCGTTGGTCGAGACGTACACCCGGCCGTACACCCTCGGGTCACCGGTGATCGCCGCGCCGGTCCAGCCCCACTGGTGGGCGTCGTCGTTGACCCGGGTCCAGCTCGCTCCCTTGTCCGTGGAACGGAAGATGCCCCGGACACCACCGATCTTCGCGCTGGTGTAGAGCGTCTGGTACGACGCCCCCGTCGCCGCCTTCCCGAAGCCGATCGCGTCGGCCTGGTCGACGTTCGCGAGCTTCGTCCAGCTCGTGCCCGAGTTCGTCGAGTGCCACAGCCCGTACGCCCCGTCGGCCGCCCCGCCGGC
>NZ_LJBR01000475.1 GCF_001282115.1 Streptomyces sp. NRRL B-24085 | reverse complement strand
GCGGCTCCCGGTTTCGTGACCTCCGGCGCCCCCGTCGGCCTTCGCCGCGCCGCCTCCCCAGCAGGCCGTCGAGGGGCCGGAGTTCATGGCCGTGGACCGCCACAACTCCGTCGTGGTGGACTCCGCGGGCGTCGCCTTCGAGGACCACGGCGCCTCCGCGGAGTTCCCCTGGAACGAGATCCGCAGCGTCCACTACAAGGCCGGCCCGAACGGCAAGACCCTGATGATGGCCGTCATCCACCTCGACGGGCGCTTCTACGAGTGCGTGGTCGACGCGAAGAGCCGCGACACCCTGGGCCGCTGGTTCGCCCAACTGGCGCCGGTCCTCGGCTACTACAAGCCGCTCGCGTGACGGGCGGACGGGCCGGAGGCCGCCCCGGTGAGGCGGGGCGACGACCCGGCCGCGTCCTGACCCACGGCTACGGCAGGCCGTGCACGTGCGGTCCCACCGCGTTGGACCAGGCGTTGCCCGCCGACGCGTCCCAGTTCGTCGACCAGGTCATGGCGCCCCGCAGGTCGGGGTAGGTCCTGGCCGGCTTGAAGGAACCGCAGTTCGTCCCGCGGGTCAGGCAGTCCAGGGCGTTGTTCACCACGGTGGGGGAGACATAGCCGCTGCCCGCCCCGCTGGTCGACGCCGGCAGGCCGAGGCCGACCTGGGAGGGCGACAGTCCGCCCTCCAACTGGATGCAGGCCAGGGCGGTCAGGAAGTCCACCGAGCCCTGCGAGTAGACCTTGCCGTCACAGCCCAGCATCGAACCGCTGTTGTAGTACTGCATGTTGACGACGGTGAGGATGTCCTTCACGTTCAGCGCGGTCTGGAAGTACGCGTTGGACGTCGACTGCATGTCGATCGTCTGCGGTGCCATCGTGAGCACCAGCGAACTGCCGGCCTTCGCCGCGAGCGACCGCAGCGCCTGGGACATGTAGGTCGCGTTGAGCCCGTTCTCCAGGTCGATGTCGACGCCGTCGAAGCCGTACGTCTGCATCAGCGCGTACACCGAGTTCGCGAAGTTCGCCGCCGAGGCCGTGTCGTTCACCGCGACCGTGCCGTTCTGGCCGCCCACGGAGACGATGACCTTCTTGCCCGCGGCCTGCTTGGCCCTGATGTCCGCCTTGAACTGGTCGACCGTGTACCCGCCGAGCCCGGCCGAGTCCAGGTTGAAGGTCACGGCACCCGGAGTCGTCGTCGCGTCCGCGAACGCCACCGCGATGATGTCGTACTGCGACTGCACGGCCGACAGCTTCTGGACCGTGGCCCCGTTGTTGAAGTTCTGCCAGTACCCGGTGACGGCGTGCTTCGGCACCGAGCCCCCGCCGCTGCCCGTGGCGGTCGTCCTCGCCGTCACGCTCCCGGACCGGCCCGACTCACCCGCCGCGTTCGTCGCCGTGACCTGGAAGGAGTACGACGTCGACGCGGCGAGCCCGGTCACCGTCGCCGAGGTCCCCGTCACCGCGGTGACCTTCGTGCCGTCCCGGTAGACGTTGTAGCCCGTCGCCCCGGACACCGCGTTCCAGGCCAGGGAGACCGACGAGGACGACGTGCCCGAGACCGTCAGGCCGCCCGGCGCCGCGGGGACCGTCGGTGCCGGGTCGCCGCCGCCGCCCCCGTCCGGGCCGAAGACCGAGACGTCGTCGGCGAAGTACGCGGCCTGTCCGTACCAGCCGTGCGTGTACACCGTCACCGAGGTCGTCGAGGCGCCCGTCGTGAAGGTGGTCGTGAGCTGCTTCCAGGAGGCGGAGTCCGGGGTCCAGGTCGACACGTCCGTCGTGCCGGTGCCGGTCGCGCCCAGATAGGCGTAGCCGCCCTGCACCCACGCGCTCAGCGTGTAGGTCGAGCCGGGCTTGACCGCCACCGTCTGGGCGCAGCGGGCGTTGTCCTGCCCGGCCGGGGTCGCCTTCAGCGCGGCCGAGCCGCCGTGCACGGGGGAGGAGACCGTCGTACCGCTGCTCGCGGAGCAGGTCCATCCCGACAGGCCGGACTCGAATCCGGCGTTCTTCGCGTTGTTGACGTCGGCGGCGGAGGCGGGGCCCGCGAACCCCAGGGCGAGGGCCGCGACCACGGCTGTCGTCCCGAGCCGTCTTCTGCTGAGTATGGGCATGACAAGAGAGTTGGTCCAGACCAATCTTCTGTCAAGGGAGGTGGACGCAACTGGCTCTTCTCCGGCCCGCGCACGTGGCAAGTGCGCCCCATCTAGGCGGGAATCGCCCGCTTTTGATCCCGCAGACAGGTCAGGAAGTCACAGAATCGCTGTTCTCCGGTCACAGAGCCGTGGTTACAGTGCTCAGGTAGTCACGCAGTGAAGTCGACCGGGTGCGCCGGAGTGATCCGTCGGACCCACGGGCATGGGATACGGGGAGCTGCGCGTGCCAACTGCCATCGCAGTGACCGGTGCCGACATGGCGCTGCCGGCGCAGGACGAGCGGACCCTGCCCGCCGTCGTGCTCGACGGCCTCGACCGGCAGCCGCTGGACCACTCGCTCGCCGTCCTCCAGGCGCTGATCGACCAGCACGGCCATGTGGTCGTCGTGTACTCCCGTGCCGTGCCCCCGGCGGTGGACCAGCGGCTGCGCACCGTGCGGTCCCTCCTGGAGAGCGACCGGATCGCCCTGTTCCGGCCGGACCTGCCGCCCCTCGGACTCGCCGTCCTCGCACGCCAGTTGAGACAGCTCGCCTCCTGCGACCTCAGCCCCGGCGTCCTCGCCTCGGCGGGCCGGCTGCTCACCCACTACCTCCACGCGGGCGCGCTCCTCGGCTCCGTGGCCAAGCTCGACCGGGTCCCCGTCGGGCTCAAGTCGCACGCCAAGTCATGGGTGCCCGGCAGCCAGTTCGCCGTGCTCGCCCACCCGCAGCCGCAGCTCGTCAGGATCGCCCCCGACGCGGCCCTCGCCGGCCCGGAGTTCGCCACCTCGATGCTCGTCGCCCGCGGCCAGCTCCAGTCCGACTGGGTCTCCGGCAGCCTCGCCAAGTCCTGGCGGATCCAGGGGCTGCGGGAGACGCCGCTGCCCGCCGAGTCCGCCGAGTGGTGGGGCACCGGCAAGCTGATCGAGTTCTGCACCTTCCTGCCCGACCTGTCCGTCCTTTACCAACTGGTCACCTCGGTACGGCAGAACATCTGTCACTGGTGCGGTATCGACGTCATCGGAGACCGCTGTGTCTTCTGCTCGGCCACCGCACCGGTGCCACCGGCCCTCCAGCAGGAGCGGCCACAGCAGCAACTGCCCGCCGGGTGAGCCGTACCGGATCGCCCCCGTCCCCGATTCCGCTCGACCGAGCCCCCCAACGAGGTTGTACGGTTCATGAACTCCCGTCAGCGCCGCGGCGTGATACTCCTGCTCCTGTCGGTCCTGGGCGCCCTCGCGGCCTTCGCCGGCGTGCTCTCCGTCATCGACGACGTGAAGTCCAAGGTCGGCCCCGAGGTCACGGCGTACGAGGTCAAGAAGGACATCGAGCCCTACACCCGGCTCACCGCGGCGCAGTTCGAGAAGACCGAGATGCCCGAGCGCTGGCTCTCCGCGAACGCGATCACCGACCTCGACGCCGTCCGCGACAAGATCGCCGTGACGACCCTGAAGAAGGGGTCGCTGCTCCAGAGCGACATGATCGTCGACCAGCCCGCGCTCCAGCCCGGGCAGCAGGAGGTCGCCATCATGATCGACGCGGCGACCGGCGTGGCCGGCAAGATCACACCGGGCTCCGCGGTCAACGTGTACGCGACCTTCGAGGGGCAGAAGGAGGGTGATCCCGACCAGTCCAAGATCATCGTGACGAACGCGCGCGTCCTGGACGTCGGCGACCTCACCCCGCTCCAGCCCGACGCCGACGACCGCACCCGCGCCGCCACCGAGGCCCGCCCCATCACCTTCGCGCTCTCCGCCCTCGACGCCCAGCGCATCACGTACGCCGAGTCGTTCGCCAAACGGGTCCGCCTCGCGCTGGTCGCGCCGGGCGAGACCGGGACCGTGCCCGAGCAGCAGCGCACGTACGAACTCGCGAAGGACAAGTGAGAGGCCGCCATGCCCACGAGGATCCTCCCGGCAGTCGGCGACGCGGACGCGGTCCGCTCTCTCACCACGCTGCTCAGCCAGCTCCCGGACGCCGAGCCCGTCGCCCCGGTCACCGACTCCACCCAGCTCATCGACACCCTCGCGCGCCTCGCGTCCGAGTCGATCGACGAGCTGCCCGAAGTCGTGATCGTCCATGAGCGCATCGGACCCGTCCCGGCCCTGGAACTCATCCGCGAGGTCGCCCTCCGCTTCCCGGCCGTCGGCGTCATCCTCGTCACCTCCGACGTCAGCCCCGGCCTCTTCCAGGCCGCCATGGACTACGGCGCCCGCGGCCTCATCGCCCTCCCGCTCGGCTACGAGGAACTCGCCAACCGGGTGCACGCGGTCGCCCAGTGGTCGACCGGCGTACGACGCCACCTCGGCGCCGCCACCGACGTGTTCACCGGCGTCGGCGGCACCGTCGTCACCGTCAGCGGCGCCAAGGGCGGTGTCGGCGCCACCACCACCGCCGTCCAGCTCGCCCTCGCCGCCCAGGCCTCGGGGCGTGCCACCGCCCTGCTCGACCTGGACCTCCAGACCGGCGACATCGCCTCCTACCTGGACGTCCAGTTCCGCCGCTCGGTCGTCGACCTCGCCGCCATCACCGACATCTCCCCGCGCGTCCTCGCCGACGCCGTCTTCCCCCACGACACGGGCCTCGCGCTGCTGCTCGCCCCCGGCGAGGGCGAACGCGGCGAGGAGGTCACCGAACGGGCCGCCCGCCAGATCGTCAGCGCCCTGCGCTCCCGTTACGAGGTCGTCGTCGTCGACTGCGGGGCACAGCTCAGCGGGGCCGGCGCGGCGGTGGTGGAGATGGCCGACACGGCCCTGCTCGTCACCACCCCGGACGTGGTCGCCGTGCGCGGCGCCAAACGTGCCGTGCGCATGTGGGACCGCCTCCAGGTCCGCAAGGCCGAGGAGACCACCGTCGTCGTCAACCGCCACAGCCGCGGTACGGAGATCCAGCCCGCGCTGATCCAGAAGATCACCGGCACCGGGGTCGCGGCGACCGTGATCCCGGCGAACTTCAAGGAGCTCCAGGGCGCGGTGGACGCGGGCCGGGTCCACGAGCTCGACGCCAAGGGCACGGTCAAGCAGGCCCTGTGGACGCTCGCCGGCGAACTGGGCCTGGTCAAGGGCACGGAGGCCAACTCCCATCGCAACGGCGGCCGGGAGCGGGGCTCGCTGACCTTCCGGCGGCGCAAGGAGCTGGGGAGATGAGGGCGCGCCGGGACGAGGGGCAGGTGACCGTCGAGTTCCTCGGGATGACCCCGCTGATCCTCGTCACCCTGGTGCTGCTGTGGCAGTTCGTGCTGCTGGGGTACACCTACTCGCTCGCGGGGAATGCTGCGGACGAGGCGGCACGGGCGGGGACGGCGGTGCCGGCCGGGCAGAGGGCGGCGGCATGCCAGGAGGCGGGCACGGACAAGCTGCCGGGCGCGTGGAGCGGCACGGTGAGCTGCACGACCGGCGGCGGCTACGTCAGGGCCACCGTCACCCTCCAGGTTCCCGTCCTGTTCCCGGGGGCGATCGGCTTCCCCTTCGACGTGGAGGGCCACGCGGGCGCGGTGGAGGAGGACAGGGACTGAGATGCCGTACTCCCGGAAAGGGCTTCGCGACCGGGGCCAAGTGGCCCTCGAATACCTGGGGTTCATCCCCATCCTGATCCTCGTCGCCATGGCCGGCGTCCAGATCGGGCTCATCGCCTACACCGCCCAGCAGGCCGGCACGGCCGCCAGGGCCGGGGCGCGGGCCGCCTCGCTGGACCGGAGCGCCCAGGAAGGCTGTGTGAACGCCATCAGCGACTGGCTGTCCGTCGACTGCGCCGAGGGCGGTGGCGGCGACTCGGTCACCGTCACCGCCACCGTCCAGATCCCGTCGCTCGTGCCCGGCTGGGACTTCGACCCCGCCGTCAAGACCGCCACCATGCCGCTCGACCACTGAACGAGGTACCCCCATGAGTCTGCGGTCCCGCATCAACACCCCCGAGGAGAACGGCAGCCGGGGCGAGGACGGCCACCTGGTCTCCTCCTACCGGGCCAAGCTCCTGGAGGAGATCGACCTCGCGGAGATGAGCTCGCTGGCGGCGGCCGAGCGCCGGGCCCGCCTGGAGCGGGTGCTCGGGCACATCATCAGCCGCGAGGGGCCGGTCCTGTCGACCGTCGAACGCTCGCAGCTCATCCGGCGGGTGGTCGACGAGGCGCTCGGCCTCGGCATCCTGGAGCCGCTGCTCGAAGACGCCTCCATCACCGAGATCATGGTCAACGGACCGGACTCGATCTTCGTCGAACGCGCGGGCCGGGTCGAGCAGTTGCCGCTGCGCTTCCCGTCCCACGACCAGCTCATGCAGACCATCGAGCGGATCGTCTCCACCGTCAACCGCCGGGTCGACGAGACGAACCCGATGGTCGACGCGCGCCTCCCGTCCGGCGAGCGCGTGAACGTCATCATCCCGCCGCTCTCCCTGACCGGCGCGATCCTCACCATCCGCCGCTTCCCCCGCTCCTACACGCTCCAGGAGCTCGTCGGCTTCGGCTCGCTCGACGAGAACATGCTGTACCTGCTGGCGGGCCTGGTGCAGGCACGCTTCAACATCATCGTGTCCGGCGCGACGGGCACCGGGAAGACGACCCTGCTCAACGCCCTGTCCGGGCTCATCCCCGAGGGCGACCGGATCATCACCATCGAGGACTCCGCCGAACTCCAGCTCCAGCAGCGCCACGTGGTCCGGCTGGAGTCCCGGCCGCCGAACGTGGAGGGCCAGGGCCGGGTCACCATCCGCGACCTGGTCCGCAACTCGCTGCGCATGCGCCCCGACCGGATCGTGGTCGGCGAGGTCCGCGGCGGCGAGTCCCTCGACATGCTCCAGGCGATGTCCACGGGCCACGACGGCTCCCTCGCCACGGTCCACGCCAACAGCGCCGAGGACGCGCTGATGCGGCTGAAGACCCTGGCCTCCATGTCGGAGGTGGAGATCCCCTTCGAGGCCCTGCACGACCAGATCAACAGCGCCGTCGACGTGATCATCCAGCTCACCCGGTTCGCCGACGGCGCCCGCCGGATCACCGAGATCGCCCTGCTCGACAGCCACGGCAGCGAGCCGTACCGGCTGGCGACGGTGGCCCGCTTCGACGCCCAGCCGATGGCGGCGGACGGCCGGATCTACGGCCGGTTCGCGTACTTCCCGCTCCCGCGCCGCACCGTCGACCGCCTCTACATGGCCAGCCAGCCCACCCCCCAGGCCTTCGGCGTGGCCCAGTCCGCGGCCCAGTTGGCCCTCCGAGAAGCCAGGTAGGACCCACCCCCATGGACCTCCAGACCCTAGTCAGCCTCACCGTCGGCGCCACCCTGCTGACGTGCGCCCTCGCCGTCGTGGGCGTCCACTTCTACGCCAGGGGGCGGGCCCAGCGGGCGGCACTGGTCGACCGGCTCACGGCCGCGGGCCAGGTGCCCTACACCGGCCGTCGCCGGCACTTCCGCGACCTGGACCGCCGGCTGCGCCGCACCCGGCTCGGCCGGGAGCTGGAACTGCGGCTGGCGGCGACCGGCCTCGACGTGACACCGGGCGAGTTCTTCGCCGCGATGATCGGGCTCGTCGGAGGACTGTGGCTGATCGGCCAGGCCACCCTGGCCCCCTTTTTCGGCCCGCTGGCCGGTCTCGCCGGTGTCTGGGCGGCCGTGCAGTTCCTCAACTGGCAGCGGCAGAAGCGCATCGAGAAGTTCATCAACCAACTCCCCGAACTGGCCCGCATCCTGGCCAACGCCACCCACGCCGGCCTCGCCCTGCGCACCGCGATCGGCATGGCGGCCGAGGAGCTGGAAGCGCCCGCCGGTGAAGAACTCGCCAACGTGGCGAACCAGTTGGCGGTCGGCGTGGCCATGGAGGACGCGCTCGACGAGATGGCGAAGCGGCTGCCGTCCCGGGAACTGGTGGTCCTGGTCACGACCCTGGTGCTGTCGAACCGGGCGGGCGGCCAGGTGGTGAGCGCCCTCAGGAACCTCACCGAGACGCTGGAGGAACGCAAGGAGACCCGGCGGGAGGTCCGCACCCAGCTCTCCCAGGTGAACATGACGTCGTACGCGGTCCCGGTCCTCGGCATCGGCTCGCTGTTCCTGATGAACGGCGTCAAGGACGGCGCGCTGGAGCGGATGACGGGATCACCGCTCGGCCAGGGCGCGGTGATCATCGCGTTCGCCCTCTACGCGGTGGGCTTCGTCCTGATCCGCCGCCTGTCCCGGATCGACGTCTGAGGAGGGGGCGGCTGTGACCGGAATCGGACTGGCCCTGCTGATGGCCCTGAGCGTGTGGGGCTTCTTCGCCGGCATCCGCATGTACCGGGCGGAGGCGAAACTGCCGAGCGACCTGGTGCTGGCACTGGAGGTCGGATCGACCCGCACCGGCGCGGTCGACTCCCTGATCGACCGCATGGGCATGCGCTACGCCCCCGCCGTCCTGCGCCTGATGGGCCCCAAGCAGGTCGCCAAGTACCGCCGCAGGATCGACCTCGCGGGCAACCCCGGCGGCCTCACCATCAACCGCTACGCGGCCCGCAGGGCGGTGTACGGCTTCCTGGGCGCCCTGGGCTTCCTCGTCTTCCTCCTCCGCGGCCAGATCCTGGTGGCCCTGCTCCTGCTGGCGTTCGGGGCGTTCTGGACGGAGGTCGGCATCTGGTCGGCGATCCGGGTCAGGAAGGACGTCATCGAGCGCACCCTCCCCGACTTCCTCGACGTACTGGCCGTGGTGGTCAGCGCGGGCCTGGGCTTCCGCCAGGCCCTCGACCGGGTGGCCTCCAAGTACGAGGGCCCCTGGGCCGACGAACTGCGCATCACGCTGCGTCAGATGGACCTGGGGATGAGCCGCCGCCAGGCCTTCGCGGAACTGCGCCGACGCAACGACTCCGAACAGGTGGCGATGTTCGTGACGGCGCTCCAGCAGGGCGAGGAACTGGGCGCCCCCATCGTGGACACCCTGGTCTCCCTGGCCAAGGACATGCGCCGCACGGACGCCCAGAACGCCCGCCGCAAGGCCGCCCGCGCGGTCCCCAAGGCCACCATGATGATCACCACGTTCATGGTCCCGGCCACGATGCTCCTGCTGGCGGCCGGACTGCTGCTCGGCTCGGGCACCGACTTCGGCTCCGTCACGGGGAAGTAGGGGGGCCGGGCGATGTCGATGACGGACGCGCGAAGGCGCCGGCAGGTGACACCGGCGCGGGTGAGGGCCGAGGACGGACGCGGGGCGCCGGAACCGGACACCCACCCGGCCGAGGACCCGGCACGGCCCGCCGACGTACCCGCCCTGGACCTCCAGGTCAACGCCCTCCAGGCCATGTGCCGCCAGGTCTTCGGCTTCCGCCTGGCGATGATCGCCCTGGCCGCCCCCGCCGCCCTCCTCAACGCCAACCCCGGCCTCGGCACCCGCCTGGTCGGCGCCGCGGTGGTCGTCACCTTCATGGTCTCCTACGCCCTCTTCCGGGACTGGGAACGCTTCGGCCCCCTTCTCCTGCGCCACCCCACCCTCCTGGCCGCGGACACCCTCTTCGCGAGCCTCCTCCTGATCTCCGCGGGCCCCGACACCACGCTCGCCTACGTCAGCGTCTGCACCCCCCTCCTCGCCGGCATCGCCTACAGCTGGCGGGGCGCCGCGGTCTTCGCGTCCCTCCAGTCCCTGATCCTGCTGCTGGCCCAGACCGCCCTCCCGCACCCGGCCACCACGCCCGCCGACGTCCTCCTGCTCCCCGGCTTCTGCGTGATCACGGGCGCGGTCGGCTCCACCCTGCGGGGCCTCCTGCTCCGCTTCGGCACCGCGACCCAGGCCCTCACCGCGATGAAGGCCCGCCTGGCGGTGACGGAGGCGATCGGCGAGGAACGGGCCCGCCTGGCCCGGGAGATGCACGACTCGGTGGCGAAGACCCTGCACGGCGTGGCCCTGGCGGCGGAGGGCCTGGCGGCATCGGCGGCGGCCCCCGACCCGGACCCGGCCCTGCTGCGGCAGCAGGCCGACCTCGTGGCCCGGGCGGCCCGCAGGGCGGCGGCGGAGTCCCGTGAACTCCTCACGGACCTGCGCCGGGACCCGTCCGCGACGACGGACCTGCTCGACGAACTGGCCTCCCGCACAAGGAACTTCAGCGACCGCACCACGCTCCCCACGATCTAC
>NZ_LJBR01000474.1 GCF_001282115.1 Streptomyces sp. NRRL B-24085 | reverse complement strand
GCTGTCGCGGGTGCTGGTGCCGCCCCCCGCACCCGCCCCGATTCCGGCACCAGCACCCGCGACAGCTCCAGCTCCGCGCCCCACACCAGCAGCGGCCACGGCGGCGGCTCCGCCGACGGCCGCCCTGCGCGGGCACACCGCCGCCGTCCCCCGGCTGCGCAAGGCCGTCGGCGCCAGTCTCAAGCAGGCGCTGCTGGAGCAGGCGCAGCTGACCTCCACCGTCGAGGCCGACGCCACCGGCCTGCTGCGGCTGTGGCGGCGGACAGCGGACGGCTTCCTGGCCCGCGAGGGTTTCGCCCTGACACCGTTGCCGTTCTTCGTCCTGGCCGCCGCCCAGGCGCTCAAGGCGCATCCCGTCATCAACGCCAGGATCGACACGAGCGGCACGACCGTCACGTACTACGACACCGAGAACGTCGGCATCACGGTCGACACCGACCAGGGGCCGGTGACTCCGGTGGTGCGGGGTGCGGGCGACCTGACCGTCAGCGGCATCGCCCGTGCCGTCCACGACCTCACCGATCACGCCCTCGCCGGCCGGCTCACGCCCGCGGACGTGGCCGGGGCCACCTTCACGGTCTCCGACACCGGAACACGCGGCGCGCTCTTCGACACCCTCATCGTCCCGCCGCACCAGGCGGCCGTCCTGGGTGTGGGAGCCGCGGTCAGACGGCCCGCGGTCGTCATGGACGGCGACGAGGAGTTCATCGGTGTCCGCGAACTGGTCCACCTCTCGCTCTCCTACGACCACCGGTTGGTGGACGGCGCGGACGCCGCCCGCTGGCTGACCACCGTGAAGAAGATCGTCGAGGACGCGGCGTTCGAGGACATGCGCTGACGCGACGGCGGTGGCCACGAGAACGCGGGACACCACCGCCGACGGTCCGGCAACACACGCCGGCCGGTCCCGGACCCGCCTCCACCACGGCTCGGCACGACGCCACCGGCCTGCGAGTCACCCACGAGGTGACCAGAGACGCTGATGAGTTGTGGGGCCGAAGACCGGATATATACGCTCGCAGCCGGGGGTGTTCATGAAAGGCAAGAAACCGGGCTCCCTGCACGGGCGGCAGAGCGAGCGAGCGGTGCTGGACCGGCATCTGGCCAAGGTGCGCGACGGACACAGCGCGGTCCTCGTGCTGCGCGGTGAGGCCGGTATCGGCAAGACCGCCCTGCTGGAGTACGTGGCCGAGACCGCCGAGAACTGCACCGTGGTGCGCGCGGCGGGCGTCGAGGCCGAGATGGAGCTGGCCTTCGGGGGCCTGCACCAGCTGTGCGCGCCCTTCCTCGATCGCCTCGGACACCTCCCGGATCCGCAGCGGACGGCCCTGGAGACCGCCTTCGGACTCAGCGCGGGCACGCCCCCGGACCGGTTCCTCGTGGGGCTGGCGGTGCTGAGCCTGCTCGCCGACACCGCTGAGGAGATGCCGCTGATCTGTCTCGTCGACGACGTGCAGTGGCTCGACCGCGTCTCGGCCCAGATCGTCGGGTTTGTCGCCCGGCGTCTGATGGCGGAGCGCGTGGGGCTGATCTTCGCCGTCCGCGAGGCGGACGGCGAACGCGCCCTGCAGGGGCTGCCCGAGCTCACCCTCGGGGGGCTGAGCGAGCCCGACGCCCGCGCCCTGCTGACCTCGGTGCTTCCCGGCCGGTTCGACGAACCGGTCCGCAGCAGGATTCTCTCCGAAGCGCGCGGCAATCCGCTGGCCCTGCTGGAACTGCCCCGCAGCACCTCCGCGGCCGAACTCGCGGGCGGCTACGCCTCACCGGCGCTGGGGCCGCTCATCGGCAGGCTCGAGCACAACTTCAGCCTGCGCGTCGAGGAGCTGCCCCCGCGGACGCGGCGGCTCCTGCTGCTCGCGGCGGCCGAGCCCGTCGGTGACGTCTCACTGCTCCGCCGCGCCGTCGACATCCTCGGCGTGTCCATGAGCGAGGCCACCCCCGCGGTGGCCGCGAACCTGCTGGAAGTGCGCACACGGGTCCAGTTCCGGCATCCCTTGGTGCGCTCGGCCGTCTACCGCGCGGCGGGACCGGCCGAGCGACGGGAGGCGCACCGGGCACTGGCCGAGGCCACGGACGCACGGTCCGACCCCGACCGCCGCGCCTGGCACCTGGCCCGCGCCGCGGCGGAACCCGACGAGGCAGTGGCGGACGAACTGGCCCGCTCGGCGGACCGCGCGCAGGCGCGTGGCGGCATCGCCGCGTCGGCGGCCTTCCTGGAACGAGCGGCCGAACTGACACCTGACCCCTCCCGCCGCCGCGGCAGAGCGCTGGCGGCGGCCCGGGCCAAGTACCTCGCCGGAGCGTTCGACGCCGCGCTCGAACTGCTGAACGTGGCCGAGATGGGCGCGCTCGACGAACTGCAACACGCCCAGGCCAGCCTGCTGCGCGGGCAGATCACCTTCGGATCCCGCAGTGCCGGTGCCACCGTGCCGCTGCTGCTTACAGCGGCCCGGGAGTTCGAGGCGCTCGACGCCGGCATCGCGCGCGAGACCTACCGGGACGCGTTCTACGCGGCTCTCACCGCGGGCCGCCTGTCCAGCGGCCCCGGCCTCGAGGAGGTCGCCCGCGCGGCACGCACCGCGCCCTCGACGCCTGATCCCGGACCCACTGACCTGTTCCTCGACGGCCTGGCCGTGGCCACCACGGACGGCTACGCGGCGGGCGCCCCGATTCTGCGCCGCGCACTGAACACGCTGCGGTGTGGCGGCTTCACAGCGGAACAGTCACTGGGGTGGCTCCCGTTCGCCTGCCGCATGGCCCACAGCGTGTGGGACTTCGACAGCTGGAGCAGCCTGTCGGCCAAGCTCGTAGGCCTGGCACGGGAGACGGGCACCCTGTCCGTGCTCCCCTCGGCGCTCCTGCTGCGGCTGGCGAACCGGGTCTTCGCCGGTGATCTGGACGACGCGGACTCGCTCGCCGCGGAAGCGGTGACGATCGGCGAGGCCACCGGCAGCCACTTCCTCGCACACTACGGGGCGCTGGTGATCGAACCCTGGCGCGGCCGCGAGACCGAGACTCTGCGGGCGATCGGGACCATCACCGGCGACCGGACCCTCAGCGGCGAGGGAAAGGCGCTCACGGCTCCCCAGTGGGCACTGGCCGTCCTGTACAACGGCCTCGGGCGATACGAGGAGGCCTGCGACGCCGCCGCCAAGGGCTGCGAGTACCCGCAGGAACTGGGGCTCGCCCTCTCCTCCCTGGTCGAGCTGGTGGAGGCCGCCACCCGCAGCGGGAAACGGGACCTCGCCGCCGAGGCCGCCGACCGCCTCGCCACCATCTGCCAGGCCAGTGGCACGGCCTGGGCGACGGGCACCTCCGCAGCGGCCCGTGCCCTGATCAGTGAGGGGGACACGGCCGACGCCCTGTACCGGGAGGCGATCGCCCGGCTGGAGAGCACCCCGGTGCGCACGGCGCTCGCACGCACCCGGCTGCTGTACGGCGAATGGCTGCGCCGCGAGAACCGCCGCGCCGAAGCCCGGGACCAGCTGGCCCGCGCCCACGAGATCCTCGACCGGGCCGGCGCGGAGGCCTTCGCCGAGCGCGCCCGCCGGGAGCTGGAAGCCGCCGGGGAGACCGTACGCAGGCGCGCCACCGGCACCGACGAGGCGCTCACGCCCCAGGAGGCCCAGATCGCCCGGCTGGCCGGCGAAGGACTGACCAACCTCGAGATCGGCGCGCAGCTCTTCCTCAGCCCGCACACCATCGAGTGGCATCTGCGGAAGGTGTTCACGAAGCTCGGGATCCGGTCCCGCAAACAGCTGGGCGCCGTGCTGCCTGGCGGGGCGGCGACCCCCGCCTGACCCCCCGGGGGGGCGGCGCCGTCGGCGCGGTGCGATCCGTGTGCCGCACCGCGCCCGGTCGGAGCCCTCCCGGGCCGCACAGGCGGCCTCCCCGTCGCACGGTGCGCCCCCGAACTCCTCTGATCATGGCCCGTGGCTCCGGGCCGTCCGGGGCAGGTCCTGTCGAGGCTCGGTCCCTGTCAGGGGCCGGGGTGTCAGGGCCGGGGGCCCAGAGGCATGGACCCCCGGGAGCAGGCCCCGGGGGTCCATGCCTCTGGGCCCCCGGCTTGCTGGGGCGTCCGGGGCCAGGGGGTGGGA
>NZ_LJBR01000473.1 GCF_001282115.1 Streptomyces sp. NRRL B-24085 | reverse complement strand
GGGGCGGGAGTGGTGGCGGCGGAGGCCGAAGCGGACGGGACGGGCGCCTCGCCGGTCGTCCCGCTGTCGCCGCCGGGCAGCGCCTTGACGACCGTGAGGACGGCGGCGGCCACCGTGACGACGGCCAGGGCGGTCCCCGCGACGAGGAGCCGGCCGCTGCGGCCCGGGGCCACGCCGGGCAGGGTACGCAGCCTGGGCTCCTCCGGCGGGACCGTCTCGGCGCCCTCCTCCAGGGCCCGGAGCAGCGCGTTGCGCACGGCCGTACGGCTCAGCCGTTCCTGGGAGTTCTTGCGCAGCAGGCCTTGCACGACCGGGGTGAGCGGCCCGGCTCGCACCGGCGCCCGCAGCGGCAGCCGGTCGACCCCCTTCAGGGTGGCCGCGGGACGGTCGCGGTCCCGGAACGGCGGACGCCCCTCGACCAGCGTGTAGAGGATCGCGCCGAGCGCCCACAGGTCGGCGGCCGGCCCGATGCGCTCGTCACGGGCCTGTTCGGGGGAGGCGTACGACGGTGCCGAGAGCCTGGGGGCGAGGGTCGCCCCGGCCAGGCCGAAGCCGGTGACGACGACCGTGCCCTGGTGGTGCACGAACACCTGGCCGGGGCTGAGTTCACCATGGGTGATGCCCTCGGCGTGCGCCGCCTCCAGCACCTCCAAGAGCTCCAGACCGATGCGGGCCGCCCGCGCGGCGTCGAACGTCCCCTGTCGGCCGAGGAGTTCGCCCAGCGGGACGCCGTCGACCGGCTCGGTGACCGTCCACAGGGTGTCCTCCTGTGCCACGGCGTCCACGACCGAGGCGATCCGGCCCGGGCGGAGCAGCCGCATGGTCTTGGACATCCGGACGACTCCGGCGGCGGTGCGCAGTGAGGTCTCCTCGTCCGTGCCGGCCGGCAGCCCGATCTCGGTCAGCAGGCAGGGGCGTTCGGTCGAGACGTCCTCGCCGTACCAGCACGTCCGGTTGGTCTCGCGGTGCAGGACGTCCAGGGGCCGGTACCGTCCGGCGACCAACTCGTGTGTGGAGACGTGCGCCTTGACCATGGTCATCCCTCGCTGAACCCCTGGCTCTCACCTTTCACAGAGGTACGGCGGGTGCGGCGGGGTGTGTTCAATGAATTCCCCAACCGATGGATTCCGCTTTCCGGTTGCTCGAATTCTGACTCATGGGTCAGTAGCGCGGGCGGAGTCGAGCGCCCCTGTCAGCGCAAGCCGAACCGTGCGGCCCAGTCCATGACGTCGGCGGTGGTCACGTTGCCGCCGCAGACCACGAGGCCCAGTCTGCAACCGTCGCCGACCCGCTCCAGCACCGTCCGGGCGGCGGGCAGGAGACACCCGGCCGCGGGTTCGCCCCACACCTTGGCGTGGTCGGCGAGGTCGAGGCAGCCCCGCACGGCGTCCCGGTCCGGGACCACGAGGACCTCGGTGACCAGAGCCGCCACATGGTCGTAGGTGAGCCGGGAGACGGACGGGGCGCTCAGCGTGGACACGACGGAGGACAGTTCGACGGGTACCGGCCCGCCCGCCGCGAGCGCCCGGGACATGGCCTCGGCGCCCTCGGTCTCCACGCCCCAGATCCTGACTTCCGGGCGCCGCGCCCGCAGGGCCGCCGCGACCCCGGCGATCAGTCCACCGCCCCCGACGCTGACGAGGACGTCGGTGAGGTCGCCGGCGTCGTCGGCGAACTCCAGCCCGACCGTCCCCTGCCCCGCGATCACCAGCGGGTCGTCGAAGGGGTGGACCAGGGTCAGGCCCTCGTCCCGCAACCGGTTCACGAGCGAGAAGGCACCGTCCATGTCGTCCGTCAGCCGCAGCGAGGCCCCGGCCGCCTCGACGAGCTCCACCGACCGGGCGGGCGCCGAGCGCGGCATGACCACCGTCGCCTTGATGTCGAGGGCGGCCGCCATGTGCGCGAGGGCGATCCCGTGGTTGCCGCCGCTGACCGCGACGACCCCGGCCGCCCGCTCCGCCTCGCTCAGCGACAGCAGCTTGGCCGTCGCCCCGCGCGCCTTGAACGAGCCGGTGCGCTGGAGCAGTTCGAGCTTGACCGTGACGGGAGCACCGAGCAGTGCGGACAGGCCGGGACTGGGCAGGGTGGGGGTGCGTACGACGTGTCCGGCGATCAGCCCGGCCTGCCGCTCGATGTCCGTGATCCCGATCAAGAGGGTTTTCCTTCCGGCGCGGAGAGCTCTCCTCGAACCCTGTCCCCACGCGCGGCGCAGGTCAACTCGGTCTCAGAGATCGCGCCGCAGGAGGTAGTCCAGCACGGGCCGCAGCGCGGGCTCCTTCTCCGCCGACGCGAGGTGGCGGCGGGCCTCGGCGAGCGCGGCCGCTCTGCCACCGCACTCCTCGACCAGGGCCGCGATCCGCCGCGGCGCCCCGTCCGACTCCAGGAGCCGCGCCAGCCGCGCCGCCGCGGGAGAGGGCGAGTCGAGCGCGGCCAGCACCGGGAACGTCTTCTTGCGCTCCCGCAGATCGCCGTGCACGGGTTTGCCGGTGACCAGCGGGTCACCCCAGATGCCCAGGACGTCGTCGACCATCTGGAACGCGACCCCCAGATGCCGTCCGGCCCGGTCCAGCGCGGTCACCGTGGCCGGGGGCGCCCCGCCGAGCAGGGCGCCCAGCGCCGCCGCGCAGCCCAGCAGCGCCCCGGTCTTGTGCTCGGCCATGGCCCGGTACTCGTCCGGTCGCACCCGCTCCGGTCCCGTCCAGGGGCGGGTGGCGAACAGGAGATCGTCCGCCTGCCCCCGCACCAGGTCGGACAGGGCCGCGGACAGCAGCCGCACGGGGCCGGGGCCGGACAGGGCCAGGGTCTCGACGGCGAGGGCGAACAGGGCGTCGCCCGCCAGGACGGCGGGCCCGGTGCCGTACGCCTTCCACACCGTGGGGCGGCCGCGCCGGGCCGGATCGCCGTCCATGATGTCGTCGTGGAGCAGCGAGAAGACGTGCACCAGCTCCACCGCGACCGCCGCGGGCACCCCGGCCCGCCCGGGCGCACCGGCCGCCTCGGCCCCCAGCACGGCGAGCGCCTGGCGCACCCCCTTGCCGCCGGACGCCGTGGCGGGGGCGCCGCCGACCTCGCACCAGCCGAAGGAGTACGCGGCCATCTCGCGCACCCAGGGATGCAGTCCACCGACCGCTTCCTGGAGCGCGGGGCGCACCAACGCGCGGCAGCGGGTGAGGACTTCGGGAGCGGCGACCGTCGTCACAGAGCCACCTCCGTGCGGACGCCGAACTCCTCCTGGGCCCGGCTCACCATCTCCCGGGCGTGCCGCAGCCCGGTCCGCTCCAGCACGCGGGCCAGATCGTCCAGTTCCGCCGCCGTCTCGGCCCGGTCGCGGCCCAGGCGGGCCAGTGCCTTGGCGAGCCCGAGCCGGGCCAGGGCCTCCCCGCGCGGTTCGCTCATGGCACGGAACTCGGCGAGTGCCCGCTCGTACAGCTCACGGGCCTCGGTGTAACGCCCGGCCCGGTAGAGGACGTTGCCGCGCATCTTGTGGTTGTAGGCCAGCGCGCTCGACAGGTTCATCTCCCGGCAGGTCGCCTCCGCCTCGGACAGCAGGGCGAGGGCCCGTTCGGTGTCGCCGTCGCGCACGGAGGCGAGGTCGGCGAGTCCGCGCAGGGCCCAGGCGTGGCCGCGCCGGTCGTCGGCGTCCGCGGCGATCCGGGCCGCCTCCTCGAACATGGCGAACGCGGTGTCGTAGGAGCCGGTGTTGCGGTGCATCTGCGCGATCCCGGACAGCGCCCACACCGTGTGCCGGGCCTCGCCGCGGCGCCTGGCCTCGGCCAGCAGCTGCTCGTGCAACCGGCCGACGGCCTCGTAGTCGCCCTGGATGCGGCCGGTCTCGGCCAGTCCCGCCAGCGAGTAGCCGCGTACGACGACGTCCCCTGAGCGCTCGCCGAGCTCGGCCGCGAGCCCCAGCAGTCGGCGGGCCAGGGCGAAACCGCCCCGCTGGCGGGCCAGTGTGCCGCCGCTCCACAGGGCCCAGGCCATGCCCCCGGTGTCCCCGGCGCGACGGGCGGCCCGGTAGCTCGCCTTCCACGCCCGGTCGGCGTCGGCCACCTGGCCGAGCCTGCGCTGCGCCTCGGCGACCGCGAGTCCGGAGCGCGCCGCCTCCTCGTGCCGTCCGGCCCGCTCGGCCGCTCTCAACTGCTCGGTGCCGGCCGCCAGTACGTCCTCCAGCGAGGAGTTCACGGAGAGATCGGTGAGCGCGCCCTGGTACTCCGGGGCGAATGCCTTGCCGTACATGTACGCCTTTCCGTCGCGTATGCACCGCATGTATACGTGCTGTGTATACATGGTGTGCATAGTGCCTCGAAAATGGGCCCCGGCCGGTGGGCCGGGGCGTCATCCGTCGCCGGTCAAGACGGGGACGGAGGCGGACGGGTTGCCTGTGCGGCGCAGATCACTGTCCGCGGGGTCAGTGCTGCTGCGCCTTCTGCGGGGTCGCCTCGCTCGGCCGTACGACCACGAAGCCGGAGCCCTGGAGCATGAGCTGCACCGCCTCGCCGGAACCGCCGCGCAGCATCGACCCGATGGACTGCGAGCGGTGCAGCGAGGTCGCGAGCCCCGCGGTCCAGCCCACGACCGCGTCCGTGTCGACGTACACCGGGAACTCCGGCGAGACCGGGATCACCAGCGGGTTGCCCTCGCAGACGAGACCGAGCCTGCCGTGGCCCGTGAAGACGCTGTTGAACAGACCGCCGCCCGCGATGCCGGCGCCCTTCACGGTCGAGATCCGGTACGACAGCGAGGCGTCGAAGCACAGGACGTTGCGGCCGTTGACCGTGAACTCGTCGCCCTGTTCCACGTCGACGACGAAGCAGTTCTGGGCCTCGTGCGCGAACCAGGCCTCGCCCTGTCCGCGCACCGCCATCAGCGGCAGGCCCTCGCCGGTGACGGCCCGCTTGAGCATGCCCCCGACGCCCTGGCCCTTGCGCTCGAACTGGAGATTGCCGCGGTAGGCGACCATCGCCCCCTGGCGGGCGAGCATCTCGCCGTGCACCGCGTACCTGATGCACTTGGAGTTCTCGACCGTCATGCCCGGCGCCGTGGCCGGCTGCACCATGTGCTCACTGGAAAAGAGGTCACCCTTCATGGGGGCATCCTGGCCCGGAGGGATTCCCTCCGCCAAGATCGCGGCCCGACTCCCTTTCCCGCGGCCCGGGTCAGGCCCCGAAGAGCTGGGTCCAGTACGTGCCCGCCGGGCCGCCGCCCGCGAACCCGGTCCCGATGTGGGTGAAGCCCGGCCTGAGGATGTTGGCGCGGTGACCGGGGCTGTTCATCCAGCCCTCGACGACCTCGGCGGCGGAGCGCTGGCCGCACGCGATGTTCTCCCCGATCGAGCGGCGGGTGGAGCCCGCGGCCGCGGCCCGGTCCCAGGGCCGGGTGCCCTCCGGCGAGGTGTGGGAGTAGAAGGCGCGGTCTGCCATGTCGGTGCTGTACGCCTGCGCGGCCCGGGCCAGCAGGGGGTCGACGGCGAGCGGCGGCAGACCGGCCCGGGCGCGCTCGTGGTTGGTGAGGCCGACGACCTCGTCGGTGGTCCGGGTCAGGGCGCCGGGGGTGAGCGGCGTGGCCCACAACGCGGTCCAGTACGTGTCGCCGGAGCGGCCCTCGGCGGCCTGCGCCAGGCCGACGTGGTGGAACGCGGGGTCGTGCAGGGTCCGCCGGGGCTGCTCGGCGCGCAGGCAGTACTCGACGAGCTCGGACGGGTTGCGGGGGCCGGAGACGAGGTGTTCGCCGACGGTGAGGTAGGCGTAGCCGGTGGCGGTGAGCCGCTGGACGACGGAGACGCCGTCCGCGCCCTCGACACCGAGCCGGCCCGCGGCGGCCATGACGAAGGCGTGCGCGCGGGCAGCCTGGGTGAGCCGTGGGTCGAGTGCGACCGGAGGCGAACCGGCCGTGATACGGGCCGAGTTGACCAGGGTGAGGAAGGCGGCCGCGTCGGGGG
>NZ_LJBR01000472.1 GCF_001282115.1 Streptomyces sp. NRRL B-24085 | reverse complement strand
GGGCGGGGCCGGGGGCGGAGTCTGCACGGCCGGCGTGACCGGCGGTGCCACCGGCGCCGGGGCGGGTTCCTCCACCGTCACGCCGAAGTCCGTCGCGATCCCGGCCAGGCCGTTGGCGTACCCCTGGCCCACCGCCCGGGCCTTCCAGGCGCCGTTGCGCAGGTAGATCTCCACGACCACCAGTGCGGTCTCGGTGCCGAGCTGCGGCGGGGTGAAGGTGGCCAGCTCGCTGTTGTCGTCCGCGTTGCGGATCGTGGCCGTCGGTTCGATGCCCTGGAAGGTCTGGCCCGCGGCGTCCGGGCTCGCGGTGACGACGATCTTCTCGATGCCGGGGGGCAGGGCGGCGGTGTCGACGCTGATCGCGTCAGGCGCCGTACCGCCGCCCGACCGGTAGGTGACCCCCGGTCCCGTCGGCTGGTTGTAGAAGATGAAGTCGTCGTCGGAGCGCACCTTGCCGTCGGCGGTGAGCAGCAGGCCCGATACGTCGAGCCGCACCGGGGCGGAGACGTCCACCGTCACTCGGGCGACGGGGAGGGGGATGTTCGAGCCGGGGGTCATAGCTGTCATGCCCGGTGAACGAGCGAGCGCGCTTTACCGTTCCCTTAATCTTCTACGGCACCACCATGATCTTGCGGCCCACCCCCGACGCGAACTGGTCCAGCGCCTCGGGATAGCGGTCCAGCGGCAGCCGGTCGCTGATGAAGACGTCGGGGTCCAGGACCCCGGTCGCGAACAGCTCCGCCGCGCGTTCGAAGCTGTGCAGGACCGCCATGGAGCCGGTGATGGTGATCTCCTGGTTGTAGATGCGGTACGGGTCGATCGTCACCCGCGTCGCGTAGTCGGCCACGCCGAACTGGAGGAAGGTGCCGGCCTTGGCCACCCGGTCCAGGCCGTCCTGAATCGCCGCCGCGTTGCCGGTCGCGTCGATCACCAGGTCCCAGCCCTGCGGGCGGTCCAGTTCGTCCGCGTTCCCGGCCGAGGCCGAGACGCCGAGCTTGCGGGCGGTCTCCAGGCGGGCCGGGTTCACGTCCACCACATCCACGCTCGCCGCGCCGGTCCGCTTGGCCAGCTCCAGCATCATCAGGCCCATGGTCCCGGAGCCGTAGATCAGCACATGGGCGCCCAGCCGGGACCGCAGGACGTCGTACCCGCGGATCGCGCAGGACAGCGGCTCGACCAGCGCGGCGTCCTGCGTGCGGACGTGCTCGGGCAGCCGTACGCAGTTGGCGACCGGGGCGACGGCGAACTGTGCCGCGCCTCCCGCCGTGGTCACACCGATCGCGGCCCAGCGTTCGCAGAGGTTGTTGTGGCCCGTACGGCAGTAGCGGCACTCGTGGCAGTACAGGGACGGGTCCACCGCCACCCGGTCGCCGACCGCGAGCTCGGTGACCTGGGTGCCGACGCCGACCACCTCGCCCGCGAACTCGTGGCCGGGCACGATCGGCAGCTTCGGGGCGAACTCCCCCTGGAGGATGTGCAGGTCGGTGCCGCACAGGCCGCACGCGGCGACCTCGACGACGACCTCGCGCGGCCCGGGCGTCGGGTCGGGGACCTCGGCGACAACGGCACGGCCCACGGACTCGATGACGGCGGCCTTCATTTCACGGCTCCCAGCGACAGGCCCTGGACGAGTTTGTCCTGGGCGGCGAACCCCGCGGCGAGCACCGGCAGGGAGATGACGAGCGACGCGGCGCACACCTTCGCCAGGAACAGGCCCTGGCTGGTGATGAAGCCGGTCAGGAACACGGGGGCGGTCTCGGCGACCACGCCGGTGAGCACCCGCGCGAAGAGCAGCTCGTTCCAGCTGAAGATGAAGCAGATCAGGGCGGTGGCCGCGATGCCCGGCAGGGCGATGGGGGCGACCACGCGCGCGAGGATCGTCGGGAGCCTCGCGCCGTCCACCCTCGCCGCCTCGATGACCGCGACCGGGACCTCGGCGAGGAAGGACTGCATCATCCAGACCGCGATCGGCAGGTTCATCGAGGTGTAGAGGATGACCAGCAGCCAGATGTTGTCGAGCATGTCGGTGTTCTTCGCGAACAGGTAGATGGGCAGCAGGCCCGCCACCACCGGCAGCATCTTGGTGGACAGGAAGAAGAACAGGACGTCCGTCCACTTCCTGACCGGCCGGATGGAGAGCGCGTACGCCGCCGGGAGGGCCAGGAGCAGCACGAAGAGGGTCGAGGCCAGCGAGGCGACGGTCGAGTTGATCAGCGCGGGCCAGGGGCTCGCGCCGCCGCCCGTGCCGAAGAACTCGCGGTAGCCGTCCAGGGTGAGGGCGGCGCCGAAGGAGGGCGGGTTGGTGGCCGCGTCCGACTCCGAGTGGAAGGACGTCAGGGCCATCCAGGCGATCGGCAGGAAGAAGACGATCCCCACCAGCCAGGCCACCAGGCCCAGACCGATTCCCTTGCGTTTCACGGCGATGGTGCTGCTCATGCGCGGCCGGCCTCCTCACGGAACAGGGACGACACCACGCGCAGGGCGAAGGTCGCGATGATGATCGAGCCGATGACGACCAGGACGCCGGCGGCCGAGGCGAGGCCGTTCTCGTGGGCCTGGTAGAAGCTCTGGTAGACGGTGTAGGGCAGGTTGGCGGTCCCGAGGCCGCCGGAGGTGATGGTGAAGACCGCGTCGAAGTTCTGGACGATGTAGATCGAGCCCAGCAGGGCGCCGAGTTCGAGATAGCGGCGCAGGTGCGGGAGGGTCAGGTAGCGGAAGATCTGCCAGTCGCTCGCGCCGTCCACCCGCGCGGCCTCCATCTGCTGCTGGTCGCGGCTCTGGAGGCCGGCCAGCAGGATGAGCATCATGAACGGGGTCCACTGCCAGACCAGGGAGGCCTCGACCGCGAGCAGCGGGGTGTTGGAGATCCAGTCCGGCTGTGGGCCGCCCACATAGTGCAACAGCCCATTGAGCAGGCCGTATTCAGGGTTGTAGAGCACGTGCTTCCAGAGCAGGGCCGCGGCCACCGGGACCACCAGGAAGGGGGCGATCAGCAGGGTGCGGACCACGCCCCGGCCCTTGAAGCGGCGGTCGAGGAGCAGGGCCAGGAGCAGTCCGAGGACCAGGCTGACCAGGACGACGGTCACCGTCAGCAGGATCGTCGTCCACACCGAGTGGCGCAGGTCCGCGTCGGTGAGGACCTCCTGGTAGTTGTCGACGCCGGTGAAGCGGCGGGCCTTGGGATAGAGGGAGTTCCAGTCGAAGAACGAGATCACCACCGTGGCCACGAAGGGCAGTTGGGTGACCACGATCATGAAGACCAGGGCGGGGAGCAGCGGGGCGCGGGTGGCCCAGGCGCGCAGCCGGTTCGAGGGCGGGCGCGCGGTGCTCACGGGGGTGGTGGCCGGCGTGGCCATGGTCGTGGCGGTCATCGTCCCTCGTACTCCTCGGAGATCTTCTCGGCGATCCGCTGGGACTTCTTCAGGGCCGACTCGACGGACTGGCGTCCGGCGATGGCCGCGCTGATCTCCTGGGAGACCCTGGTGCCGAGGTCGGTGAACTCGGGGATGCCGACGAACTGGATGCCGGGCGCGGGGCGCGGCTGCACACCCGGGTCGTTGGGCCGGGCCTGCTCGATGGCCTGCTTGGTCATCTCCTGGAAGGCGGCGGCCTCCTTGGCGTAGGCCGGGTTGGTGTACGTCGAAGCCCGCTTGCCGGCCGGGACGTTGGACCAGCCGATCTGTTCGCCCACCAGCTGCTCGTACTGCTTGCTGGAGGCCCAGGAGACGAACTTCCATGCCTTGTCCGGGTTGCGGGAGGCGTCCTGGATGCCCCAGGCCCAGGTGTAGAGCCAGCCGGAGGACTCCGTCTTCTCCACGGGGGCGGGGGCGTAGCCCACCTTGCCCTTGACCGGGGAGCCCTTCGCCTCCAGGGAACCGGCCGCCGAGGTGGCGTCGTACCACATGGCGACCTTGCCCTGGGTCATGTTGTTGAGGCACTCGGCGAACCCGGACTGGGCGGCGCCGGACTCACCGTGCTCGCGCACGAGGTCGACGTAGAACTTCGTGGCCTGCTCGAAGGCGGGCGAGTCGAGCCGGGCCTTCCAGCTCTTGTCGAACCAGGTGCCGCCGAAGGTGTTCACCACCGTGGTGAGGGGTGCCATGACCTCGCCCCAGCCGGGCAGGCCGCGCAGGCAGATGCCCTTCATGCCGGGCTCGGCCCCGTCGGCCTTCGCCGCCAGGTCCGCCACCTGCTGCCAGGTGGGACGGGCCGGCATCGTCAGGCCCTTCTGCTCGAAGACGTCCTTGCGGTACATCAGGAAGGACGACTCGCCGTAGAAGGGCTGGCCGTAGAGCTTGCCGTCGTCACCGGTCAGCGACTGGCGCATCGGAGCCAGGACGTCCTTCTCGTCGTACGAGGGGTCCTTGGCCACGTACGAGTCCATCTCGTGCAGCCAGCCGTTGCGGGCGTAGATCGGGATCTCGTAGTTGGACAGGGTCGCCACGTCGTACTGGCCGGCCTGGTTGGCGAAGTCCTGGCTGATCTTGTCGCGGACGTCGTTCTCGGGCAGGACGGTGAAGTTGACCTTGATCCCGGTCTCCTTGGTGAAGTGGGCCCTGGTCAGCTTCTGCAACTCGGTCATCTGGGGGTTGTTGACCATCAGGACGTTGATGGCGTCACCGCCCGACCCCGCCCCGCCCGCGCCGACCCAGCAGCCGGACAGCAGCGGGGCGAGCAGCGTCCCTGCGGCGGCCATGGCGAGCGTGGCTCGCGGTGGCCGTCGTCGGCTCTGGGTTCGCATGGATCGCTCCTGGACATAGGGGGACATAAGGGTCACCGCTGGTCGTCGGTGGCCCGTGGAGGTGTCGGTTCGAGATTCAGGCCCTGATGACCTGCGGGCCCAGCAGGGAGTAACGGTGTGCCTCCGAGGCGGGCAGCAGCGTGCTCGTCACGATCGCCTCCAGCGCGCCGATCTCCGCGAAGCGGCAGAAGCTGACCGCGCCGAACTTGGTGTGCACGCCGGCGAACACCGTCCGGCGCGCCGCCCGGATCGCCTGCGCCTTGACTTCGCTGACGGCCGGGTCGGGGGTGGTGAGGCCGTGTTCGCGAGAGATGCCGTTGGCGCCGATGTAGGCGAGGTCGAGGACGAAACCGGCCAGCATCCTGGTCGTCCAGTGGTCGACGGTCGCCAGGGTGCCGGGGCGGACCCGGCCGCCGAGCAGCAGGACGGAGGTGTTCTCGGCCCCGGCGAGGGCGCCGGCGACCGGGAGGGACGCGGTGACCACGGTCAGCGGCCGGTCCCGGGGCAGGGCCTCGGCGATGAGCTGCGGGGTGAAGCCCTCGTCGACGAAGACCGTCTCGGCGTCCCCGAGCAGCTCGGCCGCGGCGGCTGCGACCCTGCGTTTCTCGGGCACGTGGCTGGTGGCGCGGAAGGCGAGCGTGGTCTCGAACCCGGCGCTCTCCACGGGGTAGGCGCCGCCGTGCGTACGGCGGACCAGGCCGTGGTCCTCCAGGGCGCGGAGATCTCTGCGCACCGTCTCCTTGGCGACGCCGAGTTGTGCGGCCAGGGTGTTGACGTCCACGGCACCTGTGGTGCGGGCGGCACGAACGATCTCCCGCTGGCGTTCTTCCGCGGTTCTGGTCATTCGGTCACCCGCCTTCCTGTCGTTCTGCCCGTTCGGGCCGATGCAGGAAGTTGTACAGCGGGTGGACTGCGGTGACCAGGTCTGTTGCTCGGGTGATAGTGACCGCGTGTGCCCGTTCGGGCGGAGCGCGCCCACCGGTTTGTGCGGTGCGGTCGTACGGCGGCTGCAGGTTCGTTGTGGCTGGTCGCGCAGTTCCCCGCGCCCCTGGGGGGTGGCGCTTCGCGCCTGACCCCGGGCTGCTTCTCGTGCCCGGAATGGCTGCGGGCGGGCCCGTTCGGTGCCCGCCCGTCGGTGTCGACCGTGTCAGTACGGCCAGATCGGCGGGTCCGTCACGAACTGGCCGCCCAGGTAGGCGTGGCCTTCGTTGCCCTCCTGGAGTTCGCCCTGTTCGGCGATCAGCTTCTCGGCGTAGGGCTCGGAGTCGTCCTGCGGGTCGTAGCCGAGGGCCCGCGCGGTGGTCAGGTCCCACCACAGGCGGGTGTTGGCGGAGGAGCCGTAGACCACGGTGTGACCGACGTCCTCGGCGGTCAGGGCCGCGTGGAAGAGGCGGGCGCCGTCGGCCGGGCTCATCCACACCGAGAGCATCCGCACGCTGGTCGGCTCGGCGAAGCAGGAGCCGATGCGCACGGAGACCGTCTCCAGGCCGTGCCGGTCCCAGTAGAGCTGTGCGAGGTCCTCACCGAAGGACTTGGACAGGCCGTAGAAGGTGTCCGGGCGACGCGGAGTGTCGATCGGGATGAGCGGGTCGCCGTCCCGCGGCCGGGGGGTGTAGCCGACGGCGTGGTTGGAGGAGGCGAAGACGATCCGTCCGACGCCCTCCGCGTGCGCGGCCTCGTACAGGTTGTAGGTGCCCTCGATGTTCGCCTTGAGGATCTTCTCGAAGGGGGCTTCCAGGGAGATGCCCGCGAGGTGGATGATCGCGTCGACGCCCCGTACGGCCTCGCGTACCGCGTCCTTGTCGGCGAGGTCGGCGACGACCGCGTCCGGCTCGCCCTCCACGGGCCGCAGATCGAGCAGGCGCAGTTCGTACCCGTAGCCCGGGAGCAGATCCCGCATCAGGGTGCCGAGCCCGCCGGCGGCACCGGTGAGCAGAACGGTACGAGGAGCGGGCATCCGCAGGTCTCCTTGAACGGGCTCATGAGTACGGTATTCACATGCGTGGACAAGTTAGGGATCGTTTCTTGACTTCGTCAAGGGTGGCGCGAGGAGCGTTCATAAATATAAACTCTGATCAGTATTCTGCATGCCACTTTAGGGAGAGCCTGTGACGCCGTCCGCCGACCTCGCCCACCGACTCGGCATCCCCAGCGGGCCGCTGTTCTTCCCCGTCACCGCCTACGGCCCCGACGGATCCCCCGACCTCGCCGTGTACCGCGCGCACGTACGCCGAGGTGTGGACGCCGGGGCCGCGGCCGTGTTCGCGTGCTGCGGCACCGGGGAGTTCCACGCGCTCACGCCCGAGGAGTTCGAGCGGTGCGTCCGGGCGGCCGTCGAGGAGGTGGCGGGGCGCGTACCGGTGGTCGCGGGCGCCGGATACGGCACCGCGCTCGCCGTCCGGTACGCGCGGCTCGCCGAGGCGGCCGGGGCCGACGGCCTGCTCGCCATGCCGCCCTACCTCGTCGTGGCGGGGCAGGAGGGGCTGCTGCGGCACTACCGAGAGGTGGCCGCCGCGACCGCGCTGCCGGTGATCGTCTACCAGCGCGACAACGCCGTCTTCACCCCGGAATCCGTCGTCGAACTGGCCCGCACCGAGGGCGTCATCGGCCTCAAGGACGGTCTCGGCGACCTCGACCTCATGCAGCGGACCGTCAGCGCCGTACGCACCGAGGTGCCCGGCGACTTCCTCTACTTCAACGGACTTCCGACCGCCGAGCAGACCCAGCTCGCCTACCAGGCCATCGGCGTCCCCCTGTACTCCTCCGCCGTCTTCTGCTTCGCCCCCGAGATCGCCCTCGCCTTCCACCGGGCCCTCGCCGACGGCGACCGGACGACGGCCGACCGTCTGCTCGACGGCTTCTACCGGCCCTTCGTCGAACTGCGCGCGCAGGGCCGCGGGTACGCCGTCTCCCTGGTCAAGGCCGCCGTCCGGATGCGCGGCCTCGACGTGGGCGAGGTCCGCCCGCCGCTGCACGAGCCGGGCGCGGACCATGTGAAGCAGCTCGCGGAGATCATCGAGCGCGGGTACGCGCTCCTGGAGGAGGCACAGTGAAGGCGTCGGCGTTCGTCTACCCCTGGGACGTCAACGGGGACCCGGAGGCCGCGGCCCGCATCGCCGGGCTCGGCGTGCGGCAGGCGACCCTCGCCTCCGCCTACCACTCCACGCGCGCGCTGACGCCCCGTCACCCGCGCCACCGCATCGTCACCGCCGAGCACGCGGCCGTCCTGTACCCGACGGACCCGCGCTGGGAAGGGCGGAGCCTGCGTCCGTACGCGGCCGGCGACTGGGCGCCGGGCGACGCCTTCGGATCGGCCTGTGCCGAGCTCGGCGGGGCCGGTCTGGAGGTGCACACCTGGGTCGTCCTCGCGCACAACTCCCGCCTGGGCGCCGAGCACCCGGACACCTCCGTCGTCAACGCCTACGGCGACCGCTACCCGTGGGCCCCGTGCATCGCACAGCCCGCCACGCGCGCGTACCTCGTCGACCTCGCCGTGGAGGCGGCCGTGCGCCCGGGCGCGGCCGGCACCGAACTGGAGTCCCTCGGCTGGTACGGCCTCCAGCACCTGCACGCCCACGACAAGACCGGCGGGGTCCCGCTCGGCGACGCCGGGATGTACCTCATGGCGCTCTGCTTCTGCGGAACCTGCCGTGAGGGGTACGGCGAACAGGGGCAGGACGCCGACGCGCTCGCCGCCGCCGTCCGCGCCGCGCTGGAGCCGCTGTGGCAGGGGGCGCCGGACGACGGCGGCTGGGCCGGCGTCGAGAAGCTCCTGGGCTCCGAGCGGGCGGCGGCCACGCGCGCGTGGCGGGACGAGACCGCCCGCACGCTCCAGGAGAGCGCGGTGCGGGCCGTTCGCTCGGCCGCGCCCGAGGGCTTCCAGATCCTGCTGCACGCCGACCCCGTGACGTACCACGTCGGCGCCAACGCGGGCGTCGACCCCGAGCACGTCCTGTCCGTCGCGGACGGGGTCGTCGTGCCCTGCGCGGGCGGCCCGGACCTGCTCAGGCCCTTCGCCGGGGTCCGCGAGGGCGCGGTCGTCGCCGCCAACTTCCCCGTCGTGTCGGGCATGGGCGGCAGCCCGGGCACGCTCGCCGCGGACGCGGCCCGCGCACGGGAGGCCGGGGCGAGCGAACTCCGGCTGTATCACGCCGGGTTGGCGTCGGACGGCGACCTGGACGCGATCCGCTCGGCCCTGGCCCGCCTCTGAAGCAGCGGGACCGACGAGACCAGCCACACCACGCCCAGGACGGCCGACAGCGGCCGCTGGTCGACCGGTTCGACCAGGGCCGCGCCCACCGCGAGACCGAGCACGTTCGGGGCGAACACCAGGGTGTTGGCGGTGGCGACCGCACGGCCCAGCAGCGCGTCCGGGGTCTCGCGCTGCACGGCGGTGAGCGCGGCGATCAGCACACAGGGCAGGCCCAGGCCGACGGCCGCGCTGCACACCAGGGCCAGCGGGTCGGACGGGACCGCCCGCAGCCCCGCGGCCACGGCGGCCAGGACGATGCCGTACCCGGCGAACCGGCGGCCGCCCAGCCGGCGCAGGGCGGGCCCGGAGAGCAGCCCCACCGCCACCGAACCGGCGCCCTGCACGGCGTACAGCGCTCCGGCGTACGCGGGGGAGTGGCCGAGTCCGTCGATCACGGCGTACATCAGCGCGCCGTTGACCCCCGCGCACAGCATGGTGCCGGCGCCCGCCAGGATCAGGGGGCGGAGTGCGGGGTGGGCCCAGATGTGGCGGGTGCCTTCGACGAACGGGGTGCGCCGGGACGGCCCGGGCCCGTCCTCCCGGACCCGCAGGCCGCGGTACAGGAGCGCGGCGAGCACGAACGTGGTCGCGTCCAGCAGGGCCACCGCCGGGCCGCCGTAGAGGGTGTAGAGGCCCGCTCCGGCCAGGGGCGCCACCAGTTTCATGCCCTCGTTGACCGCCGTCCGCAGCCCGTTGAAGTCGCCGAGCAGGGACGGGGCGACGGCGCCGGCGACCAGGGCCGACTCCGCCGCGTCGAGGACGACGCCCGTCGTGCCGTAGACGAGGAGGACCGCGAGGACGACCGCGACCCGTTCGGTGAGCAGGACCGGCAGCAGGGCCGCCATCAGCAGGTTGCCGCCGATCAGCAGCGGTTTGCGGCGGACCCGGTCGGCGATCGTGCCGAGCAGCGGGCCCGCCAGGGTCGGCAGCCACATCGCGAGCATGCACAGCGCGGCGAGGCCGTCCGAGCCGGTGAGGTCCTTGACCCAGACGCCGGACACCAGCCACAGGGCCGAGGTGCCGAAACCGGAGACGAGCACTCCGGTGAGACAGAGCCTGGCGTCGCGGTCGTGGAGCACCGCCCATGTCTTCGTCATGCCTGCCCATCGTGGGTCTAAGGCCCCCGCGACGGGATGGGGCAGGTTCCCTAGAACGCGGGCGATGAGTTTTCGCGGCGGCGGCGGTCAACCCCTCACCACACCGTGAACCGTGAGGAGCCCCGCATGACCGTCCCGCCGCTGGACCTCGGACCGCAGACCCGCGTCATCGCCCTGCTGGCCGAGGGCGTCACCGACGAGCAGCTCGGGAACGCCACGCCGTGTCCCGAGTACGCGGTGCGCAACCTGCTCGGCCACCTGCTCGGTCTCTCCGCCGCCTTCCGTGACGCCGCCCGCAAGGACCTCGGCGCCACCACCGACACCCCGCCGACCGACTCCCTCCCGGACGTCGGCCCCGGCTGGCGCGAGGAGCTCCCCAAGGTCCTCGACGAGCTCGCCGCGGCCTGGCGCGACCCGGCCGCCTGGACCGGCATGACCCGCGCGGGCGGTGTCGACCTGCCCGCCGAGGTCGCGGCCGCCGTCGCCGTCGACGAACTGGTCGTCCACGGCTGGGACCTGGCCATGGCCACCAGCCAGCCGTACGACCCGGACCCCGCCGCGCTCCGGGCGACGTACGACTTCCTCCAGGCGTCCGCCGACGACCCGAGCCGGGACGCCATCTTCGGTCCGATCGTCCCGGTGCCCGAGGAGGCACCGCTGCTGGACCGGGCCCTGGGCCTGAGCGGGCGGAACCCGGGCTGGACGCCGTAGACGCCGGGGCCACCGTGCCGTAGACGGACGGAAACGGGCGGCGGGCGGCGGGAGCGGACCGTACGCTCCCCACCATGCCGCCCCTCAGCCTCACCGTCCTCGGTACCGCCTCCCCGCACCCCGCGCCGGGCCGCCCCTGCTCCGGCTATCTGCTGCGCGGCGGGGGCGCCGAGGTGTGGGTGGACGCCGGACCCGGCACCTTCGCGGAATTGCAGCGGCACACGGACCCCTCGCGGCTGACGGCGATCTGGATCTCCCACCTGCACGCCGATCACAGTGCCGATCTCCTCGCCGCCGTCTACGCCTTCGCCTACGGCGGACATC
>NZ_LJBR01000471.1 GCF_001282115.1 Streptomyces sp. NRRL B-24085 | reverse complement strand
GCCCTGCTGCCGGGGGCTGCCGGGGGTGGGGGACACCGACGAGAGGCCGCTGTCGCCGCGCGGGGCGACGGTCGTCGCGGGCTGCGAGGAGAACGAGATCAGGCCGGACCCCTCGGCCCGCGCGGTCCTCGACGGCTCGTCGGCCCGGTGGTCCGTCGCGGCTATCACCGCCACACAGGCGACGATCGTGGCCACCGCCAGCGCCCCGGCGAGATAGAGCCGTCGGGTGCCTGGTGTGCGGGAGGTGTCCAACGTCCAGCCGTTCTCCCAGGGGCGGTCCTGAGGCGGCCGGGACTTGTCTTCGGGCATGCGCTGTTCCTCCGGCGCGGCGCGAGGCGACGTGCCGCTGCTGTGGTGGCGCGGTATGTGAAAGGTGAACCACGAGTGGTTCCGGAGGGAACAGTAGTGGTTACCGGGGGTTGTGAGCAGCCCTTTGAAGCGGCTGGTTTCCACAATTCCGGCGCGGTGGGATGCCGTCTCCGTCTCTTCCGGCGCCGGCCGTGGAGCGGGTCGTCACCTCTGCACCGCCTTGTCCTGGATCAGCGGGTGCGAGGAGAGTCGGTTTCGTCAACTCGGCCTGAATACAGATGCCGTGGCCGGGGGATGGCGGGCAGTCGGCGGCTGCGGCCGACGTCCAGCCGAGTGCGGCTGTGCCACATCGTGCTGGGTGAACGGTAGTTGGGTGGCGGCTGCGTGATCGCAGGGGGCGTGCCGTCCGACTCCGCCGCTGCCGCGGGGTCACCGCTCTGCGTCGAGCCGTGCACTCCGGGCGGTGCGTTCTCGACCGCCCGGACGCGCCGTTATGTACGCTCGTACACATGGGATACCTGCTGCTCGCCGGAGCCATCGCCGCCGAGGTCGGAGCGACCACGGCCATGAAGTACACCGAGGGCTTCAGCCGGCTCGGGCCCTCGCTGCTGACCGTGCTCGGGTACGTCCTCTCCTTCGCGCTGCTCGCCCAGACGCTGAGGACGGTGTCGGTCGGCACCGCCTACGCGATCTGGGCCGGGGTGGGCACCGCGGCCATCGCCACCATCGGCATGGTCTTCCTCGGGGAGACCATGACGGTCACCAAGGCCGCGGGGATCGCGCTGATCATCGTGGGTGTCGTGGTGCTGAACCTGGGCGGGGCGCACTGATGGCCCGCAGGCACGACCCCGAGCGCCGGCAGCGGATCATCGACGCGGCCATCCGGGTCGTGGGGGCGAAGGGGCTCGCGGGGCTCAGCCACCGCAGCGCCGCCGCCGAGGCCGACGTACCGCTCGGGTCAACGACGTACCACTTCAAGAGCCTCGACGAGCTGATGGTCGCCGCGCTGCGCCAGGCCAGCGAGGGCTTCGCCAAGGCGGTCGCCGCGCACGGCGTCCTGGACGACCCGGGCGGTGACCTGGCCGCCGGCCTCGCCCGCGTCCTCGGCGACTGGCTAGGCGGCGACCGCACCGGCGTCGAGCTGGAGTACGAGCTCTACCTCGCCGCGCTGCGCCGCCCGGCCCTGCGCCCGGTCGCCGCCGAATGGGCGGACGAGCTCGCCGAGGGCCTCAGCCGCCGTACGGACCGGGTCACGGCACGGGCGCTGGTCGCGCTGATGGACGGCATCTGTCTCCAGGTCCTGCTGACGGGGGCGCTGTACGACGAGGACTACGCGCGGGAGATGCTGGCGCGGGTGAGCCCGCGGGAGGCGTAGGACGGGCGGCGAGCCGGCTCGCCCCCGGCCGGCCCGGGGCGGGCGGCGACGGCCGGCCGGGGTGCGCACACGCCCGGTGCCGGGGCAGCCCGCTACCTGAGACGTCCCGCGCACGGGTTCGCGTCCCGCGGCCTGCGCTGGGGCAGTCCGCGACCCGGGACGTCCCTCCCTCGGGTTCGCGTTTCACGCCTCGCGCCGGGGCTGCCATCACCCGAGTCGTCCCGTGCTCGGGTTCGCGTCCCGCGGCCTGTGCCGGGGCAGTCCGCGACCCGGGACGTCCCTCCCTCGGGTTCGCGTTCCACGTCCCGCGCTGCGGCAGCCCACCACCCGAGACGCCCCGCGCACGGGTTCACGTTTCACGCCTCGCGCCGGGGCTGCCATCACCCGAGTCGTCCCGTGCTCGGGTTCGCGTCCCGCGGCCTGTGCCGGGGTAGCCCGCTACCTGAGACGTCCCTCCCTCGGGTTCGCGTTTCACGCCCCGCGCTGCGGCAGCCCATCACCTGAGACGTCCCGCGCACGGGTTCGCGTCCCGTGGCCTGTGCCGGTTAGGTTTCCCTCATGACCGACACGACTGCCCCGCGCACCACCGGCGCCATCGCCGCAGGCCTCGCCACCGTCGCCGCCGACGGAACCGTTCTCGACACCTGGTTCCCCGCTCCCGAGCTCTCCGCCGAACCCGGCCCGGCCGGCACCGAGCGGCTCTCCGCCGACCGGGCCGTGGAACTGCTCGGCGACGGCGCCGCCAAGGCGACCGGCCCGGACGCCCGCCGCGGCGTCGAGGTGATCGCGGTCCGCACGGTCATCGCCTCCCTCGACGACAAGCCGCTCGACACGCACGACGCCTACCTGCGGCTGCACCTGCTCTCGCACCGCCTGGTCCGGCCGCACGGCCTGAGCCTGGACGGCATCTTCGGTCTCCTGCCCAACGTCGCCTGGACCTCGCTCGGCCCGGTCGCCGTCGACGACATCGAGAAGGTGCGCCTCAACGCCCGCGCCGAAGGCCTGCACCTCGCCGTGACCAGCGTCGACAAGTTCCCGCGCATGACGGACTACGTGGCCCCCAAGGGCGTCCGCATCGCCGACGCCGACCGGGTCCGCCTCGGCGCGCACCTCGCCGCGGGCACCACCGTGATGCACGAGGGCTTCGTCAACTTCAACGCGGGCACGCTCGGCACCTCCATGGTCGAGGGCCGGATCTCCGCCGGTGTCGTGATCGGCGACGGTTCGGACATCGGCGGCGGCGCCTCCACCATGGGCACGCTCTCCGGCGGCGGCAACGTCCGCATCACCATCGGCGAGCGCTGCCTGATCGGCGCCGAGGCGGGCGTCGGCATCGCGCTCGGCGACGAGTGCGTCGTCGAGGCCGGCCTCTACGTCACTGCCGGCACCCGGGTCACCATGCCCGACGGCCAGATCGTCAAGGCCCGCGAGCTGAGCGGCGCCTCGAACATCCTCTTCCGCCGCAACTCGGTCACCGGCACGGTCGAGGCCCGCCCGAACAACGCGGTCTGGGGCGGCCTCAACGACGTCCTGCACAGCCACAACTGAGCCCCCGAAGATCACGTACGGGTTGCTCGGCGTGACCTCGGGGGCGATTCGGCAGATGAACGGGTGGACGCAGAGTCCGATCAGATGCCGGGACGACGAACGAGGGGCCGAGCGATGAGGAACGTACGGACGAGGGCCGTGACGGGCGGACTGGCGGTGCTGGCCGTGACGTGTCTGCTGCCCGCGGGCAGCGCACACGCCGACGAGACCAACACCGCCTCCCACAACGGCCCCCGGGTCGGCCTGGTCAACATCGGCCAGGTGGACGACCCGATGGAGGACGTCCTGGAGCACCTGCTGCTGATCGGCGACGGGTACTCCTGGAACTGACCCGCGCGAGAGGAAGTCGCCGCGAAGGACACATGTCCTTCGCGGCGACTTCTTTTCACGGAGTGGCATAGCGGCGGCCGCCCGCCCGCGTCACAAGGGTCGGAGGGGCGGCGCACAGGCGTCGCCGGGGAAGAGAAGGTGACGATGAATGCCGAAGGGCTGGAGAGTTTCCGGGACTTCGTGGACAGCAGGTCGTCCGCCCTGCTGAGGACCGCCGTCCTCCTGTGCGGGGGAGACCGGCACGCCGGTGAGGACCTGTTGCAGAACGCCCTGGTGAAGGCGGCCGGACGCTGGCAGAAGATCGACGAGCCGGAGGCCTATGTACGGCAGGTCCTCTACCGCCAGCAGGTCAGCCGCTGGCGGCTGAAGTGGCCCCGCCGGGAGGTCAGCGTCGCCGAGCCGCCCGAACCGCCGGGCACCGGCGAGCCCGGCGCCGACACCGCCGCCGCCACCGAACTGCGCCTCGTGATGCGCCAGGCCCTGTTCCGGCTCACCGCACGGCAGCGCACCGTCCTGGTGCTGCGCTACTTCGAGGACCTGCCCGAGGCCGACGTGGCCCGGCTGCTCGGCTGTTCGGTCGGCACCGTGCGGTCCACCACCCACCGTTCGCTGGCCCGGCTGCGCTCGCTCGCACCCGAACTGGCCGCCCTCGGGCCCGCCGACGCCGAGCGGTCCGCGTCCCGTGACTACTCGCCCGTGGAGGTGCGTCCGTGAACGTCGACGACATCGTGCGCGACGCGCTGCACGAGCAGGCCGCCGAACAGCCCCCGGCCGCGGCCGGATTCGCCGACCGGGTGCTCGCCGTCCGGCGCCGCCGCCGCAGCCGCAGGATCGCGCTCGCCGCCGCGGCCACGGTCGCCGTGGTCGCCGTAGGGGTGGCGGTACCGCTGCTGGACTCCGGCAAGGACGACGTACGGCCCTCGGGCGGCGGCGGTGGGATCGTGGTGGAGAAGAAGACGAAGGCCCACCCCGACCAGTCGCCGCCCCGCGAGGAGATCTCCGCAGGCGGCACCACCCTCGCCGGCTACTTCGTCCCCGAGACGGTGAAGAAGACCGCGAACACCGCCGTCTACCAGCGCACTTACCACCTGCTGAACCCGCGCACCGGCACGTACGAGAAGGCCGGGGACTGGTCCTGGGTGGCGGTCGCCCGCGGCGGCAGGACAGCCGCTGTCCTGGAACGGGATCTGCCCTCCTCCCGGATCGGTCTGCTCGATCTCACCACCGGCAAGGTCGAGCGGTGGATCGAGGCCGACCACAGGGTCGGTGGGCTCGCCTTCTCCCGCGACGGCCGCAAGCTGGTCGCGACGACCTACTCCAGCAACCCCGACCTACGGGTCAAGGAGAACGGCTCCGACGGCGGCTGGGACCAACCCTCGACGTCGAGCCGCAACGGGTTCTACCTCTTCGACGTGGCCTCCGGGAACGGCGCCTGGACCGAGGTCAGGATCGGGGCCGACTCCTACAACCCCGTGGGCCGCAGCTTCGTCAACAGCCGCCAGGACTTCGCCCTCACCGACGACGGCCGGTACGTCTGGGCCGGGAACCCCATGCAGGACATCGGCAAGGAGTTCTGGGACCTGAAGGGCGCCAAGATCCCCACTCCCGCGGACGAGAAGCACCTGGAGTGGTACGTCGACGCGGGCAAGTCCCCGGACGGCAGGCTCGTGGCCGGAGCCTTCGCGGGTCAGAAGTGGAAGACGTCCTCGTTCATCCTCGACGCCAGGACCGGTGCGCACACCGAGGTGCGCGGCCAGCAACTGCTCGCCTGGGTGGGCAACAAGCAGCTCATCGCCTGGGACATCGGGGAGAACGACAAGAACGAGTTCCACAGCCGGCTCGTGCTCGTCACCCTCGGCAGTGACAAGGAAGTCCCGCTCAGCGGCTTCCGCGAGGGCAACGACGGCGACGCCGGACGCTGGGAGCCGCTCTTCGCCCAGCCCTGATCAGGTGATCAGGCGGCCACGAACCGTTCGTACTCCGCCAGCAGCCCGTCGGCCGCCTCCCGGCCGGCGGGCCGCAGCGGGGCGCGGACCGGGCCCGCGGGCCGGCCCAGCGCGGTGAGCAGGGCCTTGGCGGTGACCGTGCCGGGCAGGCCCGCCGCCATCATCGCCTCGATCAGCGGCACGGCCCTCTGCTGGAGGCGGGCGGACACGGGGGTGTCGCCCGCCTCGAACAGGTCGATGATCGCCCGGAGCCGGTCCGGGACCACGTTGGCCACCGTGCTGACGTACCCCGCCGCGCCCACCGCGTACAGCGCGAGGATCTGCTCGTCGCAGCCCGCGTAGTACGCGAGTTCCGTGCGGTGCAGGACCTTCTGGATGCCGAGGAGGTCGTAGGAACAGTCCTTGACCGCGACGATCCGGGGGTGCTCGGCGAGCCGGATCATGGTCTCCGGTTCGATGCGGATGCCGGTGCGGCCCGGGATGTCGTAGAGCATGACGGGCAGTGCGCAGGCGTCGGCGATCTCCCGGAAGTGCGCCTCCAGCGCGTCCTGCGGCGGCCTGCTGTAGTAGGGGCTGACCACCAGCACCCCGTCCGCGCCCGCCCCTTCGGCGGCGCGGGCCAGCTCCACCGTGTGCCGGGTGTCGGCGGTGCCCACCCCGGTCACCACCGAGGCCCGTCCGCCCACCGCCTCCCGCACCGCCTTCACCAGCGCGGACTTCTCCGCGTCCGTCGTGGTCGGCGACTCACCCGTGGTGCCGGACAGGACGAGCCCGTCGCAGCCCTCCGTCACCAGGTGGTCGGCGAGCGTCTGCGCACCGTCGAGGTCGAGGGCACCGGTCTCGTCGAAGGGCGTGATCATGGCGCAGAGGGCGCGGCCGAAGGGTGGGGCGGCATGGGTCATAGCCGTAGTCTCGACCTGCCAACCGTGAAGCTCCACTTAATTCTCCTACGGGATATTGCTAAGGGATGCTGCGAAGAGGCGGTATGTCCAAATCGGGCCCGCATGGGTCACCATGGTCAGGACGGTGCACGACCCCTGGTCCTGGAGGCGTCATGAAGCTCGGCAAGGCACTCGCCACCGGAGTCGCGGAAGAGCGGCCGGAGATCCACGAGGAAGAGCTCGAACTCCCCGAGGAGATCAAGGAACTGAAGGCCCCCGAAGAGGTTCCGGCGGCCCGATGAGGCTGCGGCTTCCGGAGGAACGCCCCGCGGAGCCGCCGACCGGATACAAGATCGCCCACCCGGTGCTGTCCCAGGACGGCACCCGGGCCGGGTTCACCGGTGTGTCGCTCGGCGGCGCGCTGCCGTATGGCGTCCTGGCCGACGCGTCCTGCGTCTACGGCCTGCGGCACCGGGCACCGAACCGCCGCTGCGACTGCGGCTTCCACTGCGTGCACGACCGCGCGGCGGCCGAGGCACTGCTGTGCACGGCCGAGCACCGCACAGCCGTCCTCCTCGACGTCCTGGTCCTCGGCCGCTACCTCCGCTTCGAGCGCGGCTTCCGCTACGCCCGCCAGCGGGTGCGGACCGCGACCGTCGGACCCTGCGCCTGCGGCACGGTAGCGGCGGCGCTCGCCGACGCCGGCTGGGGCAGGCCCGGCTGGCGGGCCCTGGCCCCCTCCTGCGCGAGCTGCCTGCGCGGACGTACGGCCGTCTCGCTCGCCGGATTCGCCCGGCTGGCGGGGGAGGGGCTGCGGGTGGTGGCACGGCCGGCCGCCGTCCCCGCAGCCGGTGACGCCGGTCTGCCCATGGAGCTCGGGGTGCCCGAACTCGCCGCCGAGGCAGCCCTGTTGCAGGTCCGGCTCGACTGGTTCCAGAGCCAGTTGGCCCGGCTCGGGCAGCACGGCCCGGACGACGGTCCGCCGATGGGGTAGCGGGGGCCGGGCCGGGTACCCGGGTGTTCCGACCGAGAGGAGGCGGAACACCGTGACCGGAACCACGGCCCCCAGGCCGGCGCACGACGGACATCACTCGGTGGGCGAACTCGTCGGACAGGCCACCGAGCAGGTCTCGCGGCTGGTGCGGCAGGAAGTCGCCCTCGCGAAGGAAGAACTGGCCGAGAAGGGCCGGCGGGCGGGGAAGGGCGGCGGGCTGCTGGGAGCCGCCGGCGCCTTCGCCTACGCGGGACTGCTCGCCCTGGCCGGAACCGGCATCGCCGCGCTCGCGCTGGTGCTGTCGGTGTGGGCCGCGGCGCTGATCGTGACGGCTGTGCTGTTCGTGATCGCGGGGGTGCTCGCCGCCACCGGCCGCGCCCAGCTCCGCCGTGCCGCGCCCCCGACGCCCGAGGAGGCCCTCGGCAGCGTCAAGGCGGACGTCGAGGAGATCAGGGAAAGGGCGCACCGATGACGGACAGGACAAGCGGCGAGCCCCACGCGACGGGGGCCAAGGGACCCGATGAACTGCGGCGGCAGATCGAGCGGACCCGTAGTGAACTCGGTGACACCGTTGAGGAGTTGGCAGGGAAGATGGACGTCAAGGGCCGTGCGCGGGCTCGCGCGGCAGATCTCAGGGACAAGGCCGGCGCGATGACCGTGCAGCTTCGCAGCAGCGCGGCGCAGGCCGGGCACACCGTGCACGACAAGGCCACGCAGGCCGGACACCTGGTCCAGGACCGGGCCACCCAGGCCGGCCACAAGGTCCAGGACCGGACGCAGCGGGCGGGCCGGCTCACCCAGGGCAAGGCCTCTCGGACGGGTGCCGCGCTGGAACGCAGGGCGCAGCACAGCGTGCCCCAGCCGGCCCGGCCCCTGGTCATGGCGGCGGTACGGCATCCGCGGCCGGTGCTGATCGTGGGCGCGGCCCTGGCCGCGATCGTCGTCGTGTCGTGGCGGTACCCGAAGAAGTAGCCGCGCCACCTCGCAGGCCGGACGCGGGCGGCACCCGGAAGCACGGGTGCCGCCCGCTTTTGTGTGCGCCGTCCGCTCCTGGGTGTGCTGGCCGCTCTTGCGTGCGCCGTCCGCTCCTGCGTGCGCCGCCCGGTCCTTGCGTGTGCCGCCCGCCCTTGCGTGGGCCGCCGTCAGGCGCGTCCCTTCCCCCGGGCCGCCCGCAGCCGCGGCGGCCACTTCCGGGTGTCCCGGGGCTCCACGTACGGCTCCTCCGTCGGTTCGGCCGCACCGGAGGCGATCGCCCGCTCCCGGGCCAGCTCCGCGTCGAACTCCAGGCCCAGCAGGATCGCCAGGTTCGTCAGCCAGAGCCACACCAGGAAGACGATGGCACCGGCGAGGGCACCGTACGTCCGGTTGTAGGAGCCGAAGTTGGCGGCGTAGACGGCGAAGCCCGCGGAGGCGGCGAGCCAGACCAGGGTGGCGATGACACTGCCGGGGGAGATCCAACGGAAGCCGCGGCCGCGGACGTTGGGGGCGGCCCAGTACAGCAGCCCGATCATCACGACGACCAGGAGCAGCAGCACCGGCCACTTGGTCACGCCCCAGATCGCGATGGCCGCGTCCCCGAACCCCACCGCACGGCCCGCCCGTTCGGCCAGCGGACCGGTGAACACCACGATCAGCGCGCTCGCCGCCAGCATCAGCATCAGCGTCACGGTCAGCGCCAGGCGCAGCGGTGTCAGCTTCCACACCGGGCGCCCCTCGGGAAGGTCGTACACCGCGTTGGAGGCACGGATGAACGCGGCGACGTACCCGGAGGCGGACCACAGCGCGGCGAACAGGCCGAGGACCGCGAGGACGCTGCCGGTGCCGCCGCTGTCGCCGAGCTGGACGACCGCGTCCCGCAGGATGTCCCGGGCCGGACCCGGCGCGAGGTCCCCGATGTTGTCCAGGATCTTGTCCGTGGCGCGCTGCCCCACCACACCCAGCAGGGATACCATCACCAGCAGGGCGGGGAACAGCGACAGGACGCCGTAGTACGTCAACGCCGCCGCGCGGTCGGCCAGTTCGTCGTCCAGCAATTCCTTCGCCGTACGTCCCAGCACCGCACGCCAGGCTCGCGCGGGCAACTTGGCGGGGCGTCGCGGCCGGTCGTCCGCCTGCTCGTCCATGCCCTGGCGGGTCTCCCGAAACCACCGCCCCAACCGCCGACTTGACCTCAATCCTGGTTGAGGTCGGAGGCTGGCCGGCGAACACGTCGACCAGCGAACCGAGGAGGCCACGCGCATGACCCGCCGTACCGACGTCCATCCCGACCCCGCCCGGCCCGGAGTGGGAGCGTCCCTGTTCAGCACCTGGCGGGTGGGCAACCCGCTGCGCCAGCGGCAGACCGTCGAGGCCGTCGCCGCCGCCTGGGAACGCCGGCCGTGGCCCGCCGACGGACTGCTCGCCTACCACGTCTACACCGGACACGACACCGCGAGTCTGCTGCACTACTCGCAGTGGACCGACGAGCAGGCGTACGAGGCCTTCGCGCGGACGCAGCGGCTGGAGCGCGTCGACGAGATCGACACCGCCGTGCCCCACATCGAACGGCTCGGGCTCGGCCGCTACCGGCACCACCGCAGCGCCGTCCGGGAGGGGGACCGGCGGGTTCCGGGCTGCATCGTCGTCGTCGACATCGAGTTCGACGGTCCCGACCCCGACCGGCAGCGGGCCTGGGTGGACGCCGTCCTCGACGCGCTGGAGCACGAACCGAACCCGCACCCCGGCGGTATCGGCGCGCACTTCCACCTCAGCACCGACGGCACCCGCGTCCTCAACTACGCCGAGTGGGAGAGCGCCCAGGCCCACCTCGAAGCGCTGGCCGCCCCGGGGAACGGCATCGGCTCGGCCACGGACCGCTGGGAGCGCGTGCAGACCTGGCCGGGACTGAAGAGCAGCGTGGTCAGCCGGTACGACCACGTCCTCGGCCTGCTTCCGTGACAGCCGCCCACCGAAAACTTCGATCGCCTGGACAAAAAAAGTTTTCGGTGAGACGGTGGACCCATGCTGGACGTCACCGTGATCGAGGACCCCGAGGCCGCAGCCGTCTCGCTGGACCCCACAAGAGCGCGGCTGCTGGCCGAGCTGGCGGCCGGCCCCGCGTCGGCCGCCATGCTGGCCGGTCAGGTCGGACTGCCCCGCCAGAAGGTGAACTACCACCTCAAGGCGCTGGAGCGGCACGGCCTGGTCGAGCTCGCGGGTGAGCGCCGCAAGGGAAACGTCACCGAACGCCTGATGCGGGCGACCGCGGCCTCGTACGTGATCTCGCCGCTCGCCCTCGCCTCCGTGCAGCCCGACCCCGACCGCTTCCGCGACCAGCTCTCCGCGCGCTGGCTGCTGGCGCTCGGGGCCCGGCTGGTGCGGGACGTGGGTCAGCTGATCACCGGCGCCGCCAAGGAGCGCAAGAGGCTCGCGACGTACGCGCTGGACGGCGAGGTGCGTTTCGCCTCCGCCGCTGAACGAGCCGCCTTCATCCAGGAGTTGACGGCGGGCGTCACCGAGCTGATCCGCAGGTACGACGCCCCGGACGCCGAGGGCGGCAGGGATCACCGGATCGTGGTTGCCGTCCATCCCACGCTCAAGAAGACCGAGTTGGAGTAGATCATGTCCAAGGAGTTCGAGATCGCCCGCGAGTTCGAGGTCGACGCCACCCCGGAGCAGGTGTGGGAGGCGATCACCACCGGAACCGGCGGCTACCTGTGGCCGATGGAGCCGCCCGAGCCCCGCGTCGGCGGCACCGGCCCCTTCGGGTCCGAGGTCGTCGCCTGGGACCCGCCGCACCGCTACACCAACCGCGTCGAGAACGTCGACGGCATCTCCCAGCAGACCCTCAACCAGCTCGACTACACCGTGGAACCCCGGGACGAGGGCCGGCGGGCCTGGGTGCGCTACGTCCACAGCGGGATCTTCGTCGACGACTGGGATAACCAGTACGACGGCGCCGCCAAGCACACCGACTTCTACCTGCACACCTTGCGCGAGTACCTGACCCACTTCGCGCCCCGCCCGGCCGCCTTCGCGACCTTCGACGGACCCGAGGCGTCCAAGGCGCCGGACGCCCTCGCCACAGTGGGACGGGCGCTCGGTGTCGGCGAGGACGTGGCCGCGGGCACCCGCGTGACGGTCCACGGCCCCGACACCTTCGAGGCCGTGGTCGACTTCCGCAACCCCTACTTCATCGGGCTGCGCACCGACCGGGGCATGACCCGCGTCTTCGGGCGCAACCACTGGGGCCACCCGGTCGGCATCTCCCTGCACGACTTCGCCCCCGACTCCGACATCAAGGAGTGCGAGAACGAGTGGCAGGCCTGGCTGAACGGCGTGTTCGACCAGGCCTGACCCCCGCCGGTCACGGCTTGAAGCGCAGCACCTGCGGGTCGTGGTCGCTGATCTGGTCGTTGAACTCCGCGTTGATGTGCACGCTGTCGTACTCGAAGTCGCAGCCGCGCCGGATCGACGGACTCACCAGGATCTGGTCCAGGACCTGCTGGTTGCCCTGGTAGTCGTAGGTGTAACGCTCGCTCCTGGGCAGCGACTTGATCGCCGACCACAGCTCGCCGTCACCCTCCAGGATCTTCGCCGTGTCGGAGAACTCGAAGTCGTTGATGTCGCCGAGGGCGATGACGTCCGCGTTCTTCTGGGTGTCGAGGATGTCCTTGACGAAGGCGTTGACCAGGGTCGCCTGGCGGTGGCGCTGGACCTCCGAGCTGCGCGGCACCGGCTGGACCGCCGAGGTCAGACCGTAGTCGCCGCCCTTGGAGTTGAAGTGGTTGGCGATCACGAAGACCGTGCGGCCGCGGAAGACGAACTCCCCGGCCAGCGGCTTGCGGCTGGACTTCCATGCCTCGTCCGTGGGGGCGATGCGCCCCGGGGAGACCGTGAGCTGCGCCTTGCCGTGGACCCTGGTGACCCCGGCCGCCGTGGTGGCATCGCCGCCCGCGCGGTCGGTGAAGGAGACCCGCTCCGGGTTGAAGAGGAACACCTGGCGGATGTTGCCGCCCGGCTCGCCGCCGTCGGTGTCGTTCGCCGGGTCGATCGAGCGCCAGTCGTACCGCGGGCCGCCCGCCGCGACGATCGCGTCGATCAGCTTGCTCACCGTCACGTCGGCGGCGGTCGTGCCGTCGTCCTTGGCGCCGTTGTTGTCCTGGATCTCCTCCAGGGACACGATGTCGGGCGACTTCAGGTTGTTCACGATCGCGGAGGCGTGCTCCTCGAAGGTGGCGTCGGACGGGTCGAGGTTCTCGACGTTGTACGTCGCGACCGCGAGCTCGCCGTTCTTCTGCTTCTGCGTGGTCTCGCGCGTGAGACCGGCGCTCTTCAGCGTGCCGATCTCGTTGGCGACGAGCGTGTAGCCGCCGAACTGGTTGTAGTCCAGCGGGCCCGCTGTGGAGCCGGTGAGCACGTCACCGACGTTCGCGACCGGGAAGGCTGAGGTCGGGCCGAGCGACTGGATCTGGAGCCGGCCGGTGTTCTGCGCGTCGTAGGAGCCGTAGAGCGTGCCACCGCGGCGGGTGGCGTTCTCGCGCGGCTTCACCGTCACCCACAGCTCGGTGTACGGGTCCGTCGCGCCGACCACGCGGGTGTCGGCGACCTCGACGTTCATGCCCTCCAGGGACTCGTAGTAGTCCAGGGCGTACTTCTTCGGCTCCAGCGTCAGGCCGTTGATCGAGTTGCCCGCGGCGGGGTCGCCGGCCGGGACGTACGCGGCCGGCACCGACTTCGCGTCGATCACCGTGGCGGCCGGAACCGCGTTGCCGCCGGAGAGGACGGTGACGGTCGGCTTGGTGAGCTCGGTCACCGACTGGTTGCCGCTCGACGTGCCGCCCGGGACGTACTCCGAGACCGTGCCGGTGACGGTGACGGCGTCACCGACGGCGACCTTCGGGGCGGAGCTGGTGAAGACGAAGACGCCCTCGCTGGTGGCCGGGTCGGCGTCCGGGTTCGGGTCCTGGATCCAGAACCCCTTGGACGAGCCGTAGGTGCGCACGCCGGTGACGATTCCGGCCACATCGGCGACCTTCTGACCGGCGTACGGGGATATCCGGGTCGTGCCCTGGATGTCGTGGATGCTCACGGCGGCCGCGTGCGCGGGCGAGACCAGGACGACGGTGGAGGCCGCCGACAGGGCGGCGACGGTGAGCGCGGCGAGACGCGCGGACTTCTTGCTCGGCAACGGGATCCCTCCGGGGACGAACGTAGGCGCCGGGACGAGGGTGAACGTGGAACGGTGGGAGCCGCGACCTGTGGGGCGGTGGCGACGCGCGTAGAAATTACAGTGAACAGGTGTCCGCCGGGATTTCTACGCGCGTCAATCTCCTGCCTGGTCAGGCCACTTGTCAAGGTTTCAGCCATGTACGGACCCTGTCGGGGAGATGAACCGGGCGGCATGGGTGGATATCCGTCTACGCTGAGCGGCTGAGTGGCACGACGCGTCCTAGGAGAACCAGCCGATGTCAGACAGCTCCCCCCTGCCGCCGGTGCGGCTGCACCCCGAAGCGGAGCTGGCGCGGGACGCCCTGTCCACGCCGCTGCTCGCCCGGGCCGCCCGGCTCGCCCGCTGGGCCGGCGAGGACACACGGGTCGACGCCGGGGGCGGACTCGTCGAGGAGCTGCTGCCCTCGGCCGCCGCACACCTCGGCCTCACCGGCGACGAGGCCGCGGCCCACGCGAGCGAGGCCTGGCGGGTCGCCGTCGACACCGGGCTGGTCGAGATCGTCGACGAGGAGGAGGGCACGGTCGCCCCGGGCGAGGACCTGGCCCTGCTGTCCGGCTCCCCGCACGACGTGCTCGGCGTGTGGCTGACGGCGCTGGAGACGGCGCTGGCCGACGCGAGCGTGCCGGATCTGGACGACCTGGTCGACGCCATGTCCGCAGAGGACGGGGGCGGGCAGATCGACTTCGCCTCCCTGGACTGGGACCCCGAGGCCGAGCAGGAGTTCCTCGACGGGGTGCTCGGCAACCTCTACCTGCTCACGGTCAGCGAGGACGGCCCCGGCGACGGGCCCGTGCCGCTGCCCGCCCTCGCGGCGTCGATGATCGTGCCGAGCGACATGGGCGAGCCCACCAACGACGTCCTGGAGCAGGTGTCCGACGCGATGATGCGGCTGGACGACCAGTTCCGTTTCCTGGAGCCCGTCGGGATCGTCGAGTACCAGCCCGTCGACGAGGCGCTGATGGCCGACGCCGACGAGGAGCCCGCCGCGGCCGTCGACGAGACCGACGTCTCCCGGTACGGCATGGTGCGGCTCACCCCGCTCGGCCTGTACGGGCTGCGGTCCCGGCTGCTGGAGGCGGGAATCGCCGCACCGGCCGTCGGCGACCTCGCCGACAAGGGCGCGGACGCGCTGCTCGACGGGACCGCCGCGTTCCCGCCCTCGGCCGCCCAGGCCGAGACCGAGCAGTGGCTGGACCGGCGTGAACCGCTGGCCGCCGCGCGGGAACTGCTGGCGGCGGCCCGGGGCAGCGACGCGGGGGCCCCGCTGCGCAGGCTGCGCTGCCAGCAGGCCCTGTCGCTGGTCGGCCCGGTCGCCGAACCCGCGCTGCGGGAGGTCCTCGACGACCCCGAGCTGGGCGGGCTCGCCCGGGTCTGGCTGGTCGAGCGGGGGTTCGGGGACGTGCCCGCGCCCTCCGAGGACATGGTGTTCTGGCTGACCGTCGACACGATCGCCGCGCAACTGGCCGCCGAGGGGAACTCCGAGGAGCTCCAGGGGCTGGTGGAAGGGCTGGCCCAGCAGCACGGCGGCTTCTTCGCGGCGGCCTGGAAGGTCGACCATCCCGCCACGGCCGACGTGCTGGAGGCGATGGGGCGGTTGCATCCCGACAAGAAGGTGGCCAAGGAGGCCCGGAAGGCCGCGTTCAAGGCGCGCTCACAGCAGGGGGGCTGAGGTCGCGTCGCGGGTGCGGGCGGATTGTGGCTGGTCGCGCGCGGCGGAGCCGCACATCGACACCGCCCCGCGCCCCTGAAAGCACTCCCGTCAACCCGCGTTGATTCATCAAAGCTGCTCCACAGAGTCCTCTCGCAGTTCAACCCGTGTTCAGACATGGGCGAGACGGTTGCGCCGATTCGAGGTCCGCCACCCTCCACGGCGTTCACCCACCGTCTCAGGAGACACCATGTCGCTCACCCGCAGGGACTTTGCCGCGAAGACCGCGCTCACCGGAGCCGGTGTCGCGCTGGCGGGCACGGTCGGCGCCCTCGCCACCGCACCCAACGCGCTCGCCGCCACCGACGTCGAGAGCGAGGGCGCGCAGACCGCGGGCGCCCGCCACGGAGTCGGCTACGGGCCCCTGATCCCCGACCCCGACGGCATCCTCGCGCTGCCCGCCGGGTTCAGCTACGAGGTCATCACCTACAGCGGGAAGACCAGGCTGGAGTCGGGCGAATTCACCCCCTCCAACCACGACGGCACGGCCACCTTCTGCGGCCCCCGCGGTGCGACCCTCCTGGTCAACAACCACGAGCTCAAGGGCCCGCGTGCCAACTGGCCCCACCCGGTGCCGCTCACCGAGGGCCTCGTCTACGACCCCGCCGCCTCCGGTGGCTGCACGGTCGTCGAGGTCCGCCACGGGCACGTCGCCGAGTGGGTCGGCATCGCCGGCACCTCCACCAACTGCGCGGGCGGCACCACCCCTTGGGGGACCTGGCTCACCGGCGAGGAGACCGAGGACAAGGCCGGCCAGAACGGCATGACCAAGGACCACGGCTACATCTTCGAGGTCGACCCCGAGGACCGGCGCGCCAACCGCGACCCCAAGCCCGTCAAGGCGTTCGGCCGGTACGCCCACGAGGCGGTCGTCATCGACCCCAGGCGCGGCCACGCCTACCTGACCGAGGACGCCTCCGGCCCCAACGGCCTGCTCTACCGCTGGACCCCGCCGACGGGCTTCCACCACGGCCGCGGCAAGCTGCGCACCCTCGCCGACAACGCGGGGGTCCTCCAGGCCTTCAAGTGCTTCGACTCCGGCGGCAAGTTCGTCGACGACCTCTCCCGCGCCACGAAGACCGGCACGGTGTACGGCGTCGACTGGGTCGACGTGCCCGACCGCGACGCCAAGTCGGTCTCCGTCCGCAAGCAGTTCACCGACGGCCAGGTCACCCGCGCCCGCAAGCTGGAGGGCATGTGGTGGGGCGACGGCGGCGCGTACATCGTCTCCTCGTACGCCCGTGAGGAGAGCCCCGTCCAGCACGACGGCCAGGTCTGGTTCTACGACCCCAAGCGCCGCACCCTCACACTCAAGGTCCTCCTCGGAGTGAACCCGGACCCGTCCGCGGACGGCGCCTTCGACGGCCCCGACAACATCACCGTCTCCCCGTACGGCGGCCTCGTCATCGCCGAGGACGGCGAGGGCGTCCAGCACCTGTTCGGCGCCACCGAGAGCGGCCGCACCTACCCGATCGCCCGCAACGAACTCAACATCGGCACCGAGGAGGAGCCGGAGTACAGCGAGTTCACCGGCGTCACCTTCTCGCCCGACGGAAAGACCCTGTACGCCAACATCCAGACCCCGGGAATCATGCTGGCGATCACGGGCCCCTGGAAGCGCCAGAAGCGCGGTTGATTTTAATTCGCTCGCCGGGCCCGCGGCGCGCCTCCTAGAGTGATGAACGTCCAGGTGCGAAGGCAGGACCTACTTCCACTCATAATGGGGCGGCCGCGGGTTCGAGTCCCGCCACCGGTACAACGTGCCGGTGTAGCTCAGGGGTTAGAGCACCAATTGTCGGTTCCGCCGATCTGAACTCTGGACACCACAACTTCATGCACCTCCCGGTGCGAGAAGACATGATCTCGGGAGGCGCGGCTCATGGTGGGTGCCCGGTGCGCAGGCAGCGGATACTTCGGGAACTGATGAGGGAAAACCCTCGTGCGGGTTCGAATCCCGTCATCGACGCAAGGTCGGTGTGGCGGAACGGCAGACGCGCCAGTTATAAGCACCGCAGCCGACTTCGACCTCGGGCACCCTCCTTTTGCCGCGCCTCCCTCCGAAACAGCAACGAATTCGGGGGAATTCACCATGGCGCGATTCAACAAGAAGGCCGCACGAGCCCGTCCCACGTCCCGGGTCACCTCGACGGGACGCATTCTGCGGACCTATGAGGGCGGCCTCGGCCACGAGCGGGACGTGCGCTCCGAGCTCTTTCTGCTCGCGGTCTCGAACTTCGTCTCCCAGCAGACCTTCTACGAGTCCGGCGCGGACCGCGACGACCGGTTCGCCGCACTCGTACGGCAGCTCGCCGTCACCGACTCCGCCTGGACCGCCGGGCTGCTCGGCTGGCTGCGCGGCGAGGGAAACCTGCGCACCGCCTCGCTCGTGGGCGCCGCCGAGTACGTGAAGGCGCGCCTCGACGCAGGGGTGACCGACGGTCCCCCGAACCGACAGGTCGTGGCTTCCGTGCTGCGGCGTCCCGACGAGCCGGGCGAGTTCCTCGGGTACTGGACGGCCCGGTACGGCCGCAACGTCCCGAAGCCCGTCAAGCGCGGGATCGCCGACGCCGTACGGCGGCTCTACAGCGGCAAGTCGCTGCTGAAGTACGACACCGCGTCCAAGGGCTACCGCTTCGGCGACATCCTCAACCTGGTGCATGCGACCCCGGACCCGGACAAGCCGTGGCAGGGCGAGCTGTTCCAGTACGCCCTCGACCGCCGGCACCACCCGGACACGGCCGTGCCGCCCGCCTCGAACCGGATCCTGACCGCGCACCGCGAGCTGATGGCACTGCCGGCGGCACAGCGGCGTGCCGTCGTCACGTCCGAGGGCGGGGCCGAGCGACTGGCCGCGGCCGGGATCACGTGGGAGGCGCTGGCGGGCTGGCTCCAGGGCCCGATGGACAAGGCGGCCTGGGAGGCCGTGATCCCGTCCATGGGCGCGATGGCACTCGTCAGGAACCTCCGGAACTTCGACGAGGCGGGGGTGTCGGACGAGGTCGCCGCGCAGGTGGCGGCGAGGATCAGCGACCCGGCGGAGGTCGTACGGTCGCGGCAGTTCCCCTTCCGGTACCTCGCCGCGTACCAGCACGCGCCCTCGCTGCGCTGGGCGTACCCGCTGGAGCGGGCGCTCGGCCACTCGCTGGCCAACGTGCCCGCGCTGCCCGGCCGCACCCTGGTGCTCGTCGACCGCTCGGGCTCCATGTGGGCGCGGCTGTCCGACCGGTCGCGGCTCAACCGGGCCGACGCGGCGGCGATCTTCGGTACGGCGCTCGCGCTGCGGGCGGAGGACGCGGATCTCGTCGAGTTCGGCACCACGAACCGGCGTCTGTCGTTCGGCAGGGGCGAGTCGGTGCTGAAGATCCTCGGCCGCTTCGGCGACCTGGGCGGCACCGACACCACGTCGGCGGTCCGCGCGCACTACCGGGGCCAGGACCGGGTGCTGATCGTCACCGACGAGCAGTACACGTACCACCGCCGCGGCGGCCCGACCGAGCAGGTCCCGGCCGACGTGCCGGTCTACACCTGGAACCTCGCCGGCCACCGGGCGGGCCACGGCCCCTCCGGCACCGGCAACCGCCACACCTTCGGAGGCCTCTCGGACGCGGCCTTCCGGATGGTCCCGCTGCTCGAGGCGGCCCGGGACGCCGACTGGCCCTGGGCGGCCTGAGCACCGAGCGTGGCCCGCACCTCACGGGGGTGCGGGCCACACCCGTGCCCGGACCCTTGCCGGGCCAGCTGGTGACATCTAACATTTCAGTTGTGAAGGCCATACGACCGCTCACCCGCACCCTCCTCCGGGACCAGGCCTACGCCTCCATCCGGGACGCCATCGTGGCCGGGGAGATCGAGCCCGGGGCGGTCGTGCGGGACGCCGATCTCGCCGAGCGGCTCGGACTGTCCCGGGCGCCCGTGCGGGAGGCGTTCGCGCGGCTGGTCGACGAGGGGCTGCTGGAGAGCAAGCCGCAGAGCTACACCCGGGTCACCCAGGTCGTCGCCGCCGAGGTGCGGGACGCCGCCGCCGTGGTCGGGGCCATGCACGAACTGGTCACACGGGTCGCCGTGCCACGGCTGTTCGCCGCCGACATCGAGACCATGCGCGCGGCCAACGCACGCTTCGCGGCCGCCGTCACCGCCGGGGACGTCGACGAGGCCCTGCGCGCCGACGACGACCTGCACGACGTCCTGGTCCGGGTCAGCGGCAACCGCGCGGCCGCCGCCACCGCCGCCCGCTACACCCCTCTCATCCGCCGCCTCGAACGCCGGCGCTTCGGCGAGGGCGGCACCTGCCGTTCGGCCGGCCTGCACGACCGGCTGATCGCGGCCTGCGCGGCCGGTGACGTGGACGGGGCGGTCCGGGTCACCGCGGAGATCTGGCGGGGACTGGCCGAACTCGCCGACAGCGACTGAGCCCCCAGCGATCCACCGGGAGGACCCCATGCCCCTTTCGTCCTACGACCGTTACCCGCTCCTGTTCGGGCCGTCCCCCGTCCACCGCCTGGAACGTCTGACCGCGCACCTCGGCGGGGCCGCGCTGTGGGCCAAGCGCGAGGACTGCAACTCCCCGATCGCGTACGGCGGCAACAAGACCCGCAAGCTGGAGTACCTGGTCGCGGACGCCCTCGCGCAGGGCTGCGACACCCTCGTCTCGATCGGCGGCGTCCAGTCCAACCACACCCGCCAGGTCGCGGCCTGCGCCGCCCGGGCAGGGCTCAAGTGCGTGCTGGTGCAGGAGAGCTGGGTGGACTGGCCGGACGCCGTGTACGACAAGGTCGGCAACATCCTGATCAGCCGGCTCGCCGGGGCCGACGTACGCCTGGTGAAGGCCGGGTTCGGGATCGGGTTCAAGGAGAGCTGGGAGCAGGCCCTCCGGGACGTCGAGGAGGCGGGCGGCAAGCCGTACGCCATCCCGGCCGGCGCCTCCGACCACCCGCTCGGCGGTCTCGGCTTCGCCGCGTGGGCGTACGAAGTCGCCGACCAGGAGCGGGATCTGGGCGTCTTCTTCGACACGGTCGTGGTCTGCTCGGTGACCGGGTCCACCCAGGCCGGCATGGTCGCCGGGTTCCGGGCGCTGGAGGAGGCGGGCGGTCGGCCCCGGCGCGTCCTCGGCATCGACGCCTCGGCCGAGCCCGTCACCACCCGGGCGCAGATCGCGCGGATCGCCCACCGCACCGGGCAGCTCATCGGCGTGCGGAAGGAGCTGACCGAGGAGGACGTGGAGCTGGACGAGCGGTACCACGCGGGCGTCTACGGCATCCCCGACGAGACCACGCTGGAGGCGATGCGCCTCGCCGCCCGCACCGAGGGGATGGTCACCGACCCGGTGTACGAGGGCAAGTCCATGGCCGGGATGATCGACCTGGTCCGGCGCGGGGAGATCGGCGCGGACTCGACGGTGCTCTACGCCCACCTCGGCGGGCAGCCGGCGCTCAACGGCTACAGCGCGTTGTTCTAGCCGGGGCGGGCGGCGACCGCCCAGGGGCGCGGGGAGCTGTGCGAACAGCTCCCCCTCGGCCCCTGCTCGCCCACCGGCTACAGCGCCTGGGCCGCCGGCTTCACCATGCCCCGCACTGTGCGGGACTTCACGAAGTCGCCGATCGCCGTCATCTCCCACTCGCCGGAGAACTGCTTGATCAGCTTGGCCATCATCACGCCGGTCTGCGCCTCCGCGTTGGTGAGGTCGAAGCGGACCAGCTCCTCCCCGCTTCCGGCGTCGATGAGGCGGCAGTACGCCTTGGCGACCTCCGTGAACTTCTGCCCGGAGAAGGAGTTGACCGTGAAGACCAGACCGGTGACCTCCTGCGGGAGCCGGCCGAGGTCCACGACGATCACCTCGTCGTCACCGCCGCCCTCGCCCGTGAGGTTGTCGCCGGAGTGCTTGATCGCGCCGCCGACGATGGACAGCTTGCCGAAGTAGCAGCTGTCGATGTGGTTGCGCTGCGGGCCGTAGGCGATGACGGAGGCGTCGAGGTCGATGTCCTTGCCGCGGTACGCCGGCTCCCAGCCGAGGCCCATCTTGACCTGGGAGAGCAGCGGCCGTCCGCCCTTGACCAGGGAGACGGTCTGGTTCTTCTGGAGGCTGACCCGGCCCTTGTCGAGGTTGATCTTCCCGGCGCCGGGAGCGGTCGAGGTCGGGCG
>NZ_LJBR01000470.1 GCF_001282115.1 Streptomyces sp. NRRL B-24085 | reverse complement strand
CCCGATCCCGGCGTATGCGAGCACGGCGCCGGCCCGCGTGGTCGCCGCCCGTGCGGCCCCGACGGCCCCGCTGGGCGATGCGGGCGGCGACCACGCTGTCCGTCGTCGTGCTGGCCTCCGCCGGGATCGGGCACGCGGTGATGACCAGCCTCGACGCCGACATCAAGCGCGTCGACCCGTTCAAGGACATGAAGAACCGGCCGCGCGCCGGACACGGCATGAACGTGCTGCTGGTCGGCACCGACGGCCGCGACCGGATCACCGAGGAGGAGCGGCAGAAGTACCGGCTGGGCGGGGCGCCCTGCCACTGCACCGACACGATCATGATCGTGCACATCTCGGAGGACCGGGAGCGGGCGAGCGTGGTGAGCCTGCCGCGCGACTCGTACGCGACGACACCGGAGCACGTCGACGCGACCACGGGGGAACGCCATCGCGGCCACCCCATCAAGATCAACGCGGCGTACGCGGAGGGCGGGCCGCCGCTGACGGTGCGGACCGTGGAGGAGATGACCCATGTGAAGATCGACCACTACCTGGAGGTCGACTTCACCAGCTTCATGAAGACGGTGGACGTGCTCGGCGGGGTCGAGATCTGCAACGCCGACCCGCTGAAGGACGCGTACACCGGGCTCGACCTCGCGGCGGGCCGGCACCGCCTGATGGGCGGTCAGGCACTCCAGTACGTCCGCTCCCGGCACGCCGACGGCTCCTCCGACCTCGGCCGGATGAAGCGTCAGCAGCGGTTCCTGGCGGCGCTGATCGAGCGGGCCACGTCGTCCGGCGTCCTGCTGAACCCGATGAAGTTCCGCGACGTGGCGCGGGCCGTCCTCGGCTCCGTACGGGCCGACAAGGGCTTCGGCACGGACGAGCTGCTCGACCTGGGCCGTGCCATGCGGAACTTCTCGCCCTCCTCCTCGGAGTTCACCACCGTGCCGATCGGGCAGATGGGATACGCCGTCAAGGGCGTCGGCTCGACGCTGAAGTGGGACCCCGTGAAGTCGGCCCGGCTCTTCAGGGCCCTGCGCGAGGACCGGCCGCTGGTCGCCTACAAGCCGAGGAGCAAGGCGCTGCTGGTCCCGGTGTCCCCGCAGCAGATCCGCGTCCAGGTCGAGAACGGCACGGCGACGGGCGGACTGGGCAAGCGGGTGGACGCGGCCCTGGCGTCGACGGGCTTCCGCACGACGGGCGACCCGGTGAACTCGGCCGACCGCACCCTGAAGCGCACGGTCATCGCCTACGACCCCCGCTGGGACCGCTCGGCACGCTCCCTGGCGGCGGCCCTGCCCGGCAGCGAGCTGCGCGCGGTCAAGGGCCAGGGAGCGGTGCTCAAGGTCATCGCGGGCACCGACTTCGAACGTGTACGCAAGGTGCGCGCCGAGGACGAGCTGCAAGGGGAGTCCGGCGTGGTGACGGGCGACGAGGTGGGGTGCGTGTAGGGGGGTGACTTCGGTCACCCAGGGGGTGGG
>NZ_LJBR01000047.1 GCF_001282115.1 Streptomyces sp. NRRL B-24085 | reverse complement strand
CCCCGGCCCCCGGGTCCGCTGAACCCCGGCAGCCCTTCGTCCGCAGACTGTGGCGCGGCCGCCCCGAGGACCCCCGCTGGGTGCGCCCGGCCTTCCTCGGCCTGCTGGCCGCGACCCTCCTGCTCTACCTGTACAACCTGAGCTCCTCCGGTTACGCCAACTCCTTCTACTCGGCGGCGGTCCAGGCGGGATCGCAGTCCTGGAAGGCGTTCTTCTTCGGCTCCCTGGACGCGGGCAACGCGATCACCGTCGACAAGCCCCCGGCCTCGCTGTGGCCGATGGAGCTGTCGGTGCGGATCTTCGGCCTGAACTCCTGGGCGATCCTGGCACCCGAGGTCCTCATGGGCGTCGGCACGGTCGCCGTCGTCTACGCCTCCGTGCGCCGCCGGTTCAGCCCCGCGGCCGGTCTGATCGCGGGCGCCGTGCTCGCGCTCACCCCCGTCGCGGCGCTGATGTTCCGCTTCAACAACCCCGACGCCATGCTGGCGCTGCTGATGGCGGTGGCCTGCTACCTCGTGGTCCGCGCCCTGGAGGACGGCCGTACGAAGTGGCTGCTGTGGGCGGGTGCCGCGATCGGCTTCGCGTTCCTCGCCAAGACCCTCCAGGCCTTCCTGATCCTGCCGCCGCTGGCGATCGTCTACGCCGTCTGCGCGCCGGTGTCCGTCAGGAAGCGGCTGGGTCAACTGGCCGCGGCCACGCTGGCGTTGGTCGTCTCCGGCGGCTGGTGGGTGGCGATCGTCGAGCTGTGGCCCGCGTCGTCCCGCCCCTACATCGGCGGCTCCCAGAACAACTCCTTCCTGGAACTGACCTTCGGCTACAACGGCCTCGGCCGCCTCAACGGCGACGAGACCGGCTCGGTCGGCGGCGGTGGCGGCGGAGGCGGCACCGGGCAGTGGGGCGAGACCGGCTGGGACCGGATGTTCAACTCCGAGATCGGCGGCCAGATCTCCTGGCTGCTGCCGGCCGCGTTGATCCTGCTCGTCGCCGGTCTGGTGGCGACCTGCAGGCTCAAGCGGACGTCGGCGACCCGCGGTTCGTTCCTGGTCTGGGGCGGTTCGCTGCTGATGACCATGGTCGTCTTCAGCTACATGGCGGGCATCTTCCACCAGTACTACACGGTGGCCCTCGCCCCCTACCTCGCGGCTGTGATCGGCATGGGCGCGGGCATCCTGTGGGAGAAGCGCGCCGAGCTGTGGGCGTCGATCACCCTCGCGGCCTCGGTCGTGGCGGCGGCCGCCTGGAGCTACGTCCTCCTCAACCGCACCTCCGACTACCTGCCCTGGCTGAAGTACCTGGTGCTCGTCGGCGGCCTGGTCGCCGCGCTCGGCCTGATCTTCGCTGGCCGCGTCAGCCGGCAACTCGCCCTTGCCGCCGCCTCACTGGGCCTGGTGGCCGCCCTGGCCGGCCCGACGGCGTACACCCTGAGCACCCTTCAGGAGGGCCACACCGGTTCCATCGTGACGGCGGGCCCGGCGGGCGCGTCCATGATGGGCGGCGGCGGTCCGGGCGGAGGCGGCGGTGGCCGAGGCGGCTTCGGCGGCGGCATGCCCGGTCGGCAGGGCCAGAACCAGCAGAACGGCAACGGCAACACGCAGGGCGGCGGCATGGGCGGCTTCCCCGGCGGCGGTATGCCCGGCCAGCAGGGGCAGCAGAACGGCGACGGCGGCACCCAGAACCAGCAGGGCGGCCCCGGCGGACAGACGGGTGACGGGCCCATGGGAGGCGGCGGTGGCGCCGGCGGCCTGCTGAACGGCGCGAGCGTCGGCTCCGAGGCCAAGAAGCTGCTGGAGACCGACTCGTCGAAGTACACCTGGGTCGCGGCGGCCATCGGCGCCCAGAACGCGGCGAGCTACCAACTCTCCACCGGAGAACCGGTGATGGCGATCGGCGGCTTCAACGGCACCGACCCGTCGCCGACGCTCGCCCAGTTCAAGAAGTACGTGGCGGAGGGGAAGATCCACTACTTCATCTCCAGCGGCTCCGGCGGCGGCATGGGCGGCAGCAGCGGTACGTCCTCGCAGATCACCTCGTGGGTCGAGGCCAACTTCAAGAAGGTGACGGCCGGTTCGGCCACCTTCTACGACCTCACCCAGGAGGCGAGCGGCTGACGTGTCTCCCGGCAGAAGGGCGGTGACTCCGGTCGCCGCCCTTCTCGTCGTGCGGCGGCACAGTGCGGCGGTGGGAAGGAACGACGGCGGGAAACCGCGTTGTACGCCGTATAAGAACTGTTCTACGGTGTACAGCATGACCGCTCCCGCCCCCGCCGCCGTCTCCCAGGGCCACCCCCAGCGCTGGCTGATACTCGGCGTCATCTGTCTCGCGCAGCTGACCGTGCTGCTCGACAACACGATCCTGAACGTGGCGATCCCCTCCCTCACCAGGGAACTGGGCGCCGCCACCGCCGACATCCAGTGGATGATCAACGCGTACTCGCTGGTGCAGTCGGGGCTCCTGCTCACCGCGGGCAGCGCCGCCGACCGCTACGGCCGCAAGAAGATGCTGGCCGCGGGACTGGTCCTGTTCGGCGTCGGATCACTGGTCGCGGGCCTCGCCGACTCCACGGCCCAACTCATCGCGGCCCGGGCCGGGATGGGCGTGGGCGGTGCCCTGCTGATGACCACCACGCTCGCCGTGGCGATGCAGATCTTCGCGCCCGGGGAACAGCCGAGGGCGATCGGCATCTGGGCGGCGGTGAACTCGCTGGGCTTCGCGACCGGCCCCCTCCTCGGCGGCTTCATGCTGAACCACTTCTGGTGGGGCGCGATCTTCCTGATCAACCTGCCGGTGGCCGCGCTCGCCCTGGTCGCGGTGGTGATCCTGGTCCCCGAGTCCAAGAACCCCCGGGGCGACCGCCCCGACCTCCTCGGCGCACTGCTCTCCACGATCGGCATGGCGTCCCTGGTGTTCGCGATCATCTCCGGCCCCGAGCACGGCTGGACGTCCGGCCGGGTGCTGGTGCCGGCGGTGGTCGCGGTGGCGGTCCTGGGGGCGTTCGCGTACTGGGAGAGCCGTATCCCGTACCCCATGCTCGACATGCACTTCTTCCGCGACCGCCGGTTCACCGGTGCGGTGGCGGGAGCGGTCCTGATCACCTTCGGCATGGGCGGCTCGCTCTTCCTGCTCACCCAGCACATGCAGTTCGTCCTCGGTTACGGCCCCCTGGAGGCGGGCCTGCGGACGGCCCCGCTCGCGCTGATGATCGTGGTCCTCAACTTCACGGGCGTCGCGGCGAAGTGGTCGACGAGACTGGGGACCCCGCTGTCCATCGGCCTCGGCATGGCGGTGATGGCCGCGGGCCTCCTCTCCATCGCCACGCTCACCGGCCACGGCTATGCGGGCACGCTCCTCGGGCTGGTGCTGATCGGCGCGGGGGCGGCGGTCGCGAGCCCCGCGATGGCACACGCGATCATGAGCGCGATCCCGCCGGAGAAGGCCGGGGTCGGCGCGGGGATCAACGGCACGGTCGCCGAGTTCGGGCAGGGACTGGGGGTCGCGGTCCTGGGCGCGGTGCTGAACGCGCGGTTCGCGGCGGGGATCTCGGTGGCCGCGGTGTCCCTGCCGGGGGCGCTGGCGGAGGC
>NZ_LJBR01000469.1 GCF_001282115.1 Streptomyces sp. NRRL B-24085 | reverse complement strand
GGGTGGCGCTCGCCCGCGAACCCGCCCTCCTCGCGCGGGCCCGTGTGCAGGGTCCCGCCGAGTGCCGTGACGCGTTCGCGCATGCCGGTGAGGCCGTGGCCTGGCCAGGGTGGACGCTCCGGACGGGCGGCCCCGTCGTCTTCCACCCGTACCGTCAACTCGCCCTTGCCGTAGGCCAGTTCGACCCGGACCTTCGCCGGTCCGGCGTGGCGGGCCGCGTTCGTCAGGGACTCCTGGACGATCCGGTACACGGCCCGGTCCAGGGGAGCGGGCAGCGCGCACTCCTCACCCGTCACGGTCAGTTCGACGGCGAGACCCGCCGCCCGCGCCCGCTCCACGAGCAGGGCCGGGGTACCGGTCGGCTCGTCGGTGCGCAGGACCTCCAGCGTGGCGCGCAGCTCGCGCATGGCCTCACCGCCGGCCTCCTGGATGGCGAGCAGGGCGGGCGGCACCTCCTCACCCCGCTTGCGCGCCAGATGGACGGCCACGCCCGCCTGGAGCTTGACGATGGAGATGCTGTGGGTGAGGGAGTCGTGCAACTCCCTCGCTATGCGCAGGCGTTCCTCGCCGGCCCGGCGCAGTGCGGCCTCCTCCCGGGTGCGCTCGGCCTCCAGGGCACGCTGTTCGGTCTGGCGCAGATAGGCCTGCCAGTTGCGTCCGGCGAGCCCTGTCACCACCGCGCACACGAACCAGCCCGCGAGCAGCGCGGTCTTCTCGACGGCCTCGTGGACCGTCGGTCCCGTCGCCGCGTAGGCCCCCAGGAAGATCCCGCTCGCGGCCGCCGCCCAGCTCCGGCGCCCCAGTTGGGACGCCAGGTGCACGGCGGCGAACACGGTCAGCGCGCCGAGGGGACCCGGGTGGGCGTGCAGGACGTACGCCGCCCCGCTCACCGTGGCCACGGCCAGCACCACCAGCGGGGCCGCGCGGTAGAACGCGAGGGCGGCCGCGCCCACCACGAGCAACCCCTGGTCGAGGGCGGTGGTGTCCGCGTCCTGAGCCGCCACGGCCACGGCGAGGGCGCCGACCACGACCGCGAGGGCCAGATCGGCGAGCCGCTGGGAGATGGCCGCATCGACCCGGTGCCCACTCATGCCCACACGCTAGACCGCCGCACCGACACCGGCGTCAGCCCTGTGGACAACTCCCGCGCTACTCCCCCGGTAGTACTCCCGGCCCCGGTCCGCGCTCCCGGACGCAGCGCCGACTCCCTCCGGCCGTACGACGACCGCGGCCCGGGCCGGGGCGCACGCTGCTGTGCATGTCCACACCCTTCCGCTACACCGAGCCCCTGCCGCCCAAGGCCGCCACCGGCCGTGTCGCCGAGGTCTACGAGCAGTTGTCCCGCGACTTCGGCATCGACGAACCCGTGACCTTCGTGGTCCTCTCCTCCGCACCCGACCTCCTCGCCCCCGCGTGGGCGCTGATGCGCGAGTCGCTGATCGCCGGCCCCGGCAGCCGCACCGGCAAGGAGCTGGCGGCGCTCGGGGTGTCGCTGGCGAACCGGTGCCCGTTCTGCGTGGACGCGCACACGATGCTGCTGCACGCCACCGGCGACCACGCACTCGCCGAACGCGTCGCCCGGGGCGAGAGGCCGCGGAACGAGGAGCACGCGCGCGTGCTGGAGTGGGGCAGGCACACGCGCGTGCCGGGCGGCCTCGGCGCGGGGCCGTACCCGTTCCCGCGCGAGCACGCCCCGGGCTACCTCGGCACCGCGTTCGCCTTCCACTTCATCAACCGGATCGTGTCCGCCCTGATCACCGAGAACCTGCTGCCGGGCAACGTCCAGCGCTTCCGGGCCGTCCGCAGCCTCGGGGGCCGTGCGCTGTCCCGGGCCGTACGCCGACCCGTCCGGCCCGGCGCGTCCCTCGCGCTGCTCGACCTGCCCGACCCCGGCGAGGCCCCGGCGTGGGCGGCCGGTACGCCCGTCGGGCTCGCCTACGCGGCGCTGCTCCGGGCGGCCATGGCCGGTGCCGGTCTCCTCGGCACCGACGACCAGGACCTCGTGGAGGAGACGCTGCTGGACTGGGACGGGTCGCACCCGCCGCTCGACCTGAGCGGTTTCCCGGACCGGCGGGAGCGTCCCGGTGCGCGTCTGGTGCTGCTGGCCGCGCTCGCGCCGTACCGGATCACCGACGAGGACGTGGCGGCCTGGCGGCGGCCGGAGCACACCGACGACGATCTGGTGCACCTCGTGGCCTACGGGGCGTTCCTGGCCGTGGACCGCATCGAGTCGGCCCTCCACCGGCCCGTCGCCCGCACGTGAACCAGCCCACCGCCGGGACATAGACGGACACATGACGCATCGACGGCGGGGCGCAGTGACGGCGCGGGTACGGAGCGAGTTCACGCTTCCACCCCACAGGCAGACGTGTGAAACTGGCGTCCGTCCGCAGTGCGGACCCGTCCGCACCGTCCGTCCCCCACGAAAAGTGCGCCGTGCGAACTCTTTCCCTGCCGCTCGCGCTCACCGCGCGCATCTCCCCCGTCGTCGTGCTCGCCGCGGCGGGCTGGGCACTGACGTCGGGACCGGCCACGACGCCGGCCGCCGAGAAGGAGCCGGCGCCCCGGTCCGCCGAGGAGTCCCCTTCGGGCGCGGCCACGGCGGCCGTCTCGAAGCAGTACGCCGCCGCGCCCGCGCCCTGCGGCAGCATCGGCGCGGCGACGATCAAGTCGCTGGTGCCGGGCGCCAAGACGGCCGGCAAGGAGATCCCCTCCACGGACGCGGCCCTGCGCCGCACGTGCTCCTGGAACGCGCTCAAGGGCTACGACTACCGCTGGCTCGACGTGTCCTTCGAGATCACGGCGTCCGAGGCGGCGGCCACCGAGTCGTACAAGGAGAACGTCTCCGAGAAGAGCGGCGGCGGGGACGTGCCCGGGGTCGGCGACGCCGGGTACTCGGTGGTGAACCTCACCACCGAGAACAAGCAGCAGACCCGTGAGGGCGTGGTCATGATCCGGGCGTCCAACGCGCTGGTGACCGTGACGTACAACGGCAGCGACTTCGAGTCGAAGAAGGCGCCCAGCACCGACGAGATCAACAAGGGCGCGATCAAGGCCGCCAAGGAGGCGGTGGCGGCGCTGGAGAGCGGCCGGAAGGCCTGAGCCGGCGGAACCGGCCCGGAGCCCGACCGCCCTCCACGCGCACGTGACGCGACCGTCAGGCCGCGATGCCCTCCTGTTCCCTGCCCTTGGGCAGCATCAGCGCGATGTACAGCAGGAGGGACGCGCCGAGTCCCACCGCCCAGCCGTAGTCGGCCAGTGGCTTGAGGAACGGGATCAGTCCGTCGGTCGGGAACGGCCCGGTCTTCTTGCCGTCCGCGCCCACCCCCGAGTACGAGCCGCCGACCGCGAGCAGTCCGCCGACGACGAAGGCGACGATCGCCCGCCAGTTCCAGCCGTTCACGTACCAGTAGCGCCCGCCGGGCGTGTAGAGGTCCGCGAGGTGCAGGACCGTGCGCCGCACGATCCAGTAGTCGGCGATGAGGATGCCCGCGACCGTGCCGAGCAGTCCGCCGACGACTCCGAGCCAGGTGAAGATGTAGAACTCCGGCGTGGAGATCAGCTTCCACGGGAAGATCAGGATGCCGACGACACCCGTGATCAGCGCGCCCGTACGGAAGTTGACGAACTTCGGAGCGAGGTTGGACAGGTCGTACGCCGGTGAGACCACGTTGGCCGCGATGTTCACGGAGATCGTGGCGACCAGCACCACGACGAGCGCGAAGAGCAGCCCGAAGGCGTTGTCGGTCTTGGCGGCCAGCGCGACCGGGTCCCAGATGGCCTCGCCGTAGACGACCTCGGAGCCGGAGGTGACCAGCACGGCGAGGACGGCGAACAGCGTCATGGTGGTGGGGAGTCCCAGGGACTGGCCCCAGGTCTGCGCCTTCTGACTGGCGCCGAACCGGGTGAAGTCGGGGATGTTCAGCGACAGGGTGGCCCAGAAGCCGATCATGCCCATGAGGGACGGGAAGAAGACCGGCCAGAAGTCGGCGCCCCAGCCGAGCTTGGACGGCTGGTCGAGCAGCGCGCCGAAGCCGTCGGCCTTGACCGCGATCCAGACCAGCAGGACGAGGGCGCCGGCGATCACGAAGGGCGCGGCCCAGTTCTCGAAGTGCCGCAGGAAGTCCATGCCGCGGTAGATGATCGCGATCTGGAGCGCCCAGAACAGCAGGAAGCACAGCCACAGCGGCCAGGGGTTGCCCGCGATCCGGCCCGCGTCCTCCCAGTGGCCGCCGGTGAGCCTGGAGCCCAGCGCGAAGATGCCGCTGCCGCCGATCCAGGTCTGGATGCCGAACCAGCCGCAGGCCACGGCCGCCCTGATGAGCGCCGGGACGTTGGCGCCGCGCAGCCCGAAGGAGGCGCGGGCGAGGACCGGGAAGGGGATGCCGTACTTGGGCCCGGCGTGCCCGGTGGCCAGCATCGGCAGCAGCACGATGACGTTGGCCAGGGCGATGGTGAAGACGGCCTGCTTCCAGTCCATGCCGAGCGCGACCAGGCCGGAGGCCAGGGTCCAGCTGGGGATGCAGTGCGCCATGGAGATCCACAGGGCCGCGAAGTTGTACGTCGTCCACTTGCGCTCGGAGACCGGTACGGGACGCAGGTCCTCATTGGCGAAGGGGCTGTCGGCGGGGAACGCCTCGGGGGCGAGCTCGACGCGGCCGCTGGGGGACGGCGGTATCGGCGACCCCGTGGGGACTGTTTCGGTCATGGGCAGGCCAATCGATCAGGACGGAACGGGATAGGCCGTGCGGGG
>NZ_LJBR01000468.1 GCF_001282115.1 Streptomyces sp. NRRL B-24085 | reverse complement strand
GCCCACGCCCGCCGCACGATGATCGGCCGCAGTGCGGAAGAGGTCGACCACGCGCCCCCGAGGGGCCGTTACGCCCCCGTCCCCGCTCCCCAGACGGTGGCCTCGGGTGTGCCCCTGCGCTGGGCGGCGCCGGCGGCGGCGGTGGCCCTGGCGTCGGCGATCGTGGTGGGAAGGGCACTGCGGAAACGCCGTTGAGCGGCTGCCCAGTAGTGTCGTCCCGTGAGCCATGAAGACATCACACTGACCGCGGGCGACGCGGAAGTGACCTTGCAGCCGGCAAACGGCGGACGGGTCGGGGGACTTCGAGTCGGGGGCGTCCAACTGCTGCGCCAGGGCGACCGGTTCGGCTGCTTCCCGATGGTCCCCTGGTGCGGCCGCATCCGGGACGGACGGTTCCGTGACGGGGCCGAAGTCCACCAGATGCCGCTCAGCTCCCCGCCGCACGCCATCCACGGCACGGCCCGCGACGGCGCCTGGAGCGTCGCCCGCACGACCACCGACGAGGCGGTCCTCACGTACGACCTCGTCGAGCCCTGGCCCTACCCGGGCCGCGTCACCCAGATCGCGGCACTCACCCCGGACGCCCTGACGCTCACGATGTCCGTGGAGACGTACGACGCCTCCTTCCCGGCCCAGATCGGCTGGCACCCCTGGTTCAACCGCACCCTCGACGGCGGCGAGCCCGTCCGGCTCGACTTCACCGCCGCCTGGCAGGAGGAGCGCGGCGACGACCACCTGCCCACCGGCAACCGCGTCGACCCGAAGCCCGGCCCCTGGGACGACTGCTTCGGCATGCCCGGCGGCGTCGACGTCACGCTGACCTGGCCCGGGCAGCTGGAGTTGAAGGTCACCAGCCGCGAGGAATGGGTCGTGGTCTACGACGAGCAGGAGGCCGCCGTCTGCGTGGAGCCGCAGACCGGGCCGCCCAACGGCCTCAACACGCTGCCCCGCCTGGTCACGCCCCTGGAGCCGCTGGAGGCCTCGACGACCTGGACCTGGCGGCGCCTCTAAGCTGACAGGCATGACTGACGCACGTGCCGCCCTCAAGCAGCAGATTCTCGACAAGGCCGTGGTGCACGGCAAGGTGACCCTGTCATCGGGCCTGGAGGCCGACTACTACGTCGACCTGCGCCGCGTGACCCTCGACGGGGAGGCGGCCCCGCTGGTCGGCCAGGTGCTCCTGGACCTGACCGCGGACCTGGAGTTCGACGCGGTCGGCGGCCTGACCATGGGCGCCGACCCCGTCGCCGGCGCCATGCTGCACGCGGCCGCCGCGCGCGGCCGGCGCCTGGACGCCTTCGTCGTGCGCAAGGCGGCCAAGGCGCACGGCATGCAGCGGCGCGTCGAGGGCCCCGACATCGCCGGGCGCCGGGTGCTGGTCGTCGAGGACACCTCCACCACCGGAGGCTCCCCGCTCACCGCGGTCGAGGCGGTGCGCGAGGCGGGCGCGGAGGTCGTCGCCGTCGCCACGATCGTGGACCGCGCGACGGGCGCCGCGGAGAAGATCGAACAGGGCGCGGGGGTGCCGTACCTCTTCGCGTACTCGAAGGACGAGCTGGGGCTGGCCTGACCAGGGAGTGACCACGGGATGGACCATCCGGCCAAGTCTGGAAGGATGAGGCCGACGATGACGTCGAACCCCCACACAAGGTCTAGGTCAGGGCCGTAAGCACGCAGTACGCCAACCCGCAGACACAAGGAGCGGACACATGCCGATCGCAACCCCCGAGGTCTACAACGAGATGCTGGACCGGGCGAAGGCGGGCAAGTTCGCCTACCCGGCCATCAACGTGACCTCGACCCAGACCCTGCACGCTGCGCTGCGCGGCTTCGCTGAGGCCGAGAGCGACGGCATCATCCAGATCTCGACCGGTGGCGCCGAGTTCCTGGGCGGCCAGTACAGCAAGGAGATGGTCACGGGTTCCGTGGCCCTCGCCGAGTTCGCGCACATCGTCGCCGAGAAGTACCCGGTCACCGTCGCCCTGCACACCGACCACTGCCCCAAGGACAAGCTCGACGGGTACGTACGCCCGCTGCTCGCCGTGTCCGAGGAGCGCGTCAAGGCCGGCGGCAACCCGCTGTTCCAGTCGCACATGTGGGACGGCTCGGCGGAGACCCTCGCCGACAACCTCTCCATCGCCCAGGAGCTCCTGGAGCGCGCCCGCGCCGCCAAGATCATCCTTGAGGTCGAGATCACCCCGACCGGTGGCGAGGAGGACGGCGTCTCGCACGAGATCAACGACTCCCTGTACACGACCGTCGACGACGCCATCCGTACGGCTGAGGCGCTCGGCCTCGGCGAGAAGGGGCGCTACCTGCTGGCCGCCTCCTTCGGCAACGTCCACGGTGTCTACAAGCCGGGCAACGTCGTCCTCCGCCCCGACCTGCTGAAGGAGCTGAACGACGGCGTCGCCGCCAAGTTCGGCAAGCCGACCGGGTCCCAGCCGTTCGACTTCGTCTTCCACGGCGGCTCCGGCTCCACGGAGGAGGAGATCCGCACCGCGCTGGAGAACGGCGTCGTCAAGATGAACATCGACACCGACACCCAGTACGCCTTCACGCGTCCGGTCGCCGACCACATGTTCCGCAACTACGACGGCGTCCTGAAGGTCGACGGCGAGGTCGGCTCCAAGAAGACCTACGACCCGCGCACCTGGGGCAAGCTGGCCGAGGCGTCGATGGCCGCCCGGGTCGTCGAGGCCACGCAGAACCTGCGCTCGGCGGGCACCCGGATCAAGTAGCTCCCGCGTTTCCCGTGAGCCCGGTGCCTTCGCGCCGGGCTCACGGTATATCTGGGCCCATGTCCGACGTCAGGCTGGCCTCCCCGCAGGGCAAGTGGATCCTGCTCACCACCGTCCTCGGCTCCAGCATGGCGATGCTGGACTCGACCGTCGTCAACGTCGCCCTGCCGCGCATCGGCCGCGACCTGGACGCCGATCTCGCCGCCCTCCAGTGGACGGTCAACGCCTACATGCTGACGCTGGCCGGACTGATCCTGCTCGGCGGCTCGCTCGGGGACCGCTACGGGCGCCGCAAGGTCTTCGTGGTGGGGGTCGTGTGGTTCGCGGCGGCCTCGCTGCTGTGCGGCCTGGCCCCGAACGCCGGTGTCCTCGTCGCCGCCCGGGCCCTCCAGGGAGTCGGCGGCGCCCTGCTCACGCCCGGTTCCCTGGCCCTGATCCAGGCCTCCTTCCATCCCGATGACCGGGGCCGGGCCGTCGGCCTGTGGTCCGGGTTCGGCGGCATCGGAGCGGCCGTCGGCCCCTTCGTGGGCGGCTGGCTGGTGGACGGGCCGGGCTGGCGCTGGGTGTTCCTGCTCAACGTGCCGCTGGCGCTGGTGTGCGCGCCGATCGCGGTACGGCACGTCCCGGAGTCGGCCGGGGGCACCTCCCGCCCGGACGGAGCCGAGAGCGGCGGAGACCGTGGCGATCACGGTCGCTTCGACGTGCTCGGCGCGGTCCTCGGCGCGCTGGCGCTCGCGCTGGTGACGTACGCGCTGATCGAGGCCCGCTCGGGTTCTCTGCTGGTCGCCGTCACGGCGGTCGCGGGTGTGGCCGCCGGGGTGGCCTTCGTGCTCGTGGAGAAACGCCGTCCCGACCCGATGATGCCGCTCTCGATCTTCGCGTCCCGGCAGTTCACCGCGGTCAACCTGGTCACGCTGTGCGTGTACGCGGCCTTCGGCGGGTTCTTCTTCCTGGCCGCGCTCCAGCTCCAGGTGGCGGTGGGGTACTCGGCCCTCCAGGCCGGTACGGCCCTGCTGCCGACGACCGCCCTCATGCTGCTGTTCTCGGCCCGCTCGGGCGCCCTCGCCGACCGCATCGGACCGCGCATCCCGCTCACCGCCGGCCCGCTGCTGTGCGCGGCGGGGATGCTGCTGATGCTGCGGGTCGGGCCGGGGGCGTCGTACGTGGCGGACGTCCTGCCCGCGCTGCTGGTCCTCGGTACCGGCATGGTCACCCTGGTCGCACCGCTGACGGCGACCGTGCTGGGGTCGGTGGACGCCTCCCGGGCGGGACTGGCGAGCGGCATCAACAACGCGGCGGCCCGGGCGGCGGGCCTGATCGCGGTGGCCGCGCTGCCGCTGGTCGCGGGGATGGGGGAGGAGGCGTACCGGTCGCCGGGCGCCTTCGACGACGCCTTCGGGCGGGCGATGGTGGTGTGTGCGGGGGTGCTGGTCGTGGGTTCCGCGGTGGCGTTCGCCACGGTGCGGTCGCTGCCGGCGGGGTGCCGGAAGCCGGAGTGCCGTACGCACGGGGCTGTTCTGGCCCCACCGCTGGAGGGGGAGCGGACCCGGGGGCGGCTGTAGTTCCCCGCGCCCGTGGGTGAGTGCGGTGCAGGCTGGTCGAGCTGTACCCACCTGTCTGGGGGCGCGGGGAACTGCGCGACCGGCCCCCTCGGACCCGCAGCCGAAAACCTGCCGTCGGCGAGGGAGACTGGACCCATGTCGATTCACGAGAACCTCCTGGGGGGCCCGCCCCCCACCCACCTCCCCGATGACCCCGAGC
>NZ_LJBR01000467.1 GCF_001282115.1 Streptomyces sp. NRRL B-24085 | reverse complement strand
AGGAACTGAACCAGCCCGCACAGCGCGTACCGGGCGGTGCCGCCCGGCGGCGGGGGCGGCTCGGCCGGCCGTGCGGGGGCCGGTGCGGCGGCCGGGGCCGCGGCGAGGGCGGTCGCCAGACCGCGGATCGTCGGGTGGCCGTAGACGTCCCGCATCGACACCTGCGGCAGATCGCCCCGCTTCCGCACCCGGGCGCAGAACTGCGCCATGACCAGGGAGTTGGCACCCAGGTCGTCGAAGAAGTGGCTGTCGAGGGGGACTTGATCCGTCTTCACGACCCCGGCCAGCACCTCGGCGAGGACCTGGGCGGTGCCGTCCACCGGGGCGACTGTCGTGATCTCGCCGGGATTTACCACCACTTGAACTCCTAGATCATCACTTTTGGTCTTATGGACTATTCGGTGTGCCTGCTAAGTCGGGCCGGGTCCGCCACCGGTTCCGGGGGCCGCGGCGGTGTTACGGCCTCGCGACACCGCCGGGCCGCACTCGCGACGACCGTTTCCAGCGGGCCACGTCCGAGCTGCCGCCACGAGAGGGCGAAGAGGAGCGCTCCGGTGGTCATGACGGCGTAGAGGAGCTCGGGGGTGCCGGAGAGCGCACCGGTGGCGAGAAGGAGCACGTGGGCGGCGTACAGGGTCAGCGGCATGCTGCCGGCCGCCGCGAGCGGCATGAGCACCCGGGTGAGACGGGTGCTCCTGGTCAGCAGCAGGGCGCCGCCGAGGATCGCCGCCGCCGAGCCCAGGGTGAGGAGCATGTCGAAGGGCGTGGTCGCGTGCGGCGCGCGGGAGAGCAGCGCCCACCAGGTCTCACCGTCCGGGCTGTCCCACAGGGCCTCGGCGCGGGAGGCGCCGGGGAACTCCGCGCGCCACAGGTGCCGCAGCCCGCCGTACCGGAACAGGACCAGGGACGACACCAGCCAGGTCCCGGCCACGAGGGCCAGGCCGCCCCCGAGGAGCCGGGGCGCGATCTCGCGTGACGCCAGGTCGAGGCGGCCGAGGGCCAGTCCGGCGCACAGATAGGCGGTCCAGGCGAGCACCGGGTAGTCGCCGTGCACCAGCAGGTCCGAGACCAGGCCGAGCGGATCGGTGAGCACGTCCTGGAGCGTCGGATCGCCGTCGAAGGCCGGCTCGGGCAGCACGCCCCGCAGCGCGTGCACGGCGAACGGCGCCCCCACGGCCAGGGACAGGGAGAGCCCCGCCAGGGTGCGCGGGCCGAGGCCCAGCAGGGGGACCGCGATCAGGAACAGCAGGGCGTAGAACGCCAGGATCACGTCCACGTCCAGGTCCGCCGCGCGCGAGGCGTACCCGAGCAGCAGTCCGATCAGCGCGATGACCCCGGCCCGCGCCGCCACCGCCACCGCGGCGGGCCGCCCGGTCACCGGCCGCCGGCCGCCGGTGGTGAAGGCCAGACCGATCCCGGCCGTCACGGCGAACGTCGCCGAGGAACGGCCGCCCGCGAACATCCAGGCGGGTGTCGGCGACCCGGCCTCGTCGAACGCGCCGAACACGTGAACGGAGAACATTCCGAGCAGGGCGAGGCCCCGGGCCACATCGACCCCCACGATGCGCGGCACGGCTTGCTTCGGCGCGTTCGGAGCAGGCATGGGAATTCTCCAGAGTGGGATACGGCGGGATGGCGACCGCTGTTCACCGCGCAGCGGCAAATCATGGAGAAGGCTCCCCGTGGTTCCGGTGTTCCGGAAGAAAAAGAAGTGCCCTGAGGCACGTAATGGAATGAGAGAAGGAGCGGTTCGGTATGCGCCTGGAGTGACCACGCGACGGGGACAAAGTGGCCGACTCGTGCCTTGGTCAGGGCCCTGAGAATGCAATCCGAATTGTTTCGAGGCGCTCGTGAACGGGTCAAGCGCGTTTCGGTCAATGGCGGTTTATCGCTGGTCGGCCGGGCGGCTGCGGTATGCTGAGTTCGTGCTGTTCCGTGGCAGCCACCGGGAAACTCACCTCATGACCGGTGTATTTGCCGACCGGCATTCCGGTTGGGGAATCCGCCACATCTGGCCAACGGGTTCATGACAGAAAAGGAGTTCGATTTCCTCTGTGATGTCCGCGGGGTTGCCCGGTGCTTTCCGGGCCGTGACGGAACCGAACACGAGCGGACGTTCCCCGCACGGCCGTGCCCAGGACCGGGACGCGGGGATGAGTGCACGCTCCCGTGGCGGATACCTTTAGGTCGTGCAGGCAGCAAGCGACTCCCCTCAACAGCCACCCGGCCGGCTCCACCGGGCCCGTGCCCTCTACCGGAACGTGTCGAAGCGCAGGACCGCCTGGCTGTTGGTCAAGGACACCGTCAACTCGTGCATCGAGTACCGCATCCTGGGGCTGGCCGCCGAGGCCGCGTTCTTCTCGCTGCTGTCCGTACCGCCGCTGCTGCTCAGCCTCATCGGACTGCTCGGCTACGTCGACGACTGGACCGGCACCGACAGCATCAGCAGCCTGGAGGCCAACCTCCTGGACGCCGCGCGCACGGTCCTGTCCGACAAGGGGGTACGGCAGATCGCGCAGCCGATCCTCGACGACGTGATGAAGGGCGGCCGTCCCGACGTCATCTCCGTGGGCTTCCTGTTCGCCCTGTGGTCCGGGTCGCGCGCGGTGAACGTCTTCATCGACACCATCACCGTCATGTACGGCCTCGACGGGGTCCGCGGCATCGTCAAGACCCGGCTCGTGGCGTTCGCGCTGTTCATCGCGGCCCTGCTGATCGGCTCGGTCGCGCTGCCCCTGATGGTGGCCGGCCCGGACGCCGTGGTGCGGATCGTGCCGTGGTCGACGACGGTCGTCCAGGTCCTGTACTGGCCCGTGGTGATCATCCTCTCCATCGCCTTCCTGACCACCCTGTACCACGTGTCGGTACCGGTGCGCTCACCGTGGATCGAGGACGTGCCGGGCGCACTGGTGGCCCTGGCGATGTGGGTGCTGGGGAGCTTCCTGCTCCGGATCTACCTCCAGAGCACGATCGAGGGCGCGACCATCTACGGCTCGCTCGCCGCCGCCGTGGCGGTGCTGCTGTGGATCGGCGTCTCCGCCTTCGCCGTCCTGGTGGGCGCGGCGATGAACGCGGCCATCGACCGTGTCTGGCCTGCCGCGGCCACGGCGGCGGCGCGCGCGGCGCAGGAACGGGTGCGCGAGGCGCAGGTCGCGGAGTACGTGGCCCGCGCGGCCGCGCTCCACGACGCCGACCCGGACCCCGACGACCCCGGCATGCCCTCGGAGTTCCCGGAGCGCTGGTCGCGCTTCCTGCCGCCGGAGGACGTGACGTCCCGGCTGCGGACCCACGCGAAGACGACGCATCCCCCGCAGAAGCCCGAGGGGTCCTGACGGGGCGTGTCGCCGGGTGCGGGCCGGTGGGGGCTCGTCGCGCGGTTCCCCGCCCCCCTCAGGTCGGAGCACGGACCGGGGTCAGACTGTCCACGTCCCCGCGGCCGCCGCCTCCCTCGCGAACTCCGCGAAGTCCCGCGGCGCACGGCCCAGCACCTCCCGCACCCCGTCCGACAGAAACGCGTTACGGCCGTCCAGCAGCTGCTCGAACGCCTCGACCAGCGCTCCGACCTCCCCCTCAGGCACCCCGAACCCGGCCAGGCGCTCCCCGTACTCCCGAGCCGACACCGCCCGGTACGCCAGCTCCCTCCCCGTCGCCTTCCCGATCTCCGCGACCGCCTCGCCGAAGGTCAGCAGGCGTGGGCCGGACACGGTGACCGTCTCCCCGACGTACCGGTCGCCCGCCGACAGCACGGCCGCCACCACGTCCCCGATGTCCCGCACGTCCACGAACGGCTCCCGCACCTCGCCCGCCGGGAACACCAGCTCCCCGCCCAGCCGCAGCTCCTCGACCAGCGGCCCCTCACTGAAGTTCTGCGCGAACCACGCGGCCCGCACGACCGTCCAGTCCGCCCCCGACACGTGCAGCGCCTCCTCCGCGTCCCGCGCCCGGTCCTGGCCCCGCGCCGACAGCAGCACCAGCCGCCGTACGCCGGCCCCCACCGCCTCCCGCGCGAGGGCCCCGACCGCCTCGGCGGCCCCCGGGGCCCCGATGTCCGAGGGGTGCACGAGGTACGCCGCGTCCGCGCCCCGCAGCACCCGCGCCCAGGTGGACGGGTGGTGCCAGTCGAACCCCTGCGCCCGCGAGGCCGCCCGTACCGTCAGTCCCGCGGCCCGCGCGGACCGCGCCACCCGGCTGCCCGTACGACCCGAGGCACCGGTCACCACCACCGTCATGTTCCGCGTGTTCTCCGTCATGCAGCCGAGTCAACTCCCGGGCCCGGCAAGGGACCATCGCCGAACGGCTCATTCCCATGCGCACCCGTCTACGCTGGCCGCATGGACGCTCTGGCAGGTCTGCTGGAAGGACCGCGGGCGCGTGGCGCCTTCATGATCCGTGCGTGCTTCGACCCGCCGTGGGCGGTGCGCGTGGAGGACCGGGCGCCGCTGACGGTCATGCTGATGGTCCGCGGGGAGGCCGTGATCCTGCCCGACACGGGCGAGCGGATCCGGCTGCGCCCGGGCGACCTCGCCATCGCCCGCGGCCCCGACCCCTACACATGCGCCGACGACCCCGGCACGGCCCCGCAGGCGCTGATCCTGCCCGGCGCCGAGTGCCGCTACCCGGACGGGCGGTCCCTGAACGGCTCCATGGACCTCGGGGTCCGCGCCTGGGGGGACCGGCTGGACGGCGAGACGGTGCTCCTCATCGGGACGTACCTGATGGAGGGCGAGATCAGCAACCGGCTCCTGGACGCGCTCCCGCCGCTGCTGTCGCTGACCACCGCCGTGTGGGAGTGCCCGCTGACCCCTCTGCTCATGGAGGAGATCGTGCGCGACGAGCCGGGTCAGGAGGTCGTCCTGGACCGGATGCTGGACCTGCTGGTCATCGCGGCGCTGCGGGCCTGGTTCTCCCGGCCCGAGGCGGAAGCGCCCGCCTGGTACGCGGCACTCGCGGACCCGGTGGTGGGACGGGTGCTGCGGCTGATGCAGGACGATCCCGCGCATCCGTGGACGGTGGCCTCCCTGGCCGCCAAGGCGGGGGTGTCGCGGGCGGCGCTCGCCCGGCGGTTCACCGAGCTGGTGGGGGAGCCGGTGATGGCGTATCTGACCGGGTGGCGGCTGGCGCTGGCGGCCGACCGGCTGCGGGAGGGGTCCGCCACGCTGGAGGCGATCGCCCGGCAGGTGGGGTACGGGAGCGCGTTCGCCCTGTCCAGTGCGTTCAAGCGGGGGTACGGGGTCAGTCCGCAGGAGTTCCGGCTGAGGGTCCGCGGGGGGTGACGGTGTACGCGGAGAGGGCGTCCAGACTCGAAGGCGCCGTCGTCTGGACCGGCGACGGCTCCGGACGTGTGCTGCCCGACGGCTGCATGGACCTGCTCTGGAACGAGGGGCGGCTGCTCGTCGCCGGGCCCGACACCCGTGCCCACGTCACCGGGGGCGCCCCCGGCACCTGGGTCGGCCTGCGCTTCGCCCCCGGTGCCGCGCCCGCCTTCCTCGGGGTGCCCGCCCATGAACTGCGCGACCGGCGGGTGGAGTTGTCCGATCTGTGGCCGGCCTGGGAGGTACGGCGACTGCGGAGCCGGGTCGCCGCGGCGTCCGACCCCGTCAAGGCCGTCGAGGACATCGCCCTGGAGCGCGCGAGCCCTCCCGACCCCGTCCTGCGGGCCCTCGTCGCCGCCCTGGATGCGGGCCGTCCCGTCGCCGTGACCGCCGACGAGATCGGCCTCGGGGCGCGGCAGTTGCACCGCAGGTCGCTGGCCGCGTTCGGGTACGGGCCGAAGACGCTGGCCCGGATCCTGAGGCTGCGGCGGGCCCTCGCGCTGGCCCGGGCCGGGGTGCCGTTCGCGGAGACGGCGGCCCGCTGCGGTTACTCCGACCAGGCCCATCTCGCCCGTGACGTAAGGGAGTTTGCGGGCCTGCCGCTCGGGCGGCTACTCGCCGGCTAGCGGGGCGTACAGGTCGACGCCGTTGCCGTCGGGGTCGTGCAGGGACGCGTACCGCTGGCCCCAGTCGGCGTTCCACGGCTTGAGCTCCCCGTGGAATCCCTCGCCCACCAGCTCCTCGTACACCGCGTCGACCTCGGCCGGACCGGCGCACCGCAGCGCGAGCGCGGTGCGGCTGCCGCCGGAGGGGGCCCGCCAGCCGGGGTGGAAGGAGCGGACCGTCTCCTCCGTGTCGAGCAACAGCCGAACACCGCCCGGGAGTTCGGCCTCCGCGTGCGGCTGCGACTCGGCCCCGTCGGGGAACGGGAACCCGAGCCGCCGGTAGAAGGCGACGGAGGCGGCCATGTCGGAGGCCACCAGACCGATGGCGTCGAATCGTGGAGTCATGACGTCACCGTAGGCGTGCCCTCGGCGCCCGGTCTTGAAGGAATCGGACACGTCAGCCGAAGGCCACCGGTCCCCGCGGGGTGTCGACCGTGAAGGAGAGCCCCACCGGGCCCTCGGCGAGGGCGAGGCGGGCGTCGACGGCGGCGAGGAGGGGGCGGATCTCCTCGGGCGCCGGGGCGGTCGCGCTCAGGGACAGCAGGGCGGTGGTGGGCAGACCCGAGGCGGTGGGGTGCGGGGAGGCGCCCCAGTCGATGAGGAAGGGGACCAGGCCGGAGGGGTGCTGGGTGTCGCCGTCCGTCAGGCGCCACTCCAGCAGGGTGCCGTCGGGGCGGCGGCGGCTCATCGGGCGGATCTCCCCGGGGTCGTACCCACGGGCCCGGGCCGTGGCCACCGCCGCGTCCAGGTCGGGCGGACTGATCGCCCAGGTGACCGTGCGGGCGGCGGTGAGCGAGTCGACGTCGAAGGGGCGCGGGCCCGTCGGCTCCGGCTGCTCCGGGTCCGGGCCGATGATCTCCAGATAGGCGGTGCCGCCCAGCGACACCAGGTGGTTGCGGGTGCCGAGACCGACGTGCACCCCGCCCGGGGCGGGGACCACACCGGTCCGCCGGGTGAAGTCGGCGACCGTCGCCGCCAGGTCGGGCGTCGCGAGGACGAGATGGTCGAGGCGTGCGGGAATCGCGTTCACCGCGCCGAGGCTACGGCGCGCGGACCGCACGGTGGAACACCCGTACGGCGACACACCTCCTAGGCTCTGGCCATGGCTCCCCGACTCCTCGTCCACACCCGTACCGCCGACTACCGCCACGACTCCATCCCCGCCGCCGTGGACGCACTCCGCGCCCTCGGCGGCTTCGAGGTGGACGCGAGCGAGGACCCGGCCGCTCTGGAGCGGCCCCTCGACCGGTACGCCGCCGTCGTCTTCCTCTCCACCAGCGGCGAGATCCTCACCCCGGCCGGGCGTGAACGGCTCGCCGGATACGTGGAGTCGGGCGGCGGGTTCGTCGGGGTGCACGCGGCCGCCTGCACGGAGTACACCTGGCCCTACTACGGTGAACTGCTGGGCGCCCGCTTCGACAGGCACCCCGCGTACCAGCCCGGCAGGATCCGCGTCGAGGACCGCGACCACCCGGCCACCCGGCACCTCCCCGCCGTCTGGGAGTTCACCGACGAGTGGTACGACTTCCGCACCAACCCCCGCGGATCGGTACGGGTGCTCGCGTGCGCCGACGAGTCGTCGTACGAAGGCGGCGGCATGGGCGCCGACCACCCGCTGGTGTGGTGCCGGGAGCAGGGCGCGGGCCGCGTCTTCTACACCGCGCTCGGCCACGCGGCCGAGGCCTGGGCGGACCCCGACTTCCGCGCCCATCTGCTGGGCGGGATCACCTGGGCGGCACGGCCGGCGCACGGCACCGGCTGACCCCGTCCCATCCCGTCCCAGCAGGTCCCCGCACGGCCCGCGCTCCCGTACCGCACCGCCGTACACGGGACGGACCGTCCCCCGCCGGACCGGGGACGCGGGCAGCTCTCGCCGTGCGCACCTCAGCCCTGTGAGGCTGTGCCGTGCCAAGCGAAGCGAGCCGCCCCAGGGGGAACCACGGGGGGAACCACGGCGGTTCGGAAAGGGAGACTTCCATGAGCATGCGCAAGCGGGCCGTCGCGACGGTGACGGCCGCGTTGCTGGGCGCCGGGACGCTCGGCCTGGCCGTGGCGCCGGCCGCCGACGCGGCCTCGTACCACGGCATCGACGGCAACGGCGTCGTCAGCGACGACTGGCGCGACGAGGAGAACCTGAGCGTCGACGACTACGCCGACAGCAACGCCACGGCCCTGTGGCAGTCCGTCCTGTACGCGGACGGCGCCAAGTGGCAGGACGAGGACGGGGACTGGCACAACTTCGCCAAGAGCCACATCGACGGCTCCTTCGGCCCGCAGACCGAGTCGGCCACCCAGTGGTGGCAGGAGCGCTACGGCCTCCAGGAGAACGACGGCGTGGTCACCGACCAGAGCTGGGAGTTCGCCGAGCAGTGGCTCCACGGCCCCGGCCCGGGCGGCGCGGTCCGCTACGACGGCGACAAGCGGGACGTCGAGTTCAAGCGGGTCAGCGGCAAGTACCGGGTCAAGCTCAAGGGCAGGGGACCCTGGCGGATCGCCTACTACGACCAGCGCGGCTGACCCCGGCCGGCCGGGGAACGGGCGGCCGCACGGTCACCCGCCCCCCGACGGCCAC
>NZ_LJBR01000466.1 GCF_001282115.1 Streptomyces sp. NRRL B-24085 | reverse complement strand
GAGCGGCGGCCGTGCGGGCGCGGGCCGGCGTCACTGAGGCCTACGAAAAGCGGGGATGGGGTGCCGGGATGGCGGCGTTCGTGGCGATGACCTCGTGGAAGGGCGAGTTCACCGACGCGTACTTCGCACAGCCGGAGGCCGACCCCGCCGCGTTCGGGATGCCGACGGAGGATGACGGTTCACGTCACGATCCGCTGCTGTCCGACCGGTCGTGGGCGGTCAGCAGCTATCGGCCGGATGCCGACGCGATCGCCGCTGCGCCGACCCGCGTCGTGATCGCTGTGGGCGAGGAGTCCGAAGACCTGCTGACCGGACGCACCACCGTGGCGACCGCTGAACTGCTCGGACAGCAGGTGACCGTGTTCCCCAGCCATCACGGCGGGTTCATGGGCGGGGAATTCGGCTATGCGGGGAAGCCGGACGAGTTCGCGCATCGCCTGCGCCAGGTCCTCGACGGAGCAGCGTAAGCCGGTCGCTGACAGACTCTTCGGCTGCCGCCGGCTTGTGGCGCGCAGACTCGCCATGGTCTTCCCGGATGCCTGACCGTCGGCCGTCACCGGAACAGATGGTCGAGGTAGTAGTCGATGGCGGCAGTGGCCTGTTCGGGGGTGCGCAGGCCAAGGACGACGGGCGGTCCCTGCGAGTCGGCGAGGCCGAAGAGGAGTTCCGCTTCCACATCGGGGTCGCGGTCAGGCGCGATGTCGCCGGCTTCCTGGGCCGCGCGGACGAGGTCGGCGAGGAGCCGGTAGAGGCGGGGCAGCCCGTCGACGTAGAGGGCTCGCAGTTTGGGGTTGGCGAGCATGCGGATGAGGTACGCGACACCGACGAGCCACTCGCGGCGGCGCCGGTCGTCCCTGGGAATCGTCTCCAGCAGCACCCAGCGCAGCGCCTCGCGGGGGGTGGGCTCGCCCTCGGGCCATGCCTGCTCGTTCCACCGCTGCTGGACCAGCCAGTCCTGGTACTCGATGGCGTAGGCGAGCAGTTCGTCCTTGTTGGCGAAGTAGTGCTGGACGCGTCCGGGTGAGACGCCCGCCTGCGCCGCCACGGCCCGCACGGAGATCGCTTCCAGTCCATGGTCGGCGACGATGTCGAGGAGCGCCTCGGCGATCTGGTCCCGGCGGGCCTTGTGGTCTACCTGTCGCGGCACGTGGACGGGCACCTCCGTTCCTCATGGTTGCCTTCCTGGGCGGATCAGCCTAATGTCGCTTTTGCAATACGAACGTATTGCAAAAAATGCCGGGCCGCATGCAGGGTGCCGCGGCAAGGGGGAGAGGACGGGATCATGCCGAAGCGACGCTCCACTGCCGGTGCCGCACTGAGTGCAGCTCTCCTCGTGGCGATGACGGGCGCGGCCGATGCGGTGCAGACTGGCCCGGCCGATGCGGTGCAGACCTCGCCTGGAACGGCCGGACAGCGCCCGCATCCCCAGCGCGTCCACGATCAGCATCCCGAAGCCCGGTCGTACACCGTGCGTATCCGCCAGGGCCGCCTGGAGGGGTTGACCGTCGACGGTGTCACCACCTATCAGGGCATCCCCTACGCGGCGCCTCCGGTCGGCCCGCTGCGCTGGCGGCCGCCGGCCGCGCCGCCCACCTGGAGCGGTACGCGGGTGGCTGCCGAGCCCGGACCGGCCTGTGCGCAGCCCGAGGTGGCGGACTCCGCGGAGGACTGCCTGTACCTCAACGTCACCACGCCCGCCGGGGGAGCGGACCGCGGGACCCCGCGGCCGGTCGTGGTCTGGTTGCACGGCGGGGCCTTCAGCTCGGGCTCCGGGGATCAGTACGACGCCACCCGGATGGCCCGGCAGGGGGACGTCACGGTCGTGACGGTCAACTCGCGCCTGGGCGCCCTGGGCTTCTTCGCCCATCCGGACCTGCCCGACTCGGGGGCTTTCGGCCTGCAGGACCAGCAGGCGGCGCTGCGCTGGGTCCGGGACAACGCTGCCGCGTTCGGCGGTGATCCCGGCAATGTCACACTCATGGGCGAGTCCTCCGGAGGCGCGAGCGTGTGTGCCCAGCTCACCTCGCCCAAGGCCGCCGGACTCTTCCACCGCGCGGTCATCCAAAGCGGATCCTGCCTGCAGAACTGGCCCAAGAACACGCTCGCACCCGGCGACCCCGCCGCAACCTACTTCGCCCCCCAGGACGAACTGGCCGCCAAGGGCCGCAACGCTCTGGGCTGCCACAGCCTGAAGTGCCTGCGCGCCAAGCCCGTGAAGGACGTGCTGTCCCTCAATGGCCGCTTCCACCAGCCCGCCTACGGCACGAGCGTCCTGCCCCGCTCGCCGGCCCGCGCACTCGCCGCCGGCGACATCCACCGCGTGCCCGTCCTACAGGGCAACACCCGTGACGAACACCGGCTGTTTGCCGCCCTGTTCACGCTGGACGGGCCGATGACGGCGGCGGACTACCGCCGACTGCTCACCGAAACCTACGGCCGGCGGCAAGCGGCCCGCATCGCCCGCGCGTACCCGCCCGGCGGCACGCCCGCACTGGCCTGGGCCAAGGTCGGCACCGACCGCAGCTGGGTGTGCCCCACCCTGGCCGCCGACGCCCTGCTGGCCAGGCATGTTCCGGTCTACAGCTACGAGTTCGCCGATCGCCGGCCCCCCGCACCCGACCTGCACCCCGACTTCCCGCTGGGCGCCTACCACAGCGCCGAGCTGCCCTACCTGTTCGGCATGGGGGACCTCCGCCTCGACGACGGCCAGGCCGCGCTCTCCCGACGCATGATCGCCGCGTGGACGACGTTCGCCAGAACCGGCACACCCGGTGAGGGCTGGCCGCCCTTCCCGCACACCCAGCGGCTGTCCCGGAGTGCCTTCGCCGGCGTGGACGCGGCGGCCGAACACCGCTGTGCCTTCTGGTCACGCAACTCCTGACGCCCGTGATTCATACACCCCGCGGACCGTACGACCGAACCCTCCGGAGGATCCCGTGAACGAGATCGGCACACCGCTCGCCGAGGCCGACTACGTCGGCGCCACTGCCCACGAGTTGAGCGAGAAGCGGGCAGCGGCGAAGTTCGCGGCGGGCATCAACCAGAGGGCTCTCTTCCAGCGCCGCGGCCGGATCATCCTGCACCCGGACCTGCTCGTCCTCACCGGCTGGTCCGGCAAGGGCGAACTCACCCTCACCCGCGCGGACATCACCTCGGCGGAAATCCGCTTCACACACCTCTACGGCCGCTTCCTCGGCGGCCTGCTGAACGCCGGCCGGCCCCTCATCCTCCACACCACCCATGCATCGGCCGACGAGGTGTACCTGCTCATCAACCACCGAGGCTTCCTGGAGACCACGGACGATCGGGCCTGGCACAAGCGCATCGAGCAGTGGCGCCGCGGCTGAAGCCTCGGGAATCCGGTCAGCAGCCGCCAGTGTCCGGTGATCAGGTGGGCCGCGAACCTGTAGGGCGGCATCCGGGCGTTGGACCAGCGTGACGGGCCTGCGGCCATGACCAGCACCCCGTGACGTCCGGCCTGGCCGAAGCCGGGTGAGATGCCGACCGGCGGGATCCACAGGCACAACTGGCCGATTCCGCCGGGGGCATGGGCCTCAGGCCGGATCCGCAGGTCGTCAGTCCGCCGCGGGTCCCGCACCCGGTTTTCAAGCGCGGTCAGGCGCGGTTCCGGCCCATCCGCCCGGGACGATCACCGTTGCCGTTGGTCGGCGAGGCGCTCAGCCCCACGGTGGCGTGGTCGACTTCGGCGAAGGTCATGGGCGCGCTGCCGTCGGCGTGAGGACGCGCCACGCGTTGTGCTGAATTCGTCGTCTTCCTCTCCAGCGGCCAGGACCACACCACGGCACGGCTCTCTGTGTGGCGTGGATCACAGCAAACGGAAAACCCGTCGCGAGGGCCGGGCGTCTAGCAGGTGTGAGATCAGTCAGAGCACCGCTGCACGAGGTGGACGAGGAGCGTCTCGTCCGGCTGGTGGCGAAGGGCGACCGTGCCGCGTTCGAGGAGTTGTACCGGCGTACGTCGCCGTGGATGGCGGTGCGCTTGCGCCGCCGGTGCGGGGACGAGCAGATCGTCGCGGAGGTCATGCAGGAGACCTACTTGGCGGTCTGGCGTGCGGCGGGCGCGTTCGCCGGGGCCGCGGTCGGGGGGACGGCCACCGGTTGGCTGTGGACGATCGCGGCGCGTCGCCTCGTCGACGCGTTCAGGCGCAGAGCGCACCACGCGCAGCCGCCGCCCGCCGCGGCCGAGCCCGAAGTGGTACCCGCCGCCGAGGAGTTGGCGCTCGCGGGAACCGTCGACGGTGACGTCGGGGACGCACTGAGGTGCCTGGCGCCGGAGTTGAGACAGGTATTGCAGGCCATGGTGCTCGACGGGCTGTCCGTCCGGGAGACCGCGGTGCTGCTCGGGCTGCCCGAAGGCACGGTCAAGACCCGTGCCCGCCGGGCCCGTATCGAGATGCGGAGGGCGCTGGCATGAGTGTCGAACACGCTTCGAAGCGGATCATCGAGGGATACGTGCGCGGCGGCGCGGGCCTCTTGGCCGACGAGGTGTGGGCGGTGGAGGCGCATCTGGAGACGTGCCGGGTGTGCCGTGACCGGTTGTCAGCCGCCGTCGCTGCCATCGCGCCCGCCGTGGCATCGCTGGTCGACACGGTGTGGTCGGGCCTGGAACCCCGACTGGCGGTCACTGCCACGATGCCGCGCCGACGGCACTGGTCGGCCCCGCTGTCGAGGTGGATGACCCCGGCGATGGTGCCGTGGCTGGCCATGGTCGTGGGCGTGACACTGGCGGCACTGCTGCTCGATCTGTCCGGCACGGGCTCCGGCGAGGTGTCGTGGGTGCTGTTGTTCGCGCCGGTCCTGCCGGTGCTGGGCGTGGCGGCGTCCTGGTCGCGCGCTCTGGACCCGGCGTACGAACTGACGGCCTCGGTGCCCAGGGCCGGGCTCTATCTGGTGCTGCGACGCACCGCGTCCGTGCTGGCCGTCGTCGTCCCCGTGCTGGCGGTGGGCGGTTGGGCGACGGGGGTGATGGTGGCCCAGTGGCTGCTGCCCTGTCTGGCCTTCACCTCGACGACCCTGGCGCTCGGCGGTGTCGTCGGTGTGAAGCGCGCAGCCGTCGCGCTGGCCACCGTCTGGGCCGCCCTGGTCGTGGCGCCGACCCTGGCCACCAGCCGTACGGCCTTCACGCTGGAGACGGGCGGTCTGCCCGCGTGGGGGCTGCTCCTCGCGATCGGTACCGGTGTCGTGATCGCCCGCAGAGGCGCGTACACCGTGCTGGGAGCTCATCGATGACCATCGGAAAGAACATGCGGAAGGAACACCACATGACGACCGCCGTGAGCGCGGCCGACATCGCACCGACGCCCTACGCCTGGCAGATCCAGGCCACCGGGCTGAAGGTCAGGGTCGGCAGGAAACGGATGGCCGTCGACGGCCTCGACCTGTCGCTGGGCACCGGCGTCCACGGACTCCTCGGCCCGAACGGGGCGGGCAAGACCACCCTGATCCGGACGCTGGCCACCGTACTGCGCCCCACCGAGGGCGGCCTGGAGCTGCTCGGCGAGTCCGTGGGCGGCAGGGGCGAGCACCGTGCGGTACGCCGCCGGATCGGCTATCTGCCGCAGGAGTTCGGCTACTACAAGCGCTTCACGGTGCGCGAGTTCGTCGAGTACATGGCATGGCTGAAGGAGGTGCCCAAAGTGGACATCCCCGCGGCGGTGCAGCGCGCGGTGGAGCGGGTGGGGCTGGCGGACCGCGCCGACGAGAGGATGAAGGCCCTGTCGGGCGGCATGGTGCGCAGGGTCGGCATCGCCCAGGCCATCGTCAACGACCCGGCGATCCTGCTCCTCGACGAGCCGACGGTCGGCCTGGACCCGGCGCAGCGGCTGCGCTTTCGCGAGCTGCTGCAGGAGTTGGGCACGGACACCTGCGTGCTCGTCTCGACTCATCTGGTGGAGGACGTGGCCGCCGCCTGCACCGACGTGGTGCTCTTCAACGAGGGCCGGCTGGTCTTCCAGGGCCCTCCGGACGAGCTGGCCTCGGTGGGCGGACCCGAACACGTGGGGGACAGCCCGCTGGAGCGCGGCTACTCGGCCCTGCTGCTCAACCCCGAGCAGGGAAGGGGCACGTGGTGAACGGCAGCGTCCTGCGTATCGAGTTGAGGCGTTCGGTCGCCCCGTGGGCCGGCGGCGTGGTCCTGGTACCGGCGCTGGCGTTCCTGTACCTGCTGGAGGGCGCCTGGTGGAACGGCACCACGGCATGGACGGCCCAGTGGACACCACTGGCCCTGTGGACCCGCTCCCTGCTGTTCTACCTGTGGCCGCTCGCCGTGGGGCTCGGGGCCCTGCAAGGACTGCGCGATCACCGCTCGAAGATGTCCGAGCTGCTGACGAGCACGCCGCGCCCGGCCCGGCACCGCGCGGCCGTCCTGGCAGGCGCGACGGCGATCACGCTGACCTCGGCCTTCGCGTTCCTCGTCCTCGTGGGTGGGGTTCAGGTGCTCGCCCACAGCGAGTACACGCACGTCGGGTGGCTGCCGGTCTCGTCGGTGGGGGCGCTCTTCCTCGTGGCGGGGGCGGTCCTCGGCATGGGAGCCGGCAGGGCTCTGCCGTCCCCGCTCACCCCGCCCGCGCTGGCCATGAGCGCCTTCGTGTTCACAGCCCTCATGCACATGTCGCTGGGCCGGACGCAGACAAGGACAGCGGACGGGTTCACCAGCACCGAGCCGAACCGAGTCTCGCTCCTTTCGCCCACCGTGGAAGAGGTGCGCGAGGCGTTCGTCACGCTCTCCGCCTCCGTGCACGTCGGGCAGACGATCTGGCTGCTCGGCATGGCCGTCACCGGCTTCGCGCTGCTTGTCGCCGCGGCCCCGCGCGCCCGGCTGACCGCATTGGCGCCCGTCCTGGCGGGCGCGGCGATCGCCCTGCTCGTCCTCCCCTCCGATCCGCGCCGGATGTACGTCGTCGACGAGGCCGCGGCGCAGCTGGTGTGCGAGGGCCCGGTGTGCGTGAGCAGGACACAACAGGCACGACTCGCGGACCTCGCGTCACCCGGCAAGGAGGCGCTGCGGCTGCTGCACGGTGCCCTGGGTGACCAGGCGCCGGTCTCGGTCCGGGAGAACACCGCCGTACTGCCGGAGGGCTCCACGCCCCAGTGGTCCCGCGCGACCGTGCTCCTCGACTTCGACGACGACATCGTCGCCGCCGCGAAGGGCAGGGAGCTCACCCGGGCCCTGATAGCCAAGGGCTTGGTGCCGGGGTGCACCCCTGTCGGCTGGAGCGGCTTCGGGGGAGACGAATACGCGCAGACCATCGCGGCGGGCTGGGTCCTCGGAAACCTCAAGCCGCTCGACGGCACGCCGGACAACATGCGCCGGGAGGTCGAATCCGAGACCCGTCCGGTGTGGAGGAAGCTCACCGCGCTTCCCCGCTCCGAGCAGCTCACGCGGATCAAGGCGATGCGCGCGGCCGCGCTCTCCTGCGAGGGCGACCCGTTCGAGGTGCTGTCCGGCGGTGCGTCCCGGTGAGATGGCTGACGCTGTACGCACGCTCGCGTCAAGTACCCGCCTCGCTCGCCGCGTTGGTGATCGGCGTGGCAGCGGTCTGGGCACTCGCCCGGGACGAGAGCGCGGACCCAGGTGATCCACGGCTGCCCGTGCTCGTCCTCGCCACCGGAGCGATGGCCTTCTCGACCGGGCTCGGCGGGCAGGATGTCGCCCTGGACCGGACGGCCGCAATCCGCTGGATACCCCGCAGAACCGCGCACGTGCTGCTCGCCGGCGCGATCGTCGCCGCGGCGCTGCTGACCGTGCAGACCATGGGCGCGTCCATGACCACCGCCGCGTTCGTCGTCCGGGACAGCGCGGGCCTGATGGGACTGGTCGCCCTGGGCGCGGCGCTCGCGGGCGGCCAGTACGCATGGACGCTGCCGTTCGCCTGGCTCTCCCTCTCCGTCGTCGCCCCACCCCCTACGAGTGCTCCGATGGAGGTGGCGATGTGGATGCTGCTGCCGTCCGGCACGGCGACGGGCACCTGGACGGCCCTGGTCCTCACGGTCGTCGGCAGCGCTGCCTACGCCGTCGCGGGACCGAGGCGGTAGTGGGGCCGGCGACAAGGTCATCCGTCGGTGCGCGACTTCCCGGTTCGTCCGGCTGGCAGGGCACACCACGATCCCGGTCGGGTGCGCGCTGCTGGGCCTGACAGCGATGACCCCGTCGTGCGCTCGACGACGCAGCGGAACATGCCGTTCTTCAGACCTGCTGCTCGAACTCCAGGGCCTGGTACCGGCGCGCGGCGAGGTCCTCGCGGGTGCCGACGACGAGGGTCTGGGTGTAGACGTCGAGGTCGATCGACTGTCCGTGTATCTGTGCAAGGAGGACGAGGTCGCCCTCGTCCGGTGGTGACTGCCAGGGGCTGGAGAAACCGCCCAGCTGGACGGCGACTCCGTAGGAGGCCCCGCCCGCTGCCGCTCTGCGCACGGCGTCCTCGAAATCGTCCAGGACGTCGTCCCGGTCGGCGCCACTGTCGAGGAATGCACTGGTCGCCGGGGCGTCGCGCCAATCGGGTGAGACGGTCAGTCCCGGCACCGGGTACAGATCATCCGGCTCGTAGACCTTGACCTGCTCCGGCTCCCCGTCGAGCTCGTACGCCGCCGAGCGTTGTGTGGTCGACGCGTCGGCCGGAACGTGGAGGACGACCGAGGACTCCGGCTCGTACTCGATCGAGATGAAGAACAACAGACTCCCGTTGGGCGGCAGTTCGATGTCCAGGGCTTCGCGAGGGAGCGCCGCACAGTTGACGGTGAGTACCAGAGGATCGCGCCCGTCGGGCCAGTCGACGCCGTCCGGCAGGCTGGGGAGGCCTCCGGTGCGCGCGGCGGGACGGGCCTGTTGCTGCTGGGCGGGCGTCAGGTCCGGGAAGGGGACCAGGTGGAGGCACGGCCGGGAGCCGGCGAGCAGCTCCTGCGCCACAGGCCAGGGAACGCCGTGCTTCTCGGCCTCCCCCAGTACAAGCTCTCGCACCATCGCAGTAGTCATGGCCGCGATCATGCCAGGCCCCACTGACACCGACTGATCCCAACTGCCGGCCGGAACAACGCAGTTACCGCGCCCGAGGTCGCCGCGCCCTTGGTCCCCGGTGCCTGGAATCGGTCAGGAAGGCCTGAGCGTCGATACCGCGGTGACGGTCACGGTGTCGTCGCACTCGGCGAACTGACCGTCGTCCAGAACCACTTGGTAGGCACCGGATCCCGGCAGCCGGACGACCATCGTGGGATACACCACGGGCGCCGAACCGGACACGCAGTACCCGTCGCCCTCTCCCTGCACCTGCACGAACGTCAGCTTCACCCACGCCTTGCCACCGGAAGTCACGTTCACTGACGCTGCGGCTCCGGTCGGCTTGACGGTGAGCGGCACGTTCAACTCGGGGGAGCCGTTTCCGGCGCCGGCCACCGTGGGGTGCCCCTTGAGGACGCACGTGTGCCCGGACACGTTGGTGAACTGGACGACGGCCGCCCCGGTTCCCGTACCGACCGGGCGCACGGCGGCCTGACGGGCGGTCGCCTTCAGAGCGCCCGCGGCACAAGTCGCCGCCGAACCCCCCGAGGGTGCTGAGGCGGCGGGCGCGGACTGGGACGCCGAGGGCGTCGAGGGGCCGGAGGCGGTGCCGGGCTTCGAGACGCCGGGCATGGAGGAGGCCGTTGAACCGGCGGCCCCGGACGGGGTGATGCGGCCTTTTCCGGCGCCCGCACCAACCCCGCCGGGCTGACATCCCGCTACCACCAACGCCGCCGACGTCATGACGACCGCCATCATCGAACCGCGCATCCCGTTCACGTACCGCATGCTGTCCCCCGACTTCCAGTTGTCCGGAGCGCGGCTTCTCGCCGTCTCCCGTCGAACCAGACAGAGCCGGGCATCTGACAGTTCTCACGCTCGCCACCCTGTGACCCACCGGTGACGAAATCAGGCCACAACCACCGTTCGTAGAGGAGCTGACCCCGCCACTACGGCCGTGACCGGCGGCGGGGCGTCAGCGGGCGAGGGCTCTCCGAAGTTGTTCCCCTGGACTGGTGGCGAGGCATTGAGCGCACCCCAGGCAGCCCTACCTTCGCCCCGCGCTCATCGGTGTCCGCCGCTCCCCTCCGGCAGGGTTCCGGTGCGGACCACGTCGGCGTACCACCGCGCACTGGCCTTGGGGATGCGCTTGCCGGTCGGGTAGTCGACGTAGACGGCACCGAAACGCTTGCTGTAGCCGTAACCCCACTCGAAGTTGTCCAGCAGGGACCACAGGAAGTAGCCCCGGACGTCCACGCCGGCCCGGATGGCCCGGTGCACGGCGGACAGGTGGCCGTGGAGGTAGTCGATTCGCTCGGGGTCGGACACCTCGCCCTCCGGGTTCACGTAGTCGTCGAACGCGGCTCCGTTCTCGGTGATCACCAGGGGCATCGCGGGGAAGTCCGCCTTGAGACGGGTCAGCAGGTCGTACAGACCGCTGGGGTCGACCGCCCAGCCCATCGCGGTGGTGTTGCCCGGCGGCCGGTGGAAGGCGACGTCGTCGGCGCCCGGCCAGGGGCTGTGCTCGCTCGCGCCGTGGCCGTCGGAGCCGTGGCTGGCCTCGCCGGTGGCGGCGGAGACGAGCGTCGGCGTGTAGTAGTTGACGCCCAGGAAGTCCAGCGGCTGGTGGATGGTGGCGGTGTCGCCGTGCCGTACGAAGGACCAGTCGGTCAGGCTCGCCGTGTCCTGGAGGAGGTCCTGGGGGTATTCGCCTTCCAGCAGCGGGCCGGTGAAGACGCGGTTGGCCAGTGCGTCGATCCGTCGGGCCGCGTTCAGGTCCTCGGCGGTCTCGGTCAAGGCGCGGACGTGATGGATGTTGAGGGTGATGGACGCCTGGGCGCGGGCGGGCAGTTCGGCGCGCAATGCCTGAACGGCCTTGCCGTGGGCGAGGTTGAGGTGGTGTGCCGCGCGCAGGGCGGCGACCGGGTCGGTGCGCCCGGGTGCGTGGACGCCCGAGCCGTATCCGAGGAAGGCGCTGCACCAGGGTTCGTTGAGGGTGATCCAGGTCTTCACCCGGTCTCCCAGAGCACGTGCCGCCAGGGTTGCGTAGTCGGCGAACCGGTCGGAGGTGGCGCGCTCCGGCCAGCCGCCGGCGTCCTCCAACTCCTGCGGCAGATCCCAGTGGTACAGCGTGACGACCGGTTCGATGCCCTTCTCCAGCAGTGCGTCGGTCAGGGCACGATAGAAGTCGAGCCCCTTCTCGACGGCCGGGCCGCGGCCGGTGGGCTGCACGCGCGACCACGACAGGGAGAACCGGTAGGCGCTCACTCCGAGATCGGCCATGATCTCGACGTCCTCGCGCCAGCGGTGGTAGTGGTCGGTGGCGACGTCACCGGTGTCACCGTTGCGCACCCGGCCGGGTGTGTGCGAGTAGGTGTCCCAGATCGAAGGAGTGCGTCCGTCGGCGGAGGCGGCACCCTCGATCTGGTACGCGGCGGTCGCAGTGCCCCAGGTGAAGCCCTGCGGAAAGGTGCGGATGGTGGTGTTCTTGAGGACGGGGGCGGGGGCGACGCGTCGGGCTACGGTGCTCACTTGGGTCCTTCCAGGTGGCGTGCGGGGCGGGAGTGGTGAAGCGCTGGGGGGCCGTCGAGCGGTCGCGGCGGCGGGGGAGGTGGTACGGCGTTCACCCCT
>NZ_LJBR01000465.1 GCF_001282115.1 Streptomyces sp. NRRL B-24085 | reverse complement strand
GCCGCCGCCGGAGCGGGTGAACACGACCGCGAGGACCACGGCGACGACGACCGCGGCGGCGATCACCGCGACCCGGGGCGCCGACCTCCACCAGGGGCGGCGGGGTTCCGGCGGGGGTGCTCCGCCGCTGCTGCCCGGGGGTTGCGAGGGCGGGCCGGTGGGCGGCTGCGAGGGGCCCGACAGCGGGCCGGAGGGCGGTCCGGTGGGGCGGCCCGACGAAGGCGGTTCGACGCTCACGAGTTCTTCTTCCCGACGCGGGATTCCTGCGGCGCGATCCGATTGCCCCGATACAGCCGCATTTTTCCGCGACATACCCATTGTTTGCTCTGGTCCCGTGCACCCCGCAAGCGGACGCGGACGGACCTCCCGGCAGGCGGGCCGTCGGCACGCTGCTTAGCGTGGCAGGGTGCACCCGCAACCCCCCTTCGACCAGGCGGCCGTCGCTCGCCACGGCTGGGTCCAGGCCCTGGTCACGGTCCTGGTGGCGGTGATCGTCATGAGCGCGGTGGCCGCGCTGGGACTGTGGGCGGCGGGGGCGGCCGACCTTCCGGACCACGGTTTCCCCCGGGTTGTGGCGGCGACCGTGGTCACGGCCGTCGGCGGCACGGTCAGGCTGTCGGGCGGTGCGGGGGGCCTCGCCGACAGCGCGGCCGGACTCACCGTGATCCCGCTCTCCGTCACCCTGACCGGAGCTCTGGTGTCCGGCGCGGGCTTCCTCAGGCCGCTGCGGCACCGGGCCGTCGCCGGCGGCCGGGAACTCGCCGGATGGGCCGCCCGCATCGCCCTCCTGTGGCTGCTCTCGCTCCTCGCCCTGGCCTTCGCGGCACGCCAGACGTTCAGGCTCTCCGTCGGCGACGACACGCTGAACGACCTGGGCGACCTGTTCGGTGTCTCCCCCGAGGTCGGCTTCACCGCCGACGTACCGCGGACCCTCCTGTTCGGCCTGCTGTGGATGGCCGGTGTCCTGGTGCTGGCCCTGCTGGTCTCACGCCGGGCTCCGCTGCCGGGGCGGCTGCTGCGCCTCCAGGAGTCGGTGCGGCCCGCGGCGCACGCCATGGTCGTGCTCCTGCTCGCCCACGTCGTCCTCGGGACCCTGATCGCCCTCGTCGTCGCCGTGACCCGCGGCCATGCGCCCGAGACCCTCGCGGTGATCCTGCTGGGCATGCCGAACCTGGTCTGGCTCGCCCTGACCATCGGCCTCGGCGCCACCTGGAACGGCCGGGTCGACGGCCCCTTCGGACTGCCCATGCCGCACCTCCTGGACGAGGTCCTGCGCTCCTCCGACACGGCCACGCTGAACCTGCGCACCCTCGCCGAGCACGACGGCCGGGTCTGGTGGCTGGTGGTGGTCGAGGCGGTCCTGCTGCTCTCGGTGGCGTTCCTGGCGGCGGTCCGCTCCCCCGCCCGCGTCCGCGCCTGGCAGCACGCCGTGCACCTGGCGGTCGGGCTCGCCCTGACGGTCCTCATGATCTGTCTCATGGGCCGGATCTCCGCCCACTACGGCCTGTCGGTCCTCGGCATCGGCGACCTGGGCGGCGGACTGACCGGTGAGCTGTTCCTCGAACCGGAGCTGTGGCGTGCGGTGGCCCTCGGCGCGCTGTGGGGCCTGGCCGCCGGTTTCCTCGGGGCGCTGCCGGCGCGGTTCGTGCGCCGCGGAGGGGAGATCGGGCCGGCGGACACCTGACGGGAGCCCACCACTGGGAGCACGGCCGGCTACCGCCCCCGGACCACCGGCTCCGCCCAGCGCGGCGGGGGCTTCGGCCGGGTGTCCGGCGGTTCCACGGTTCTCAGGGCGACCTGCGTCGGCGGGTGGCCGCCCGTCGCCGTCGAGCGGAGGGCCGCGACGAAGCCGAGGCAGGAGTCGTGGCGGTCGTCGGGGGACTTCGCGAGCGCCCTGGCGAACACCGCGTCGAGCGCTGCCGGCAGTCCCGGGCGGGACTCGGAGAGCGCGGGCGGGGCGTCGTACTGGTGGGCCCACAGCAGGGCCATGTCGTCGTCGCGGCGGAACGGCGGGTGGCCCGTGAGGGACTCGAACACCACACAGGCGAAGCCGTAGACGTCGCAGCGGCCGTCGACCGGGCGGCCGGAGATCTGCTCGGGGGCCACGTAGTCCAGGGTGCCGACGAACTGGCCGACCGACGTGAACCCGGTCAGCGAGAGGGACTTCTTCGTGAGCCCGAAGTCGGTGAGGTAGACGTGCTCGGGATGGTCGCTGTCGGTGCCGCGGGAGACGAGGATGTTGCCCGGCTTCACGTCCCGGTGCACCAGGCCGTGCTCGTGGGCGGCGTCCAGCGCGGAGGCGACCTGGGCCGCGATCCGCAGCGCGGTCGCGAGCGGCAACGGCCCCTGGCGGTCCAGGAGATGACGCAGGTCGCTGCCGGCGACGTAGCGCATGGCGATGTACAGCACGCCGTCCGTCTCGCCCGCCTCGAAGACGGGGACGATGTGCGGGTGGTCGATCGCGGCGGCCACCCGGGACTCGTGGCTGAAGCGCTTGCGGAAGGTGTCGTTGCGGGCGAGCTCCGGGGCCAGCAGCTTCAGCGCCACCGTGCGGTCCAGACGCAGGTCCCGGGCCCGGTAGACGACGGCCATGCCGCCCCGGCCGATCTCCTGCTCGATGCGGTAGCTCGCGACCTGCCGGCCGACCAGTTCGGAGGGGCTGCCGGAGAAGAGACTGGTCTCACGGGCCATCCGGGGTCACCACCTGGGTGGGGGCGTGCCCGGGACCGTCGGCGGCCGTGCGCGGCGCGTCGTCGGTGGCGTAGGTGGCGAGCCGGGTCCCGTCGGCGTACACCCAGCGTCCGTGCTGGGCGTCGTACAGCCATACGTCCTCCCCGTCGACGACCACCCCGATCCGCAGTCCCCGGGTGCGGCCGCGGAAGGCCTCCCCGTCGAGGCCGCCGCGGGCCAGTTCCTCGACGGCGGCCCGGTAGCGGGCGAGGGTCTCGTCGGCGCGGGCCAGCAGGGGGCGCGGGTCGGCGGCGCGGGTGAGC
>NZ_LJBR01000464.1 GCF_001282115.1 Streptomyces sp. NRRL B-24085 | reverse complement strand
GGGCTGCACCCACTACGAACTCGTCGCCGAGCGGATCCGCGCCGCCGTGCAGCGCCCCGGCCGTCCGCCGCTCGTCCTGCACGGCTCCGCCGGAGCGGTCGCCGCCCAGGCGCTGCGCCGGCTCGGCGAGCAGCCCGCCCCCGACGCCGCGGCCACCGGCACCCTCACGGTGCTGCTGAGCGGACGCGAGGGTGCCGCCCTGCCCGCGCCCGCCCTGGCCTACGCGGAGGGCCGCCTCCTGATGACGGCCACCCCCGCCCGCTGACCGCGGCCGGGCGGCCGGAAAGCCCCCGCCCGGAGCAGTCACGCAGTGCGACGACCTACCCGCAGGGCGAAACCTGAGTAGTCTCGTAGGCATGAGGGACCACCTCCACGGCGAGCACACCTCGCACCACACCGACGTCTGGACCGGCCGCGCGTCCAACCGGATCCAGTGGCTGCTGGCGCTCGGCGGCGCCGCCATCGTGGCGCTCGGCGTCGAGCTCGCCGTCGACTCGGCGTGGACCTCCGGCATCGCCCCGCTCGTCATGTCCGTGGTCGGCTGCATCGCGGCCGGACTGCTCGTCCTCTTCCTCACGCTCGCCTTCGTCCACGTCGCCCTCAGGGTCGACATGGACCACCTGGAGGTCCGCTGCGGCCACATCGGCGTACCCCGCCGCCGGATCCCGCTGGCCCATGTCGCCGGAGCCGAGTTCATCCCGCACGTCACTCCCCGGCACTGGGGCGGCTGGGGCTACCGCTGGCGCCCCGAGAAGGGCACCGCCGTCGTCGTGCGCCGCGGTGAGGGACTGGTCCTCCAGCTCTGGGACGGCCACACGTTCACCGTCACCGTGGACGACGCGGAGGCCGCCGTACGCATCATCCGCGACCGGCTGCGGCCCAGGGCCGCGGGACCGCGCCACTGAGACCGGGCCGCTCGGTCACCTCCCCGCCGGCCCGTCGGTGAGCGGGTGGGCCGTCGCCAGGCCCGCCAGGAACCCGACGCCCACCGACACCATCGTGAAGCTCAGCGCGTTGCCGACCGCGGCGATCGCCGCCAGCGCTGTCAGGGCCGCGCCGGCGGTGAGCACGACCGGGGTGGCGCGGGGGGAACGCCACAGCGCGTACAGCAGCCAGCAGAACGCCGCCGCCAGCAGCAGCACCCCGGTCACGCCCTGCTCGGCGGCCATCTGCAGCGGCGCCGAGTGCGGTTTCCCGTCAGGTTGCAGGGACTGGGCCGCGGTCGTGCTGAGCTCCCCGAAGCGGCCCGGACCCACCCCGAGGGCGGTGTCCTCGCGGGCCAGGCGGAGGGCGTCGTGCCACAGGTCGATCCGGTGCGGGGTGAGCCGGCCGCGCAGTGTCCCGGCGAGCCCCTCGGGTACCGCGTTCGCGGCCACCGCCCAGGTCAGACCGGTCACCGCGGTCGCGGCCAGGGCCAGACCGGCGATGCCGGCACCGCGGTGGCGCATCCGGCCCGCGGCGAGCGAGCAGAGCAGCACCGCCGTGCAGGTGATCAGCCCGGACACCGAACCCAGGGCGGCCGAGGCGACCGCGATGCCGGCGGCCAGCAGCCGCAGCAGGGCCCGCAGGCCGGGAGAGCCGGTGCTCCAGGCGGCGCAGCACGCGGCGCCGGTGGCGAGCGTGGTCAGGGCGGCCGTGGCGCCCGCGTGCCCCAGCGGACCGACGATCTCCGGCCCGGGCACGAGACGGGGGAGCCCGACCGTCAGGCCCAGTCCGGTCAGGGCGGCGGCGCACGGGGCGGCGACCGGCAGCAGCGCCCCCGAGATCCGGCCGGCGGCATAGCCCGCGGCGACGGCCAGCAGGGCGAGCAGCACACCCTCCGGGCGCCCGTCGTGTGCGGCCGCGGTGATCAGCGACCAGGCGGCACAGGCGCCGAGCACCAGGACGCCCACCACGTCGGAAACGTTTCGTCTGTCGCCGTCCTCATCGGCACCGGCCACAGACGTCATCCCCGTGGAACCCACCCCGCCCCCCGAAACGCCGGTCCCCCGACCTGTGGCCCCCGCCGGCCGTACGCGCTCGGCCCGTACGGCGAGGACTCCGGCACAC
>NZ_LJBR01000463.1 GCF_001282115.1 Streptomyces sp. NRRL B-24085 | reverse complement strand
CACCCCGGTTCCCCGGCCACCCCGCCCGGGGCGAGCGCCGAGACACCGGGCGGCGGCAACCACCCCGGCGCCCAGACGGTCGCCCGGCCCCTGGGCAGCGCCCAGCTCGCGCAGACCGGCAGCGAGCTGCCGATCGGGCTGGCCGTCCCGGTGGGCGCCGGCGCGCTGCTGGCAGGCGCGGTCCTCTACCGCAGGGCACGGGCCTCGGCCTAGGACACACCGCGTGAAACGGAGCGGGCCCCGCCTCGGCGGGGCCCGCTCCGTTCGTGCTGTCTCACCACGTGGCACGCACCTGGCGGATGATCCGCCGGCGCAACCGCACCCTGCGGCTGCCGTCGCGCATCAGACTCAGTCGGTCCAACTCCCAGTGTCCGTACTCGGCATGGTCCGTCAGCAGACGTGTGGCGTCCTTGCGGGAGACCCCGCGAGGTACGTACACGTCGACAAATTCGTATTCCGGCATCGCATCTATTGTGCGGGCCGGGGCCCGCTACGGATAGCGTCTGCACTATGTCTGATGCTGTGCAGCCCACCGCTGCCGAGGTACGTGCCGCCGCCGAGGCGGTCAAGACCGCGCTCGACCGCCACCTGGCCGCGGTCGAACGCAGGTCGGGAGAGGACGACCCCGCCGTCTACGAGGCCTTCAACGAACTGGCCGCGGCCGCCGAGGTGTACGACGAGCTGCTCTACGACCGCTATGACGAGGTCACCCCCTTCGAGATCCCGGGCGCGGAGGACGCCCCTCCGTACACCGGCCCCGAGGAGCCGAACGCGCTGAGCGTGCTGATCCGCCGCGACTACGCCGTGGTGGAACCGCAGCGGCTGCTGGCCCAGGCCCAGCGGGTCGAGGCGGCCGACGAGGGGCTCGGCACGGAGGCCTCCGGCACGGTGCACGGCGCGCTGGAGGTGCTGTTCGGTGAGTTCGAGCCCGACGAGATCGCCTCCCGGCACAAGGAGTTCGGGCTGGAGGAGGGCGACTCCACGCTGTGGGTGACCGCGGCGGACGAACCGGCCGAGCCGGGGGAGTGGCTGGAGACGCCGTTCGAGCAGGTCGACGTGGAGCGGGTGGTGTGCCGGTTCGACGTCAGCGCGATGTTCGACGACGAGCTCGACGACGACGCCGACGGGCCCGACACCGGGGACGACGACCTGGACCCGCTGGACGTGGATCGTCACTGAGACGAAAGGAGCGCGGCCCCGGAGGAACGATCTCCGGGGCCGCGCTCCTTTCCGTCAGCCGGTCGCCTTCCGGTCAGGCGGTCGTCGGCGACTGGGTCACGAGGAGTGTGGGCAGCCGGGTCGTCCGGGGCTTGGCCGGGATCTCGGCGACCGCCCGCGGCAGGGCCTGCTCCACGCCGTGCACCACGGACAGGTGGCGGTCCGCCCGGCCGAACGCCGTGTAGACCCAGGGCCGGCTCAGGGCCTGTGCCGCGTCCCCGGGCAGGACCACGACCGCCGCGGGCCAGCGGCCGCCCACCGCCTGGTGCGCGGTCAGCGCCCAGCCGTGCCGCACGGACTGCTCCACGCGCTCCTTCGGCACGACCACGGCCTCACCGGAGCAGACCAGGCGCAGACCGTCCGCGTCGGCCCCGACCACCCGGCCGGGGAGCGTACGGCCCGGTACGGGCGAGTAGGCGACGCGGTCACCGGGGTCGAACCCGCCGAAGCGTCCCGGGCCGGGGTTCAGGCGCTCCTTCAGGGCCGCGTTGAGGACCCTGGTGCCGGCCGCGCCGCCGTGGCCCGGGGTGATCACCTGGGTCTCCTCGGCGGGGACCCCGATCGCCCGCGGCACCGAGTCCGCGACCAGTTGCACGGTCCGGTGCACGGCCTCGCCCGCGTCCCGCACCGGCACGATCACGACCTCCTTGCCGGGGGCCTCGACCTGGTTCAGCTCCCCGATGCCGATTCCGGAGACCAGCTCTCCGAGGGGGCCGGGGTCCGGCCTGCGCGAGGCGATCTGCGGACAGATCCGTGCGGCGAGCAGATCCGCGAACACCCGCCCGGGCCCCACCGACCACAGCACCGCCGGGTCCCCGCTCAGCACCAGCCGCGCCCCGTCCGGCAGGGACTCCACGAGCAGCGCCGCCGTCTCCACGTCGAGCTGGGGCGCGTCGAGCACGACGAGCAGGTCGAGGTCGAACGCCCCGTCGGCGTCCCGACCGGGCCCCTCGGCGCCGGAGAGCAGTCCGGCGACGGTGGCGACGGGCCGCTCGGAAGCGGCCGGGCCGGCTGCCGGCAGGGTGCCGAAGCGCTCGCGGCCCAGAGGGCTGTGGGTGGCCGCCCAGGCCCGCAGCCCCAGCCCGCGCGCCGCCGCCAGCAGCGCCGCCGGTTCCGCCAGGGACGCCTCACCGCCGGTGTGCAGGACCAGGCCACCCGCCGCGACCGCGCGGATCAGCTCGGCGGCCGACCCCTCGGCCGCCGCGGCGGCGCTCTCCCAGTCCTCGGCCGAACCGTCCTCCTTGGGCACAGAGTTGATCAGCCGGGCCAGTCCGTCGGCGAGGCTCTCCTCCGCGAGGGCGTACCGCTCCAGGCCGACCAGGATCCGCACCGGCCGCTCGGCGCCCTCCTCGTCGTCCTCCGCCGGTTCCGGGGCCGCCGGGTCCAGGGCGTCCTGGAAGACCAGGGCCTCGGCCTCGGCGAGAGTGCTCTGCACGGCCGCCTCGGCGTCCGGCACGCCCCGCTGGGCCAGCGCGGCGGTCAGCGCCGGCATCTCCAGCGCGGTGTGCCCGGCGAGGGCCGCCTGCTCCAGGAGCCAGACGGTGACCGCCCGTCCGCGCCGCTCGTCGTCCGGCGCGCAGTCCGCGCCGAGCAGCGCCCGCGCGAACCCGTCGGCCTGCTCGGGGCGCACACCCGCGACCCGCAGCAACTGCCAGGGGTCGGCCCGCAGCTCGTCGTCGGCTCCCTCCCCGAGGACGGCGGCGACCTGCGCCGCGAGGGTCTCCGGCGCCCCGCCTTCGGCCAGCACCCGCCGTACGGCCTCCACGGTCTCCGGCACGGGCGCGCCCACGGCACCGGCCGCGCCGCCGACACCCGGTCCGGCCGCCTCCGCCGACACCGGCCGGGGCCGTGCCGGTTCCTGGGCGGGCCGGCGCGGGGGCTCGGGCTCGCTGAAGACGGCGGCGACGGGCTTCGCCCCGCTCTCCACCGCCCGTACGGCGGCGAGGAGATCGGCTGCCTTCCCGCTGAGCTTGGCCCCGCTCTCGATCGGTCCCTGCTTCTCGGCCTTGCGCCGGGCGATGCGCTCCCGCTCGATCCGCTGCGCCGCCAACTCGGCCTCGGCCTCGGACAAGCGGGCCTTCTCCGCCGCGTCCGCCTCGACGTCGGAGCCGTGAGCGGCATCGCCTTCAGCGTCGGCGTCGGCGTCGGCATCGGCATCGGCGCCGAGGGTGGCACCGCCCTCGCCCGTGCTGTCGCCGCCGTCCGCCTCCTGCTCCGGCGTCCCGTCCGTGCCCTCCGGCTCCGGCGCGGCGCCCCGCGTCCCCGGCTCGGTCTTCTCCGTGGGCTCCGGCTCCGTGCTCACAGCGTGCTCCAGTCGTGATCGGGATAGCGGTGCACGGGCGCCGACACGTCGTCGAGCGCCCGGCAGATCTCGTCAGGAAGACTAAGGGCCTCCACTGACAATGCCGCCGTGAGCTGCTGCGAGTTGCGCGCGCCGACGATCGGCGCGGTCACCCCCGGCCGGTCCCGGACCCACGCGAGGGCCACCTGGAGGGGTGTCACCGCGAGTCCGTCGGCCGCCGTGGTCACCGCGTCCACGATGTGGCTCGCGGTCTCGTCGAGGTACGGCGCGACGAACGGCGCCAGATGCTCCGAGGCACCCCGGGAGTCGGCCGGCGTGGAGGTGCGGTACTTGCCCGTCAGGACACCGCGGCCGAGGGGAGAGGAGGGCAGCAGTCCGATGCCCAGGTCGAGCGCGGCGGGCAGCACCTCCCGCTCGACCCCGCGCTGGAGCAGCGAGTACTCGAGCTGTGTCGCGGCAAGCCGGGTGCGCGTCCCCGGCGCGGCCAACTGCCACGTCCCGGCCTTGGCGAGCTGCCAGCCGCAGAAGTTGGAGACCCCGGCGTAGCGGGCGCGGCCGCTGCTGACGGCCAGGTCGAGGGCCTGAAGCGTCTCCTCCAGCGGGGTGTGCGGATCGTAGGAGTGGATGTGCCACACGTCGACGTAGTCCGTGCCGAGGCGGGCCAGTGAGTCGTCCAGCGCGGAGAGCAGGTGGCCGCGCGAGCCGTCGACACGGACGTCCGGGTCGGGGACGCTGCCGGCCTTCGTGGAGATGACCAGGTCCCGGCGCGGGACCAGCCCTTCTATGAGGCGGCCGAGGAGGTACTCGGCCTCCCCGTCGCCGTACACGTCCGCCGTGTCGACCAGCGTCCCGCCTGCCTCCCAGAACGTTTTCAGGAGGTCCGCCGCGTCGTGCTCGTCGGTGTCCCTGCCCCAGGTGAGGGTGCCGAGCCCGATGCGGGACACGCGCAGGCCGGTACGGCCGAGATGCCTCTGCTCCATGAACGCCGAGATTACTGGCCAGAACCTGTCGCGTGGGGGCCTGTGGACAACGGATTCCGACAGGTGCGCGGTATTCCCCGCCCGGTCGGGCACGGGCCGCGGCCTGCCCGGGGCGGCTCCGCCGCGCTAAGGTCTGCCGACAAGGACGTTACTGATCGGTAAGGGGAATCGGCCATGCAGCTCGGGATCAACCTCGGCTACTGGGGCGCCGGAATGGACGCGGACAATCTCGCCGTCGCCCAGGAGGCGGACCGGCTCGGATACGCCGTCTGCTGGGCCGCCGAGGCCTACGGCTCGGACGCGGCCACCGTGCTCACCTGGGTAGCCGCCCAGACCGAGCGCATCGACGTGGGTTCGGCCATCTTCCAGATCCCGGCCCGCCAGCCGGCGATGACCGCGATGACCGCCGCCACCCTCGACTCCCTTTCCGGCGGCCGCTTCCGCCTCGGCCTCGGTGTCTCGGGACCGCAGGTCTCCGAGGGCTGGTACGGCGTCAAGTTCGACAAGCCGCTGGCACGCACGCGTGAGTACGTCGAGATCGTCCGCAAGGCCATGTCGCGCGAGCGCCTGTCCTACGAGGGACAGCACTGGACGCTGCCCCTGCCCGGCGGCCCCGGCAAGCCGATCAAGCTGACCGTGCACCCCGAGCGCGAGCACATCCCGCTGTACATCGCCGCGATCGGCCCGAAGAACCTGGAGCAGACCGGCGAGATCGCCGACGGCGCCCTGCTGATCTTCCCCTCCGCCGAGCACCTGGAGGACACCGCGATCCAGTACCTGCGGGCGGGCCGCGAGAAGGCCGGCAAGACCCTCGACGGGTTCGACGTCTGCCCGACCCTGCCGCTCGCTGTCGGTGAGGACAAGGACGTCAGCAGGCTCGCCGACACCTTCCGCCCCTACACCGCGCTGTACGTCGGCGGCATGGGCAGCCGCAAGCAGAACTTCTACAACCAGCTCGCCCGGCGCATGGGGTTCGAGGAGGCGGCCGCCGAGATCCAGGACAAGTACCTGGGCGGCGACAAGGACGGTGCCGCGGCCGCCGTCCCGCACGACCTCATCGACAAGACGACCCTGCTCGGCTCCGTGGACCGCATCGCGGACCGCATGAAGGAGTACGCGGCGGCCGGCGTCACCACCCTGACCCTGGCTCCCGCCGGCTTCACCCTCGACGAGCGCCTCGCCTCACTCCGCGCCGGCACGGAGGCCCTGGAACGCGCCGGCCTCGCCTAGCCCCGTCCGGGCACCCGCAACCCGCGAGCCTCCCGACAACCTCGTCACCCCAGGCAGCGCCAAGGCTCGCCGCTACTGGCCCGATGCAATCGCGCGAGGGCCCGCACCCGCCAGCTCCGCCGAGTGCGGGCCGTGGCGCCGCTCGCCTTGCCGGCAGCCGGGCCGCGGTGGCGCTCGGTCCTACCTCGGCTCTCGGCGGCTCTGCGGGGTTGGGGGCGGGGCGTCGGTGCTCTTTTGTCGACTGCCGGGCCGCGAAGGCGCTCCTACCGGCCCGGCGTAGTCCCGCCTGCGTCCGGCTGCCAGCGGCTTCTCGGGATGGGGCCGTCCCGTCCGCTTCCTCTCCCGACAGCCAGGTCGCGGCGCCGCTCGGGTGCAGCGGTCCCGGTGTGGTCGCCGCCTCACCCGTACCCCATCCGACCGCCGGAGGCTTCCGCGGCCGTGGTGGGGGCTCGGGGGTCTTCCCCGCCACGGCCGTCACCGTGATTCAACGCGCTCACGCCCGCACGGTTACGCCCCCCTGGTGACCCCGGTGGTCCTCCTTTTGGCGGAGTTCTCCGACACTGCTGTTGCAGCACCCCTCGCACCGCATTTGACTCGTTCTTTGCGGATTGCCGCGGAGTCCGGCAGAGAGGTGCCCCACGATGCTTTCGGCCAAGAGTCTGTTCCAGGAGATCCTCGACCACGACGAGTCCTTCCGGCTGTTCTGCTCCATAGCGGCCAGCGGGGAGTCGCAGGGCGGCTGGGAGAACGCCCGTATCGCCACCCTGGTCCCGCCGAGCGAACGCGCACTCGCCCCCAAGATCACCCGCCACGGCGCCGACGAGGACAAGCACGGGCGGATCTTCAACGCCCTGATGAGGAAGCGCGGCCTCGAACCCGTCCCCGTCCCGCCGGACACCGACTACACGATGCTCCTGGAGAAGCACGGCATCGGTCTCGCCCACGAGAAGCTGCAGAGCGACGAGCCGCTGACCGTGCACGACATCGTCACCTACCTCGCCCACAGCCGGGTCACCGAACAGCGCGCATCCGAGCAGATGGAGCTGCTGCGCAAGCACTTCGCCGACCACCCCGACCTCGGCCGGGCGGTACGGATGATCTCCGCCGACGAGGACAACCACCTCGCCTACTGCCACGAGGAACTGCTGCGCTTCGCCCGCGCCGGCCACGGCCGCGCCATCCAGCACACGCTCAGGGAGTGCGCGCTGGCCGAGATCCGCGTCTACCGGGACGTCAGCCTCGCGGTGATGGCCCACATGGGCCGCATCCTCGGCTGGTCCCGCGCGAAGTCCGCCGTCCTCGCCGCGGGCATCCACGCCGTCTACGCCTACGAGCGCGCCGCGGGCTGGCGCCGCATGGTCTCCCTGAAGCCGCCGGAGCGCCGCGACGCCCTCGGCGGACCCGCCACCTCCGCGCCCGAGTTCGCCTGAACAGCGCCCGCTACAGCCAGCCCCGGCGCTTGAACGTCCGGTACAGCAGCACTTCCAGCACGCCCATCAGCGCGATCACCGCCGGATACGCCCACACCCAGTGCAGCTCGGGCATGTGCTCGAAGTTCATGCCGTAGATCCCCGCGATCATCGTGGGGATCGCCGCCATGGCCGCCCACGCGGAGATCTTCCGCATGTCGTCGTTCTGCCGGACGCTCATCTGCGCGAGATGCGCCGACAGGACGTCCGACACCAGCCGGTCCAGCCCCTCCACCGACTCGTTCACGCGCGCGAGATGGTCGTTGACGTCCCGGAAGAAGGGCCGCGCCTTCTCGTTCACGAACGGCACCGTCCCGCCGTACGCCCCCACGCCCGCGAGCCTGGTCAGCGGCATCGACAGCGGGACGGTGGCCCGGCGGAACTCCAGGATCTGCCGCTTGAAGGTGTAGATCCGCGAGGCCGTGTTGCGTGAGCCGCCGCCGTCCGGCGAGAACACCTCCGCCTCCAGCTCCTCCAGGTCGGTCCCGAGTTCGGTCGCCACCTCCAGGTAGTGGTCCACGACCGCGTCGGCCACCGCGTACAGCACCGCGGTGGGCCCCTTGCCGAGCAGCTTCGGCTCCTGCTCCAGGCGGTCCCGCACGGCCTTCAGCGGCGAGCCCACGCCATGACGGACCGTCACCACGAAGCCGTCGCCGAGGAAGAGCATGACCTCGCCGGTGGACACGGTGTCGCTGTCCGGCTCGTACACCACGGGCTTGAGGACGACGAACAGCGAGTCGTCGTACACCTCCAGCTTGGGCCGCTGATGCGCCTTGAGGGCGTCCTCGACCGCCAGCGGATGCAGCCCGAACTCCTTGGTGACGTGGTCGAACTCGTTCTCCGACGGTTCGTGCAGACCGATCCACACGAACCCGCCCCCCGACCGCGCCTGGTCCAGCGCGTCGGACAGGTCCTCGGGTCCCTCGGTCCGGTGTCCCTCCCGGTAGATGGCACAGTCGACGATCACGGAGCGTATTCTCCCGTCGCTCGCAGGACATTGCATTCCGGCGTACGCCTACCCTTGCCGCATGCCCACGTTGATCCTTGTCAGGCACGGACGCTCCACCGCGAACACCGAGGGACTGCTCGCCGGGTGGACGCCCGGAGTCGCCCTGGACGAGCGCGGGGCCGCTCAGGCGGCCTCGCTGCCCGGACGGCTCGAAGGGGTGCCGATCTCCGAGGTCGTCGCCAGCCCCCTGCAGCGCTGCCAGGAGACGGTCCAGCCGCTGCTCGACGCCAGGCCCGGCCTCCGGGCGCACAGCGAGGAGCGCATCGGGGAGTGCCACTACGGCGACTGGTCCGGGCGCAAGCTCGCCGAGCTCATGGACGAGCCGCTCATGGAGGTCGTCCAGGCGCACCCGTCGGCGGCCGCGTTCCCCGGCGGCGAGTCCATGCGGGCGATGCAGACGCGCGCGGCGGAGGCCGTGCGCGAGTGGAACGCGCGCGTGGAGCGCGATCACGGAGCCGACGCCGTCTATCTGATGTGCTCGCACGGCGACATCATCAAGTCGCTCGTGGCCGACGCACTCGGACTGCATCTCGACCTCTTCCAGCGGATCTCCGTGGAACCGTGTTCCATCACCGTCATCCGCTACACACGCCTGCGGCCGTTCCTCGTCCGCCTCGGCGACACCGGTGACTTCGCGTCCCTGGTGCCGCGCGAGGAGGCGGCGGGCGGTGACGCCCCGGTCGGTGGTGGTGCGGGCGCACCGTGATCGTCGGGCGCAGTAGGGTGAAGCGGTTCACACAAGCGCGTTCAGGCATGGACGTTCCGTCGTTCCCCGTCGTTCCCGTACTCACGAATCCAATGGAGACAGGACGTGTCCCGTCAGGTGTTCCTCTATGACCCGCCGGACCGCTTCGTGGCCGGCACGGTCGGACTGCCCGGGCGCCGTACGTTCTTCCTCCAGGCCACGGCCGGCCCCCGGGTGACCAGCGTGGCCCTGGAGAAGACGCAGGTGGCCGCCTTGGCCGAGCGGATGGACGAGCTCCTCGACGAGGTCGTGCGCCGCAGTGGAGGCAGCGCTTCCGTGCCCGCCGTACCGCCTACCGAGATCGCCGACACCGCGCCCCTCGACACCCCCGTCGAGGAGGAGTTCCGGGTCGGCACCATGGCCCTCGCCTGGGACGGCGAGGAGCAGCGCATGATCGTCGAGGCGCAGGCCCTCGTGGAGCTGGAGGCCGAGTCCGAGGAGGACCTCGCCGAGGCCGAGGAGAGACTCCTCCAGGACGAGGAGAACGGACCCCCGATGCTGCGGGTCCGCCTCACCGGCGCGCAGGCCAGGGCCTTCGCCAAGCGCGCCCTGGACGTCGTCAACGCGGGGCGGCCGCCGTGTCCGCTGTGCAGTCTCCCGCTCGACCCGGAAGGACACGTATGTCCGCGCCAGAACGGATACCGCCGCGGAGCGTGACCACGGCCGAGCTGCTCGCCCGGGGCGAGCTGACGGTACGCGGGCAGATCCGGGACGCCTCCAACGCGGTGCTGCACTGCTCCGTCGCCCACGAGGGCCGGGAGGCGCTGTGCGTCTACAAGCCGGTCCGCGGCGAGCGGCCCCTGTGGGACTTCCCGGACGGCACCCTCGCCCAGCGGGAGGTCGCCGCGTACGAGGTGTCCGAGGCGACCGGCTGGGGCCTGGTGCCGCCCACCGTGCTGCGGGACGGGCCCTTCGGCGAGGGCATGTGCCAGCTGTGGATCGAGGGGGCGCCCGGCAGTGAGCTGCTCGCCCTGGTCGACGGCGAGGAGCCCGAGCCGGGCTGGAAGGCCATCGGCCTCGCCGAGGTCGGCGAGGGCAGGACCGCGCTGCTGGTGCACGCCGACGACGAGCGGCTGCGCCGGCTCGCCGTCCTCGACGCGGTGATCAACAACGCGGACCGCAAGGGCGGCCACCTGCTGCCCGCCGGGGGCGGCCGGCTCTACGGCATCGACCACGGCGTGACCTTCAACGTCGAGAACAAGCTGCGGACCCTGCTGTGGGGCTGGGCGGGGGAGCCCCTGACGGG
>NZ_LJBR01000462.1 GCF_001282115.1 Streptomyces sp. NRRL B-24085 | reverse complement strand
CGACCGCGACGAGCTTGCCGACATTGAGCCGGACGGCGAGCCGTCCGACCGCGTCGTGCTCGGCGAGCGCCTCGTCCCCGAGCTCGGCCATCTTGCCGAGCACCGCCCAGGTCCGCCGCCCCTTGCCCATGGCCGCGAGCGCGCGCAGAGCGGCCCGCATGGACTCGGGGTTCGCGTTGTAGGCGTCGTTGACGATGGTCACGCCGTCCGGGCGCTCGGTGACCTCCATACGCCAGCGGGAGAGGGAGCCCGCCTCGGAGAGCGCGGTGGCGATCTCGGTTGCGGACATGCCCAGCTCATGGGCGACGGCGGCCGCGGCGAGCGCGTTCGACACGTGGTGCTCACCGTACAGGCGCATGGTCACTTCGCTTGCACCGGAGGGTGTGCGAAGGCTGAAGGCGGGCTGTCCGGTGTCCGTGAGTCGCACGTTCTCGGCGCGAACGTCCGCTTCGTCGGACTCTCCGAAAAGGAGCACCTTCGCCTTCGTACGGGACCTCATGGCCCGTACGAGCGGATCGTCGGCGTTGAGAACCGCGGTGCCGTCCTCCGGAAGGGCCTCCACCAGTTCGCCCTTGGCCTGCGCGATCTGCTCGCGGCCGCCGAACTCGCCGATGTGGGCGCTGCCGACGTTCAGGACGAGACCGATCTTCGGGGGCGTCAGGTCCGTGAGGTAGCGGATGTGGCCGATCCCGCGGGCGCCCATCTCCAGGACGAGGAACCTCGTCTCCTCGGTGGCGGTGAGCGCGGTCAGCGGCAGCCCGATCTCGTTGTTGAGCGAGCCGGGCGTGAACACCGTCGGGGCCTTGCTCCGCAGCACCTGTGCGATCAGGTCCTTGGTGCTGGTCTTGCCGGCCGAGCCGGTGAGGGCGACGAGGGTCGCGCCGAGCCGTCGTACGACATGACGCGCGAGGGCGCCGAGGGCCGTCTGGACGTCCTCGACGACGATCGCGGGCACGCCGACGGGGCGCTGGGCCAGCACGGCCACCGCGCCCGCCCGGAAGGCCTGTTCGGCGTAGTCGTGGCCGTCGACGCGCTCCCCCACGAAGGCGGCGAACAGACTGCCGTCCGCCACCTGCCGGGAGTCGATGACGACGGGCCCGTGCACCTGCGCCGACGGATCCGGTATGTCGTGCGTCTGCCCGCCGACGACTGAGGCGATCTCGGCGAGAGAGAGGGCGATCACAAGTTCATCCCTGGGTCTTCTGGATGGCTTCTCGAAGCACCTGGCGGTCGTCGAAGGGACGGACCACCCCGGCGATGTCCTGGCCCTGCTCGTGGCCCTTGCCCGCGACGAGCACGGTGTCACCGGGCTGCGCGCGGGCGACGGCCGCGGCGATCGCGGCGGCCCGGTCCTCGAAGACCTGGACCTCGCCGCGTTCGTGTGCCGGTACGGACGCCGCGCCCTCGAGCATGGTGGCGAGGATCGCGAGCGGGTCCTCGGAGCGGGGGTTGTCGGAGGTCAGTACGGCGGTGTCGGCCAGGCGGGCCGCGGCCGCGCCCATGGGCCCGCGCTTGGTCATGTCGCGGTCGCCGCCGCAGCCGAGCACGACGTGCACCCTGCCCTCGGTGACCTTGCGGAGCGCCTTGAGCACCGACTCGACCGCGTCGGTCTTGTGGGCGTAGTCCACGACCGCGAGGTAGGGCTGCCCGGCGTCCACGCGCTCCAGGCGCCCCGGCACCCCCGGAACGGCGGCGACGCCGTCGGCCGCGGTCTGCGGGTCGAGGCCGGCCGCGGCCAGCGCGACGATCGCGGCGAGGGTGTTCGCCACGTTGAAGGGACCCGCGAGCGGCGACCGGGCGGCGATCCGCTCGCCCTTGGGGCCGACCACGGTGAACGTCGAGTCCATGGGACCGACTTCGACGTCCTCGGCACGCCAGTCGGCGTCGGGGTGGCCCTCGGCGGAGTAGGTGACGACCGGGACCGTGGCCTCCTTGACGAGCCTGCGGCCGTACTCGTCGTCGAGGTTGACGACGCCGAGACGGCTGCGTTTCGGCGTGAAGAGCTGCGCCTTGGCCTGGAAGTAGTCCTCCATGCCGGAGTGGAACTCCATGTGCTCCGGGCTGAGGTTGGTGAAGACGCCGATGTCGAAGACACAGCCGTCGACCCGGCCGAGGACCAGCGCGTGGCTGGAGACCTCCATGGCGACCGCCTCGACACCGCGCTCGCGCATGACCGCGAACAGGGCCTGGAGGTCGGTGGCTTCGGGCGTGGTGCGCTCGGACTTGATGCGCTCGTCGCCGATGCGCATCTCGACGGTGCCGATCAGGCCGGTGGACCTGACCCCCTTCAGACCGCCCTCGACGAGGTAGGCGGTGGTGGTCTTGCCGGAGGTGCCGGTGATCCCGATCTGGAGCAGGTCCTCGCCGGGGTGTCCGTAGATCGTGGCGGCCAGTTCGCCCATGCGTGCGCGCGGGTCCTGGACGACCAGCACCGGGAGCCCGGTCACGGCGGCGCGCTCGGCGCCCGTCGGGTCGGTCAGCACCGCGGCCGCGCCGAGGCCGACGGCCTGGGTGACGAAGTCGGCGCCGTGCAGACGGGCTCCGGGCAGGGCGGCGTACAGGTCGCCGGGGCGGACGGCACGCGAGTCATGGGTGATGCCCGTGATCTCGACCGGGTCCTTCAATGCCTCCGGCGCGGGGGCACCCAGTTGATCGGCGAGCTCCGCGAGGGGTGTGGCGGAGACTTGGACCGGCCTGGGCGGTCCCGGATAGGTCACGGGTGCGCCCTTCTGGGTGGTTTGGGACTGATCAGCGTGTGGCACGGCGGTGAGCGTACCGGGCGCACCCGCCTCGGAGCGAAGTGAGGGGCGGGGGCCGCCCTGGTTCCCGGAATCGGAGGTGTTCGTCGTCACGAGGTGGTTCCTGGTGGCCTTTCCGAGGTGCTGACGGTGTGCTGCCGGGCTGCCGACGGTGTGCCGGGGCCGCCGGCGGGCGGGGCGCCCCGTGGTCAGGGCGTGTAGGTCACGGGCAGCTTCGCGGCCTTCGCTCCCGTGGGCGGGACCTGGAGGGTCTTCAGGGCGAACTCCATGACCTGCTTGTAGACGGGTCCGCAGATCTGGCCGCCGAAGTAGCTGCCGCTGGTGGCGTTCTGGATGGCGCAGTAGACCGTGATCCGGGGCTTGTCGGCGGGCGCGAAGCCGGCGAACGACGACGTGTAGCCCTTGTACTTGCCGGTGGCCGGATCCACACGGTTGGCGGTGCCCGTCTTGCCCGCGACCCGGTAGCCGGGGATGCGCGCCTTGGTGCCGGTGCCCTCCTCGTCGTCCACCACCGACTCCAGCATCTGGGCCAGCGTCCTGGCCGTCCTGGCGCTGACGACCCTTGTCTCCTTGGGCTTGGCGGCGGGTGTGAAGCGCCCGTCGGGCCCCCTGGTGCCGCGCACGAGCGTGGGTTCGACCCGGACGCCGCCGTTGGCGATCGTCGAGTAGACGGACGCGGCCTGCATGGCGTTGAGGGACACGCCCTGGCCGAAAGGAATCGTGTACTGCTGCGAGGTAGACCAGTCCGCCGGCTTGGCCAGGATGCCGGGGGTCTCGCCGGGGAAGTCGAGCCCTGAGTAGCGGCCGAGGCCGAACTTGCGCAGGTAGGAGTAGAGGACCTGGTTGGCCTGCGCCTGGGTCTTGCCGAGCTGGCCGGTGGCCAGGATGGTGCCGATGTTGCTGGACTTGGCGAGCACGCCGTTGAGCGTGAGGTACCAGGTCTCGTGGTCGATGTCGTCCTTGAAGAGCCGGTCGCCGCGGTGCAGCCGGTTGGGCACGATCACATGCGTGAGCGGGGTCGCCACGCCCTGTTCCAGCACGGCGGCCATCGACATGACCTTGGCGGTGGAACCGGGCTCGTAGGCGTCCTGGAGGGCCGCGTTGCCCATGTTCACCGAGCTCGCCTTCGACAGGTCGTTCGGGTCGAAGCCCGGCGAGTTGGCCATGGCCAGGACCTGGCCGGTCTGCGTGTCCTGCACTATCACGTATCCGCGGTCCGCCTTGGACTCCTTCACCTGGTCGGTGATGGCCTGCTGGGCGGCCCACTGGATGTCGCGGTCGATGGTGAGCTCGACGTCGCTGCCGGGCACCGCGGGGGTCTCGGTGGAGCCCACGGTGGGCACCTGACGCCCGCCGGCCTGGGCGTAGCGGACCTTGCCGTCCTTGCCGGCCAGCAGGGAGTTGAGCTGCTGTTCGACACCGCCGCCGCCCTTGCCGTCGGCGTTGACCCAGCCCAGTATCCCGGCGGCGAGGTCGCCGTTCGGGTACACGCGCTTGGTCGTCGGCACGGACAGGACGCCCGCGAGGACGTTGGCCGTGCCCGGGTCGGTCTCGCTCTTGGTGGCGAGCGCGGACTTCAGGTCCTTGATCTGCTTCCACACCTGCGGGGTCTGCCGGTTGGCGAGCAGGACGTAACGGAGCTTCTTGTCCTTGGGCCGCAGCTTCTTGACGATCGTCTCCTGCTCCTGCCCCAGGATCGGGGCGAGCAGCGCGGCGGCCTGCTCGGGACCGTCGTCGATCCTGAGCTCCTTGCGGGTGAACAGCGTGGGGTCGGCCGTGATGTCGTAGGCGTCCTCGCTGGTGGCGAGGGCCACGCCGTCGCGGTCGGTGATCCCGCCGCGCTCGGCGGCGAGCGTGTAGCCGACGTACCGGTTCTGCTCGGCCTTGGCGGCGTACGTGCTCGCGTCGACGGCCTGCACCTGGAGCAGTCGTACGACGAAGGCGGCCAGCACCAGCGTCAGCGCGACCCCGACCAGGCGCAGCCGGGGGCGGGGGCTGCCCAGGCGGATGGTCTTGGGGGCCGCCTGGCGGGGCGCGGACGGGCGGCCCCCAAGACCATCCGCCTGGGC
>NZ_LJBR01000461.1 GCF_001282115.1 Streptomyces sp. NRRL B-24085 | reverse complement strand
GACATGGGTGGTGGGCGCCTTTCAGGTCAGCGGCGGGGGTGGGAGGGCGTCGTGGTTTCCTGCGGGCAGGTTCGTGCCCGGGGTGCGTAGTTCCTCGATCGCGTGGAGTACGGCTGTGACCAGCGGGGGGATGGCCTGTACGCGGGCCGTCTCCAGCGGAGCTGCCAAGGGGGCGGCGGCCACGGAGGGACACGGAGACGGGTTCAGGAGCGCCGGCGGAGTGTCCTGGTTCTTCTGCCGGGTCAGCCGGGTCGGTGCCCCGAGCTCGTCGGGCGGGACGAGCACGGACACGGTCGCGGCGGTGTCCGGAGGCCGTAGGGGCGCCTCTCCCCCGGCTGTCAGCGGCGGCGCAGGGACCGGTTCAGGAGCGCGGGCGGGGTGTCGTGGTTCTCCTGCGGGGCCAAGTCGGTTCCAGGAGCGACAATCTCGTCGATCGCGTCGAGGACGTCGGCGCTCAGGACGGTGTCGGCGGCGGCGAGTTGGGCGTGCAGGTGGTCGAGCGTGCGGGGGCCGACCAGGGCGCTGGTCACGCCGGGGTGTGCGGTCACGAAACCGAGCGCGAGCTGGATGAGCGTGAGGCCCGCTTCCTCGGCGACCACGCTCAGTCGCTCCACCGCGTCGAGCCTGACCCGGTTGGCAGGGACTGTCAGGTCGAACCGCTCGGGCAGGAGCGCCGAGCGGTGGGTGGTGATGTCCCGGCCCGCGCGGATCGCGCCCGACAGCCAGCCCGAGGCGAGCGGGCTCCACACCAGCACGCCGAGGCCGTACTCCTGGGTGACGGGCAGGACATGGGCCTCGATGCCGCGCTGGAGAACGGAGTAGCTGGGCTGTTCGGTGACGTAGCGGCTCAGCCGGTGCTCGCGGGCGGCCCACTGGGCCTGCACGATGCGGTGGGCGGGGAAGGTGGAGGAGCCGAAGTAGCGGATCTTCCCGGCGCGTTGCAGGTCGGTCAGGGCCGACAGTGTCTCCTCGTCGCCGGTGTTCGGGTCCCAGCGGTGGATCTGGTACAGGTCGACGTGGTCGACGCCGAGTCGGCGCAGGCTCGCCTCCAGCTCGGTGACCAGCCAACGGCGCGAACTGCCACGGTGGTTGCGTTCGTCGCCCATGGGCAGGCCGGCCTTGGTGGCCAGCACGATGTCGTCGCGGCGGCCCGCGACGGCCTTGCCGACCATCTCCTCCGACTCACCGTCGCCGTACATGTCGGCGGTGTCGATGACGTTGACGCCGGCCTCGAGAGCTGCGTCGACGATCGCGGTGGCCTCGTCCTGGGTGGTGCGTCCGATCCTGCCGAAGTTCATCGCGCCGAGCGCGAGGGAGCTGACCTGTACACCGGTGCGGCCCAGGGTGCGGTACTGCATGAGCGTCTTCTTCCAGGAGGTGGCGCCGTGTCTCGGGGCACGGCTGGGTTGCGGGGTCCGCTCCGTCGACGACGAAAAAACGGAACCTCGTTCCGCCAACAATACGGAACACGGTTCCGCTTCTGCAAGGCGCGGCTCTCCACGACCCTCCGGCGCCCCGCTCCGGACGCCCGCCTAGGAACCCGGCAGTACCGCCCGCCCCGCCGCCCGGTGCTCGGCCGCCGCCGTCAGGTCCGTGGCGTCGAGGACGGCCGCGATGCCCTCGTGGGCCTGGGCCTCCGCGTGGCGGTAGCCGAGCTTCGGGGCCAGCTCCAGGGCCTGGCGGTGGAGGCGCAGGGCCTGGTCGGGCAGGCCCGCAAGGCGGCAGGTCTCGCCGTAGGCGCTGAGGAAGTGGATCTTCCAGTGCTCCTCGAACAGCTCGTCCAGCAGCGCGAACGCCTGCTCGTGGCTCGCCAGCGCCTCCTCGTGGCGGCCCGTCTGGCGCAGGACGACGCCGAGGCAGTTCAGGCACCACGCCTCGTTGTGCTTGTGACCGTCCTCTCGGGCCAGCGCGAGCGCCCGGTGCAGGTGCGCCACGGCCGCGTCGGGGTCCTCGTGGGCGATGGCCACGCCCAGTGTGATCAGGGCCGTCAGGGTGGGCGGCCAGGCCCCGTCGGCATGCGGGATCTCCAGCGCCGTACGGGCCAACTGCGCGGCTTCGTCCCGGTGCCCGAGTTGCAGCAGCGCCCAGGCCTCGTACGCGGTCGCGTGGGCCGTGCCCATGGGGCAGTCGGCGTCCGCGTACAGCTTCCCGGCCAGCCGGAACAGGCCGAGCGGCTCCTCGACATGCCCTTGGTCCCAGCTCAAGTACCCCCGTCGCATGGTCAGTTCGGCCTCCGCGCGCAGGTCACCCGCCCGCAGGACCAGCGGTGCCGCCGCCTCGTACGCGGCACCGGCTTCCGCCATGCGGCCCGCGTTGTACCGGGCGAAGCCCAAGTCGCTGTGCGCTTCGGCGAGCTGGAGGGGATCGTCGAGGCGCCGCGCGGCGACCAGGGACCGTTCGAAGAGGCCGTTGAGCATGGTGGTGCCGCAGCGCCGCGCGAAGTACGCCCGCATGAAGCGCGGCAGTTCGCACAGATGGCGGTCGGCTCCGGCGTCCTCCGCCGCCTCGAACGCGGCCAGCAGGTTCAGGTATTCGGTGCCGAACCAGACGAGGGCCGCGATCTTGTCGTTGAAGTCCGGCAGTTCGGTGGACGGCCGGTCCACCGATGCCTCGCGGCTCAGTGACGGGAACGGCATCGCGGCGTCCGCGGCGGCCGCCGCGTGCACGTAGTAGTCGAGCACCCGGGTCAGGGCCCGGTCCCGTTCCGTCGGGGAGTCCTGCTCGGTGGCGGCACGGCGGGCGTGCTGGTGGACCAGGTCGTGGAGGCGGTAGCGGCCCGCCGCCGGCTGCTGCACCAGGTGCGCGTCCAGCAGGTCCTCCAGCATCGCGCGGGCGCTGCGCAGCGGCACGTCCGCCAGCGCCGCCGCCACGTGCTCGTCGAACGACGACCCCGGCAGCAGGCCGAGGAGCCGGAACAGCCGGGCCTTGGCGCGGTCCAACTGCCGTACGGACATGGCGAACGCGGTGTCGAACTCGCTCGCGCCCTCAGCCATCCGCTCCACGAGGATGCCCACCGTCCAGCCCGGCCGGTGCCTCAGCCGGGCCGCGGCCAGCCGCAGGGCCAGCGGCAGCCGGCCGCACAGGCGCAGCACCTCCGCCGTGGACTCCGGGTCGCGGGCCAGGCGTCCCTCGCGGCCGTCGGTCTCCCCGCTGGCGCGGGCCAGCAGCTCGGCGCTCTCCTGCTCGCTCAGCACGTCGAGCGACACCGGCGGGACCTCGTCCAGACCGAGCAGCCGGTTGCGGCTGGTGATGAGGGCGACGGAGGGCCCGGCTCCCGGCAGCAGGGGACGGACCTGGTCGGCGTCGGCGGCGTTGTCGAGGACCACGACGGCCCGGCGGTGCGCCAGTTCGGAGCGCCAGCAGGCGGCCAGTTCCTCGCCCCCGCCGTCCTGGGGGACCTTCTCGGAGGGCACGTCGAGGGCGGCGAGCAGCGTCCGCAGGGCACGGTCGGGGTCGAGGGGTCTGCGGCCCTCGGTGAATCCGTGCAGGTCGAGGTAGAGCTGGGCGTCCGGGTAGTCGGCGGCGAGCAGGTGCGCCGCGTGCACGGCCAGGCAGGTCTTGCCGACGCCGGCCATGCCGTCCACGGCGATCACCCGGCTGTCGGCCACACCGTCGAGCACGGCCGCGAGCTGTGCGGCACGGCCGGTGAAGTCGGGCACGTCGCGCGGGAGGTCGTTGCGGGGCGCGCGCGGGGTCCCGGCGGGCGGCGACGGCGGGGGGACCTGGCGGCTGGTCTTCGGCGGTGCCGGCA
>NZ_LJBR01000460.1 GCF_001282115.1 Streptomyces sp. NRRL B-24085 | reverse complement strand
CTCCCGTCCCCCTCCCCCGCCCGTGTCCGGGAGGCTGCCCGCACGGCCCACGCCGACGACTTCGTGCGCCGGCTGCCCGACGGCTACGACACCCTCGTCGCCGACGCCCCCCGCTCCGGCGGGGAGTCCCAACGGCTGGGTCTCGCCCGGGCGTTCGCCCACGGCGGCCGTCTGCTCATCCTCGACGACGCCCTCTCCAGCCTCGACACGGTCACGGAGGCCCGCATCGCCGATGCCCTGGTCGGCGGCGGGGCCGGCGGCACCCGCCTGCTCGTCGCCCACCGCACCGCCACGGCCGCCCGCGCTGACGCGGTGGCCTGGCTGGACGGCGGACGGGTACGGGCGGTGGGCCCGCACGAGGAGCTGTGGCGGATGACGGAGTACCGGGAGGTGTTCGGGGACGCGGCGGAGGGCACGGACGCCTCGGACGGGGAGACCGCATGAGCGGCGGCTCGGCACCCGGCGGGATCCGCACACACGGTCTTGCCTTCCTGCGGGCCCGGTGGCGGGTGCTGGTCCGGCTCGGCGGGTGGTCCGTGCTGGAGACCGCGCAGACCTTCCTCACCGGGTACGCGCCCGCCCGCGCCCTGGACGAGGGGTTCCTGGCCGGGCGGCCCGGCGTCGGACTCGTCTGGCTCGGGGCCGCCGGGATCGGGGTGCTGGTCGGCGCGTACGGGACGGTAAGGGTGTACGCCGCCGTCGCCGCGCTGGTCGAGCCGCTCCGGGACCTGCTGGTCGAGCGGGTGGTCGAGCGCGGCGTGCGGGAGGCCGACACGGGGGCGCTGTCCGGGCTGACCCAGCAGGTCGAGATCGCGCGGGACACGTTCGCCGGGCTGGTGATGGTGTCGCGTTCCTTCGTGTTCACGGCTGTCGGGGCGGCCGTCGGACTGGCCTCCCTGGACCCGCTGCTCCTGCTGGTCGTGGGGCCGCCGCTGGCCGCCGGGCTGGCGCTGTTCGCGGCCACCCTGCGCCCCCTGGCCCGCCGCCAGGAGGAGTTCCTGGTCGCCGACGAGGCCCTGGCCGACGGTCTCGGCACGGTCTGCCCGGGACTGCGGGACATCACGGCGGCCGGTGCGGAGGACCGGGTCGCCGCCCGCACGGGCCGACTGGTGGACACCGAGCGGCGGGCCGCGTACTCCCTCGCCCGCTGGTCCGTCCTGCGGGTGGCCTCCCTCGCCCTCGGCGGCCAGCTCCCGATCGTCCTGCTCCTGGCCTGCGCGCCCTGGCTGCTGGCCCGCGGCGTCACCACGGGCGCCCTGGTCGGCGCCCTCGCCTACGTCACCCAGTCCCTGCTGCCGGCCCTGCGCAACCTGGTGCACGGCCTGGGCACGAGCGGCTCCCGCCTGGTGGTGGTCCTGCGGCGACTGATCCGCGAGCCGGCCGCGGACACCCCCGGCCGGGCCGACGGCACCACCGCCGCAGGACCCCGTCCCGGCGGACGCCCC
>NZ_LJBR01000046.1 GCF_001282115.1 Streptomyces sp. NRRL B-24085 | reverse complement strand
CCCCCACCCCGAGCCCCCGCGCCGCCTGTGTCACCGCGAGCCGCCCCAGCGACCCCACCGAGGGGTCACCGCCGGTCTTCCCGGCCGCCGCGTCACCGGACAGCAGCCGCCCGGTCCCGAGCGGCACCCCGTCCTCCCGCACTGCCAGCACATGCACGGCGACGGCGTCGTAGGCGTCGTACTCGATGTCCTCGGGCACGCCCTGCTCGCCGACGAAGACCTCCTTGCGCACCCTGAAGCACGCCTCGCGGTCGGCGGGATCCTCGGCCACCCGCACCTCGTACGCGTGCGTGCTCACCCGTAGGTCTCCTCACGCACCAGGTCCAGGGCCTGCTGGAGGTCCGCCGGGTAGTCGCTCGCGAACTCCACCCACTCCCCGTCCCCGGGGTGCTCGAAGCCGAGCCGGACCGCGTGCAGCCACTGCCGGGTCAGCCGCAGCCGCTTGGCGAGCGTCGGGTCGGCGCCGTACGTCAGGTCGCCGACGCAGGGGTGGCGGTGGGCCGCCATGTGGACGCGGATCTGGTGGGTGCGCCCGGTCTCCAGCTTCACGTCGAGCAGGGAGGCCGCGCGGAACGCCTCGATGAGGTCGTAGTGCGTGACGGACGGCTTGCCCTCGGCGGTGACCGCCCACTTGTAGTCGTGGTTCGGGTGCCGGCCGATGGGCGCGTCGATGGTGCCGCTGGTCGGGTCCGGGTGGCCCTGGACGAGCGTGTGGTACCGCTTGTCGACCGTGCGCTCCTTGAACTGGCGCTTGAGCGAGGTGTACGCCCGCTCCGACTTGGCCACGACCATCAGCCCCGAGGTGCCCACGTCGAGCCGGTGCACGATGCCCTGGCGCTCGGCGGCACCGGAGGTGGAGATGCGGTACCCGGCGGCGGCGAGCCCACCGATCACGGTGGTCCCGGTCCAGCCCGGCGAGGGGTGGGCGGCCACGCCGACCGGCTTGACGATCACGACCACGTCGTCGTCGTCATGGACGATCTCCATGCCCTCGACCGGCTCGGCGACGATCTGCACGGGCGCGGGCGCCTGCGGCATCTCGACCTCCAGCCAGGCCCCGCCGTGCACCCGCTCGGACTTCCCGACCACCGACCCGTCGACCGTGACCTTCCCCGAGGCGGCGAGCTCGGCCGCCTTGGTGCGGGAGAAGCCGAACATGCGGGAGATGGCGGCGTCGACGCGCTCGCCCTCCAGACCGTCGGGCACGGGCAGGGTACGGATCTCGGGAATGGTGCTCACCCGTCGAGTATGCCGGACGGGTGAGACCGGCCCGAACGAGCCTGTGGAAAACCCGGGCTCAGTCCTTGTGGACGGTCCCGTCCGGGTCCAGGCCCCTGAAGGACAGCAGCACGATCAGGATGCCGCCGCACACGATCGCCGAGTCGGCGAGGTTGAAGACCGCGAAGTGCTTGGGCGCGATGAAGTCGACGACCGCGCCCTCGAAGACGCCGGGCGAGCGGAAGAGCCGGTCGGTGAGATTGCCGAGCGCGCCGCCGAGCAGCAGCCCGAGCGCGATCGCCCAGGGAAGGCTGTAGAGCTTGCGGGCGAGCCGGGCGATGACCACGATCACCGCCGCCGCGATCACCGTGAAGATCACCGTGAAGGCCTCACCGAAGCCGAAGGCCGCGCCCGCGTTGCGGATCGCCTCGAACTTCAGCCAGTCCCCGATGATCTCGATCGGTTCGTGGTGCTCCAGCTTGGCGACCACGATCATCTTGCTGACCAGGTCGAGGGCGTAGGCGAAGGCGGCCACCGTGAACAGCACGGCGATACGCCGCCTGCCCCGGGGCCTCGCCGTCCGGTCCTGCTCCGGCTCGGCCCCCGCCTCTGGGGTGTCCGGCGTACCGATGATGCGCTCCGCCTCTGCCACGTGAGTCCCTCGACCTAGGTACCTGACTGAGGACGAGGGTACGACACGCCCCCGGGCACCCTCAGTACCGGCGTTCCTGCTTCTGCTTGCACTCCACGCACAGGGTCGCGCGCGGGAAGGCCTGCATGCGTGCCTTGCCGATGGGGTTGCCGCAGTTCTCGCACAGGCCGTAGGTGCCGGCGTCGAGGCGTCCCAGGGCGCGCTCGGTCTGGAGGAGCATCTCGCGCGCGTTGGCCGCGAGGGCCATCTCGTGCTCGCGCGTGATGTTCTTCGTGCCGGTGTCGGCCTGGTCGTCGCCCGCGCCGTCCCCGGAGTCCCGCATGAGTCCCACCAGGGACTCCTCGGACGTGGAGATCTCGGTGCGCAGCCGCAGAGCCTCGGCCGTCAGCTCCGCGCGGGCCTCCGCGACCTCTTCGGGCGTCCACGGGTCCTCACCCGGGCGCACCGCCAGTTCGCCGGGCTCCGCCGCGGCGACGCGCGCGTTGGGTAGGGCGGTCTTCGCCGCTGTGGCCGTGCCAGGGGTCTTCTTCGCAACCACCGTCGTGGCTCCCGTCTGCTTCGCGGCCTCGGCCGCGCCCGCCTTGTGGGCCGTGCTCTTGCCGGCCGCCCTCTTCGTGGGGGTGTTCTTCCCGGAGGTGCCCTGCCCGGCGTCCCCCTGCGGGACACCGGCCTCCGTGGCGACCGTCTCCTCGACCGCGGTGTCCTCCACGGCCGTCTTCTTCCCCGCGACCTTCGTCGCAGCCGTGCTCCTGGCTGCGCTCCTGGCCGTACTCTTCGGCGCGGCCGTGCTCTTGGCCGCGCTCTTCCCGGTGACCGCCTTCTTCTTCGTGGCCGCGGTCCTCTTGCCGACGGCGGCCTGCCCGGCGACCGGCTGCTCGGCACCCGCCGACTCCGCGACCCCGGCCTCCTTACCCGCCCCCTCGGCAACCGCAGCCTTCTCACGGACCGCCTTCTTGGCCGCTGGGGCCTTCCCGGCGACCGGCTCCTCGGCAGCGGGCTCCTCGACAGCCGCCGACTGCGCAGCTCCCGCCTTCCTGCCCGCCCCCTCGGCAACCGCAGCCTTCTCACCGACCGCCTTCTTGCCGGCTGCCTTCGTGCCTGCCGCCTTTGTGCCGGCCGCCTTCTTGCCGGCTGCCTGCTTCGCTGCCGCCGCCGTCTTCTTCGCTCCCGCCGCCCGCTTCGTGACCGCCTTCTTGCCGGCCTCGCTCTTGTCGGCCGCCTTCTTGGTGGCCGTTTTCTTCGCGGCCGTTTTCTTCGCGGCCGCGCTCTGCTTGGTGACCGAGGCCTTGCCGACGCCCTTGGTGGCCTCCGTCGCCCCGCCGACCTGCGGCTCGCCCGCCGGTCTCCCGGCCGAGGCCTCCTCCTCCGCAGCCGCCCGGCCACCGGGAGCCGCCCTGGAAGCGGCGGCCTTCCCGGCGCCACTGGCCTTCCGGGCCGCCACCTTCTTCGCCCCGGCCTTCTCGGCACCCGCACGCGTGCCCTCAGCCTCGGCACCCGCACGCGCGTCCCCGGCCTCGGCACGCGCCCGCGTGCCCTCCCGATCGGCCCGCGCGCGCGTGCTCTTCACCGCGGCCTTCTTCGCCACGTTCTTCGCCGCCGCGCCGACCGCCTTCACGGCCTTGGCCGCCACCCCCTTGCCGGAGGACGTGGCGGACGTGGAGGACGCTGACGCCCCGGACGACACCCCGCGCGTGCTCTTCTTCCCGCCCGCGCCCTTGGCCTCGCCACCGGAGGCACGGGCATGGGTGGACCGGCCCGACGCCGACTGCTGTACGGCGGTCTTCTTAGCCACCATGCCGCGGCCCCTTCACATATTGTGATCTTGCTCGCGAATCGTGCTGGGACGATAAATCGACTTGAGTCCCGCGGCAACGGGGCACGCCGCCCGATCCGCCCGCCCCACGCGCGCGGGGCGGGAAGCATGCATGCGTTGTGCCCAGCTCCCCGCCGGGTAATCCGCCGGACCGTCCGTCCCGGAATCCGAACAGCCGTGCCGCTCCATTCGGGTCACCCCGGCCCCCGCGACAGCCGCCGCACCGGGCCCGGGAAAACCGGTCGGCCGCTGTCCCCGGGGCGCCGTACACTGGGCGGAGCGAAAAGCGTGGATGGGGACGAGTAGCGGCGTACGCAGCCCAGAGCGACCCGGGGACGGTGGAAGCCCGGGGGCGAGCGCGACGTGAAGATCACCCCGGAGCCGCCGGAAGAACCCCCGGCAGGGGGCGTAGACCCGGCATCGCGACCCCAATGAGGGGGTCCACCGACGCACACCACGCGTCGGCGGGCCAAGGAGGGTGGTACCGCGGGAGCGCGCCGAAACCGGCGTACGGAAAGACACGGCTCTCGTCCCTCCGGACGGAAGGCAGCACATCCGCCGGAGGAAGACTGATGACGCAGTACCGCCAGGTGCCCGCCCAGGTCGACCTGCCCGCGCTCGAGCACGCGGTGCTCGACTTCTGGCGCGAGCAGAAGATCTTCGCCAAGACCCTGGAGCAGTCCGAGGGCCGCCCCGAGTGGGTGTTCTACGAGGGTCCGCCCACCGCCAACGGCATGCCGGGCGCCCACCACATCGAGGCCCGCGTCTTCAAGGACGTCTTCCCCCGCTTCCGCACCATGCGCGGCTACCACGTGGCGCGCAAGGCCGGCTGGGACTGCCACGGCCTCCCGGTGGAGCTGGCGGTCGAGAAGGAGCTCGGCTTCAGCGGCAAGAAGGACATCGAGGCGTACGGCATCGCCGAGTTCAACGCCAAGTGCCGCGAGTCCGTGACCCGCCACACCGACGCCTTCGAGGCGCTCACGACCCGCATGGGCTACTGGACCGACCTCCAGGACCCGTACCGCACGATGGACCCGGAGTACATCGAGTCGGTCTGGTGGTCGCTGAAGGTGATCTTCAACAAGGGCCTGCTGGTCCAGGACCACCGTGTCGCCCCCTGGTGTCCGCGCTGCGGCACCGGCCTCTCGGACCACGAGCTGGCGCAGGGCTACGAGACGGTCGTGGACCCGTCCGTGTACGTCCGTTTCCCGCTCACCTCCGGTCCGCTCGCCGGCGAGGCAGCGCTCCTGGTGTGGACGACCACCCCCTGGACCCTGGTGTCCAACACGGCGGTCGCCGCGCACCCGGAGGTCACCTACGTCGTCGCGACCGACGGCGAGGAGAAGCTCGTCGTCGCCGAGCCGCTGCTCGCCAAGGCGCTCGGCGAGGGCTGGGAGACCACCGGCCGGTCCTTCACCGGCGCCGAGATGGAGCGCTGGACCTATCAACGTCCGTTCGAGCTCGTGGAGTTCCCGGAGCCGGCCCATTACGTGGTCAACGCCGAGTACGTCACGACCGAGGACGGTACCGGTCTGGTCCACCAGTCCCCCGCCTTCGGTGAGGACGACCTCAAGGTCTGCCGCGCCTACGGCCTGCCCGTGGTGAACCCGGTCCGCCCCGACGGCACCTTCGAGGAGGACGTCCCCCTCGTCGGCGGCGTCTTCTTCAAGAAGGCGGACGAAAAGCTCACCGAGGACCTCCAGCAGCGCGGCCTCCTCTTCCGGCACATCCCGTACGAGCACAGCTACCCGCACTGCTGGCGCTGCCACACCGCGCTCCTCTACTACGCGCAGCCGTCCTGGTACATCCGCACCACCGCCGCCAAGGACCGCCTCCTCCAGGAGAACGAGAACACCAACTGGTTCCCGGAGACGGTGAAGCACGGCCGCTTCGGCGACTGGCTCCAGAACAACATCGACTGGGCGCTGTCGCGCAACCGCTACTGGGGCACCCCGCTGCCGATCTGGCGCTGCGAGGACGACCACCTCACGGTCGTCGGCTCCCGCGCCGAGCTCACCGAGCTGAGCGGCACGGACCACTCCGAGCTGGACCCGCACCGCCCGTTCATCGACGACGTCACCTTCGCCTGCCCGCAGTGCCAGAAGACGGCCACGCGCGTGCCGGAGGTCATCGACGCCTGGTACGACTCGGGTTCGATGCCGTTCGCGCAGTGGGGCTACCCGTACAAGAACAAGGAACTCTTCGAGTCCCGCTACCCGGCGCAGTTCATCTCCGAGGCCATCGACCAGACGCGCGGCTGGTTCTACACGCTGATGGCCGTCGGCACCCTGGTCTTCGACAAGTCGTCGTACGAGAACGTCGTCTGCCTCGGCCACATCCTCGCCGAGGACGGCCGCAAGATGTCCAAGCACCTGGGCAACACCCTGGAGCCGATCCCGCTGATGGACCGGCACGGCGCGGACGCGGTGCGCTGGTTCATGGCGGCCGGCGGCTCCCCCTGGGCGGCCCGCCGGGTGGGCCACGGCACCATCCAGGAGGTCGTCCGCAAGACGCTCCTGACGTACTGGAACACGGTCGCCTTCCAGGCCCTGTACGCCCGTACGTCGAACTGGGCGCCCAGCGAGGCGGACCCGGCCCCGGCCGACCGCCCGGTCCTGGACCGCTGGCTGCTGTCCGAACTGCACGCGCTGACCGACCAGGTGACCCAGTCCCTGGAGGCATACGACACCCAGCGCGCCGGCAAGCTCCTGTCGGCGTTCGTCGACGACCTGTCCAACTGGTACGTCCGCCGCTCCCGGCGCCGCTTCTGGCAGGGCGACAAGGCCGCGCTGCGCACCCTGCACGAGGTGGTCGAGACGGTCACCAAACTGATGGCCCCGCTGACCCCGTTCATCACCGAGCGGGTCTGGCAGGACCTGGTGGTGCCGGTCACCCCGGGCGCCCCCGAGTCGGTGCACCTGGCCTCGTGGCCGGAGGCGGACCTGTCCGCCATCGACCCGGAGCTGTCCCGGCAGATGGTCCTGGTGCGCCGGCTCGTCGAGCTGGGCCGGGCCACGCGCGCGGAGTCGGGCGTCAAGACCCGTCAGCCGCTGTCCCGGGCGCTCATCGCCGCGACCGGCTTCGACGCCCTCGACCGCGAACTGCACGCGCAGATCACGGACGAGCTGAACGTGAGCGCCCTGGCCTCCCTCAGCGAGGTAGGCGGCAGCCTGGTCGACACCACGGCGAAGGCCAACTTCCGCGCCCTGGGCAAGCGGTTCGGCAAGCGCGTCCAGGACGTGGCCAAGGCCGTCGCGAACGCCGACGCGGCCGCGCTCTCCCTCGCCCTGCGCGAGGGCACGGCGTCGGTCGAGGTCGACGGCGAGACGGTCACCCTCGCCCCCGACGAGGTGATCATCACGGAGACCCCGCGCGAGGGCTGGTCGGTGGCGTCCGACTCCGGTGCGACGGTCGCCCTGGACCTGGAGATCACCGAGGAGCTCCGCCGAGCGGGCCTGGCCCGTGACGCGATCCGCCTGATCCAGGAGGCCCGCAAGAACAGCGGCCTCGACGTGGCCGACCGCATCGCCCTGCGCTGGACGGCCACGGACCCGGCGGTGATCGCGGCGCTCAGCGAGCACGCGGGGCTGATCTCCGACGAGGTCCTGGCCACGGACTTCGCGCAGGGAGAGGCGGACGACAGCTACGGCACCCCGTTCACCGACGAGGGCCTGTCCCTGACGTTCCGCCTGCGCAAGGCGTAACCCGCGCAGCACCGACGGAGAAGGCCCGGTCCCGCGTGGGGACCGGGCCTTCTCCGTGCCGGTGAGACGGTGATCAACCCGCGTAAAAGGGCGAGACCCCGGATCGGAATCCGGGGTCTCGCCCTGAACGCTGCCGACGCCTAAGGCGTACTGGAGGCCGTCAGTTGTCGTCCTCGTCGATGAGGAAGCCACGCATGGGCGAGGGAGCCTGCCCCATCGGACCGGGACCCTGCGGCCGCACCGGCGCCATCGGCTGGGTCATCGCGGGCGACATCTGCTGCTGGCCGCCGTAGGACGGAGCGGCCGGCGAAGGACCGCCGCCCATGCCCTGGTTGCCACCGTACGACGGCGCGCTCGCACCGGCCGGAGCCATGGAGGGCGCCGGGGACGGCGGCAGCGACGCGGTCGCCGGGGTGCGCGGCGGCGCCAGCGAGTCGTCGGCCTGGGTCTCCAACTGACGCAGCTGCGACTCGAGGTACGACTTCAGACGCGTGCGGTACTCGCGCTCGAAGCCGCGCAGGTCCTCGACCTTGCGCTCCAGCGTGGCGCGGGCGGACTCCAGGGAGCCCATCGCGACGCGGTGCTTCTCCTGCGCGTCCCGCTCCAGGGCGTCGGCCTTGGCACGGGCGTCGCGCTCAAGACCCTCGGCACGCGAACGCGCCTCGCCGACGATCTTGTTGGCCTCGGAACGGGCCTCGGCGATCGCCTGGTCGGCGGTCTGCTGGGCCAGCGAGAGGACACGGGCGGCGCTGTCGCCACCGGGGCCCTGACCGGGGCCGCCCATCGGACCGCCCATGGGGCCGCCCATCGGGCCACCCATCTGCTGCATGGGCGGCTGACCGCCCATGGTGCCCTGACCCATCGGGCCCTGACCCATCGGACCCTGGCCCATCGGACCGGGACCCTGCGGGCCGCCCTGGCCACCGCCGGGACCGGCGGGCAGCTGCGGCGCACCGCTCGGCAGCTGGGGCGGGCCACCCATGGGGCCGCCCATCTGCTGCTGCGGGGGACCGGATATGCCGGCCGGAACGGGAGCGCCGGGACCGGGCCCACGCATGCCCTGCTGCGGCATGCCCTGTCCGGGCATGCCACCCTGCTGCTGGTCCTGCTCCGGGGGCTTGCGCATGTTCTGCTGGTTCTGGGCAGCAGCACGCGTCGCCGCGGCCAGCTTGGCGCGCAGGTCCTCGTTCTCGCGCAGCAGGCGCGTCAGTTCGGCTTCGACCTCGTCGAGGAAGGCATCGACCTCGTCCTCGTCATAGCCTTCTCGGAGGCGGACGGTCGTGAACTGCTTGTTCCGCACGTCCTCGGGGGTCAACGGCATCTCTTCACCTCAACGTAGTCATCGGCAGTCGGCAAGACCGTATCGTCCACAGTCACCTCGCCAGGTTTCCCATGATGGAGATGAGGATGTAAACGATGATCATCAGCACGAAGAAGGACAGGTCGAGCGCCACGCCCCCGAGACGCAGCGGCGGGATGAACCGCCGCAGAAGCTTCAACGGTGGATCGGTGACAGTGTAGGTGGCCTCCAGAACGACCACCATCGCCTTGCCGGGTTGCCACGAGCGGGCGAACTGGAAGACGTAGTCCATGACCAACCGGAAGATGAGCACGATGAGGAACACCATCAGCGCGATGTAGATCACCTGCGCGAACACGCTCATGGTCTGTCTTTCCCTCTCCCCTGTTCCGTACTTCGTTCCGGTTGTTGCTTCTCAGCTCTGGTTGAAGAACCCGCCCTCTGCGATGCGGGCCTTGTCCTCCGCCGTGACATCGACGTTAGCAGGCGACAACAGGAACACCTTCTGCGTCACCCGCTCGATGCTGCCGTGAAGACCAAACACCAAACCGGCCGCAAAGTCGACAAGTCGCTTGGCGTCTGTGTCATCCATCTCAGTCAGATTCATGATCACCGGGGTGCCCTCACGGAAGTGTTCCCCGATGGTACGGGCCTCGTTGTAGGTCCGGGGGTGAAGTGTGGTGATCCGGTAAGGCTCTCGTTCCGACACGACCTTGGGCATGATCACCGGTGCGTTCTTCTCCAGGCTTGCGCGCTCTTGTGTGATGGATGCCACGGGCGCGATGCGCGCGGGACGCACCGATTCCGCGGCGAGCGAAGAGGATCGGGGCACCGGGTCGCGCGGCACCGAGGACTGCACCACTCTGACCGATTCGTCCCTTTCAGGCTGAAGTGCCTGATGTGACTGATGAGACGGCTCGTGCCGTCGGCGGTCCCGCTCGGGCTCCGGGTCGAGTTCCGGTTCGAAGTCGTCGTCGGGGTCGAAACCGCGGCCGTCGTACCCATCGTCCTCCACGAGGCCGAGGTAGACCGCCATCTTGCGCATCGCGCCGGCCATTCTCTGAGTCCTCCGCTCTGTGGTGGATCGGCTGACGACTGCCAAGTGCCCGCGATCCACGAGGTCGTTATGACCGCCTTTCGGCGGTAATGACCATATTTTCTGCTGTGGTCCGACTTCCTGGCGACGTTACCCGAGCCTGGGGCGGACTCCGAGTACCGCGGTGCCGACGCGCACATGTGTCGCTCCTGCCGCCACGGCCTGCTCGAGGTCCGCGCTCATCCCTGCCGAGACCATGTTCGCAGCCGGATGGGCTCGGCGCAGGTCGGTCGACAAATCCATCAACCGCTCGAACGCCGCCTGTTCGCGCCCCGCGTACTCACCGGTGAGCGGAGCGACGGTCATCAACCCGTCGAGCCGCAGTCCCGGAGCCCGGGCCACGAGACCGGCCAACTCCTCGATTCCGCCCGGCGCCACGCCACCCCGCTCCCCTCGCTCGCTCGACCCCGCGTCGAGGGCGACCTGGATCAGGCAGCCCACTTCGCGCCCGGCCTTCACGGCCTCCTTGGAGAGAGCCGTCACCAACTTCGAACGATCGACGGACTGCACGAGATCCGCGTAACCCACCACAGATCGCACTTTGTTGGTCTGCAATTGGCCAACGAAGTGCCAAGTCAGGGGCAGATCCGAGCATTCGGCGGCCTTGGGGGCCGCGTCCTGGTCCTTGTTCTCGGCGACATGGCGTACGCCGAGCTCGGAGAGGATCCGCACATCGCTGGCGGGGTAGGTCTTGGTGACCACGATGAGGGTCACCTCCTCCCGCCCGCGCCCGGCGGCCGCGCACGCGGCGGCGATGCGCTCCTCCACCTTCGCCAGATTCGCGGCGAGTTCGTCCTTACGGTCCGTCATGCCCCATCAGTCCAGCCAGACATATCCCGCGAGTCGCCCCGTGGTGCGCTCGCGGCGGTACGAGAAGTGGTCGCCCGACTCCAGCGTGCACTCCGGCGACTGCCGCCGGTCGCGCACCCCGAGCCGGTCGAGCTGGGCGTGCACTCCGGCGGTCACGTCGACCGCCGGAGTGCCCCAACTCGTCTCGGCGTGCGCCGCGGGTTCGACGGCGGCGACCTCGGCGCGCATCTCCTCGGGCACTTCGTAGCACCGGCCGCACACGGCGGGTCCGGTGCGGGCGACGATCCGGGCGGGATCGGCGCCGAGTCCGGTCATCGCGCGTAGCGCGGCCGGGACGACTCCGGCCACCATGCCGGGCCGGCCGGCGTGGGCCGCCGCGACGATCCCGGCGACCGGGTCGGCGAGCAGCACCGGGGTGCAGTCGGCGGTGAGGACGACGAGGGCGAGACCGCGTTCGGCGGTGACGATCGCGTCGACCCGGGGCACCGGCTTGTCGCCCCACGGTTCCGAGACCACCACGGCGTCCGCCCCGTGCACCTGGTTCATCCAGACCACCCGGGCCGGGTCGAGACCGAGCGACTTGGCGGCCAGTTCACGGTTGGTGCGTACGGCCTCGGGGTCGTCGCCGACCGCCCCGCCGAGGTTGAGCTCCTCATACGGAGCGGCGCTCACCCCGCCCCACCGGTCGGTGAAGGCGAAGTGCGCGCCGCTCACGCTCTCGCGCTGTCCTATCACTTCAGGAAGTCCGGCACGTCCAGCTCCTCGGCCGCGCTGTCGGAGTAGCTCCGCGACGGCGGGACCGGCGGCGCGACCGGGAGGTCGGCGGCCGGCTCGGGCGCGGGCTCCGGGTCCTCCTTCGGCGTGACGCTGCCGAGCGAACCGAAGGACGGACGGCTCTCGGTGGGCCGTGCCGGAGCGGGCTCCTCGCGGCGGGGTGCGGCCGAGGAGGAACCCATGACCGTCTCGCGACGGGCGGGCGGCTGGCCCCCGTCGAAGCCGGCGGCGATCACGGTGACGCGGACCTCGTCGCCGAGGGCGTCGTCGATGACCGCGCCGAAGATGATGTTGGCCTCGGGGTGGGCGGCCTCGCTGACCAGCTGGGCGGCTTCGTTGATCTCGAACAGGCCGAGGTCGGAGCCGCCGGAGATGGAGAGCAGCACGCCCCGGGCGCCGTCGATGGACGCCTCCAGGAGCGGCGAGGAGATCGCCATCTCGGCGGCGGCCACCGCGCGGTCGTCGCCGCGGGCCGAGCCGATGCCCATGAGGGCCGAACCGGCCTCGGACATGACCGACTTGACGTCGGCGAAGTCGAGGTTGATCAGACCGGGCGTGGTGATGAGGTCGGTGATGCCCTGGACACCGGAGAGCAGGACCTGGTCGGCCGACTTGAAGGCGTCGAGCACCGAGACCTGGCGGTCCGAGATGGACAGCAGCCGATCGTTGGGGATGACGATGAGGGTGTCGACCTCTTCGCGGAGTTCCGCGATGCCGTCCTCGGCCTGGTTGGCGCGGCGCCGGCCCTCGAAGGTGAACGGGCGGGTGACCACGCCGATGGTGAGGGCGCCGAGGGAGCGGGCGATGTTGGCCACGACGGGCGCGCCGCCGGTGCCGGTGCCGCCGCCTTCACCGGCCGTCACGAAGACCATGTCGGCCCCCTTGAGGACCTCCTCGATCTCCTCGCGGTGGTCCTCGGCGGCCTTGCGGCCGACGGCCGGGTTGGCGCCGGCGCCGAGTCCGCGGGTGAGTTCGCGGCCGACGTCGAGCTTGACGTCGGCGTCGCTCATCAACAGCGCCTGCGCGTCGGTGTTGATGGCGATGAACTCGACGCCCTTGAGACCGACCTCGATCATCCGGTTGATGGCATTGACACCACCGCCGCCGACACCGATGACTTTGATGACTGCGAGGTAGTTCTGCGGTGCTGCCACGTCGAAGGCCTCTCGCCTCGAGTTACGTGTCGCCGGACCGGTGAGGCAACTGCTGCCTCGCGATCCGCCGACTGATGCCGAATGGGACGGTCCGTAGCGCCGACCCGAACCCTAACGCTGAAGTTTAGGGTTACCAGTGTGTCTGTTCCCTGGAGTCTTCTGAACAGGACACTAAGTCGACAAGTGGCGCACGTTCAACGAACACGCCGAACCTCCCGTTTTTCTTTTCACCCTATGTGATCAGCCGTAGCAGTGCCCAACCAGGGTGCTGGCCTGCGCTGATGTGCGTCAACTCCCCGCTGACGCAGGGGCCGTGGGAACGCTGACGTCGAAGTGCCGCGCACCGGGGGCGGCTTTCATGAGAGCGGTGAGCGTACGGGCCTTCGCGGCACCCTTCTCGCTGCTCCCCCAGGAGACGGTCCGACCGCCCCTCAACTCCAGCGAGATGTCGTCGTAGGAACGCACCTTGACGGACCGGGTCGCACGGGCCACGTCGACCGGGATGTCCCCCGCCACCAGCACCGCCTCGCGCACCAGCCGGGCCTCGCCGAAGCGGCGCAGGCTCGCGGCGCGGGTGTCCGGCCGGGAGAGCGCCAATTCCAGTGCGGGGACGCCTTTCGGCGCCTCGGAAACCGTGGCGAACCGGACACCTTCATCGTCCACTTCGACAAAGTTTCCGCCCTTTTGGACAAGCAGAACCGGAGTACGCTCGGTCACTTTCAGCCCGATTCCGTGGGGCCAGGACCGAGTGACGTCAACTGTGTCGATTCGGGGCAATTTTTGACGAAGTCGCGCCTCGATCGCATCGGTGTCGACGGAAATCAACGGCGACCCCACCGGGACGTCCGCAGCCTCCCGGACCTGTTCCGGGGTCAGCACCAGGGTTCCCGAGACCGACACGCGTTCAACGCGGAGCCACTGGGAGCCGTACAACAGCCCGAAGGCGCCCGCGGAGAGAAACGCGAGCGCCACGGCGAGGATGATGATCATACGAAGCCGACGCACCCTCAACCGCCGGGCGGGAGGCGGGCCGGACGACTCCTGCTGGCGGTCACCGCGCTCGGCGGTCGTCGATCCGGCCACGCGACTCCCTCTTCCTGGCTACTGGCGTCGGTGCGAGGCGATCGCCTCGTACACCATGCCGACGAGCAGGTCGTCGGCGTCCCGGCGGCCGAACTCGGCGGCGGCGCGGGACATCTCGTACAGCCGGTGCGGATCGGCGAGCACGGGCAGGACGTTCGCCCGTACCCAGTCGGGCGTCAGTTCCGCGTCGTCGACCAGCAGTCCGCCGCCGGCCTTGACCACCGGCTGGGCGTTCAGCCGCTGTTCGCCGTTGCCGATGGGCAGCGGGACGTAGGCGGCCGGGAGCCCGACGGCGGAGAGTTCGGCGACAGTCATCGCGCCCGCGCGGCAGAGCATCATGTCGGCCGCGGCGTACGCGAGGTCCATCCGGTCCAGGTAACTTACCGGGATGTAGGGGGGCATTCCCGGCATCTGCTGCACGTGCGGCAGTTCGTTCTTCGGGCCGACCGCGTGCAGGATCTGGATCCCGGCCTGCTGGAGCCAGGGCGCGACCTGCTGGACGACCTCGTTGAGGCGCCGGGCGCCCTGCGAGCCGCCGGAGACCAGCAGCGTCGGCAGGTTGGGGTCGAGGCCGAACATCGCGCGGGCCTCGGGGCGGGCGGCGGCCCGGTCCAGGGTGGCGATGGTGTGGCGCAGCGGGATGCCGATGTACCGGGAGTTGCGCAGCTTGCTGTCCGGCGTCGCGACGGCGACCTGGGCGGCGTACCGGGAGCCGATCTTGTTGGCGAGGCCGGGGCGGGCGTTCGCCTCGTGGATCACGATCGGCACCCCGAGGCGCTTGGCGGCGAGGTAGCCGGGCAGCGCCACATAGCCGCCGAAGCCGACGACGGCGTCGGCCTTGGTGCGCTCCAGGATCTGCTCGGTGGCCTTGATCGTGCCGCGCAGCCGTCCCGGGACGGTGATCAACTCGGGGGTGGGCTTACGGGGCAGCGGCACGGCCGGGATGAGCGCGAGCTCGTAGCCGCGCTGCGGGACGAGCTTGGTCTCCAGGCCGCGCTCCGTGCCCAGGGCCGTGATCCCCACGGTCGGGTCCTGCCTGCGCAGGGCGTCCGCGAGGGCGAGCGCGGGCTCGATGTGGCCGGCGGTCCCCCCACCGGCGAGTACGACATGCACCGAAATTCACCGCTCTCCGGACGAACGCGCCGTTGGAGCGCGCCGTCGCATCGTGTTCCATCTCCGAGGCCCCCGTGCCGGCACGGCGCCTCCCGCCCGCTTTCTACCAAAGCGGGGTTGCCGCATCGAAAGCGCCGCCCGCGCAGCGGGATCGTCACGCGCGAACGCGATCAGCAGCCCGATGGCGAACATGGTCGGCAGCAGGGCGGACCCTCCGTAGGAGAACAGCGGGAGCGGGACACCGGCGATCGGCAGCAGACCGAGCACCGCACCGATGTTGATCACCGCCTGAGCGGTGATCCAGGTGGTCACGCCTCCCGCGGCATACCTCACGAAGGGGTCCTCCGTGCGTCCGGCCACGCGGATACCCGCATAGCCTAGAGCCGCGAAGAGAGCGAGTACCGACAGCGTCCCCGCGAGGCCCAGTTCCTCACCGGTGACGGCGAAGATGAAGTCGGTGTGGGCTTCGGGTAGTTGGCCCCATTTTTCCACACTCGCGCCGAGCCCGGAGCCGAAGATCCCGCCAGAGGCGAGGGCGTAGATGCCGTGCACGGCCTGCCAGCAGTCGGCGGCACCCGCCTTGGGCTCGGTGGCGCCGATGCAGGCGAGCCGGGCCATGCGGTTGGGGCTGGTCTTGATGAGGACGAACCCGATGAACGCGGCGACCGACAGCACCCCGACGAACAGCCGGGTCGGGGCTCCCGCGAGCCACAGCAGGCCGAACAGGATCGCCGTCAGGATGATCGCGGTGCCCATGTCGCCGCCGAGCATGATCAGTCCGAGCAGCAGGAAGGCGACCGGGACGAGCGGCACCAGCATGTGCTTCCACTGGGTCAGCAGCTTCTTGTCCTGCTTGCGGGCGAGCAGGTCGGCCGCCCACAGCACGAGCGCGAGCTTGCCGAACTCGCTGGGCTGGATCTGGAAGGAGCCGCCGAGCGAGATCCAGTTCTGGTTGCCGTTGACCGACATCCCTATCCCCGGCACCTGCACCAGGGCCATCAGGAAGACCGCGCCCGCGAGGATCGGGTAGGCGAGGGCCCGGTGCAGCTTGACCGGCATCCGGGAGGCCACCAGCAGCAGGACGGTGCCGATGACGGCGGCCAGGAACTGCTTGCGGAAGAAGAAGGATCCCGGCAGCGACATCTGCAGGGCGGTGATCTGGGAGGCCGAGTACACCATCACCAGACCGAGCACCGTGATCAGCAGGCTGCCGCCGAGGATCAGGTAGTAGGCGGTCAGCGGCCGGTCCCAGGCCTTCCGCGCGCGCGTGTAGAGCCGCTGTACGGCGTTCTCGGGCGAGGGCCGGGGAACGGCGGGGCGCCGGGACGCCCGCTGCACGGGCGGCCTGCCGGTACGGCTACTGGGCATCAACGCCTCCGCTACGTCGGTCAGGAGCCGAGTTCGCGAACCGCCTCCGCGAACGCGTCACCGCGCTTGTTGTAGTTGGCGAACATGTCCATCGAGGCACAGGCCGGGGCCAGCAGCACCGTGTCACCTGCGACGGCGAGGCGGGAGGCCTCCTGGACAGCCGCGAGCATCGCCCCAGTGTCGGTCCGGTCGAGGTCCACCACGGGTACTTCCGGGGCGTGTCGCGCGAGGGCTTCACGGATCAGGGCGCGGTCCTGGCCGATGAGCACGGCCCCGCGCAGCCGCTTCGCCGACTTGGCGACCAGTTCGTCGAAGGTGGCGCCCTTGGCGAGCCCGCCCGCGATCCACACGATCGACTCGTAGGCCGCCAACGAGGCTTCCGCGGCGTGGGTGTTGGTGGCCTTGGAGTCGTCGACGTAGGCGACCCCGCCGACGTCGGCCACGTGGGCGATGCGGTGCGCGTCCGGGGTGAAGTCCCGCAGTCCGTCCCGTACGGCCCTCGCGGGCACCCCGAATGCCCGTGCGAGGGCCGCCGCGGCAAGGGCGTTGGCGATGTTGTGCGGGGCCGGCGGGTTGACGTCGGAGACCTCGGCGAGCTCCTGGGCGTTCTTGTGCCGGTCCTCCACGAAGGCCCGGTCGACCAGGATGCCCTCGACGACGCCGAGTTGGGACGGCCCGGGGGTGCCGAGGGTGAAGCCGATCGCCCGGCAGCCCTCCTCGACGTCCGCCTCGCGCACCAGGTCCTCGGTGGCCTTGTCGGCGACGTTGTAGACGCAGGCGACCCGATTGCCCTCGTAGACGCGGCCCTTGTCGCGGGCGTAGGCCTCCATGGAGCCGTGCCAGTCGAGGTGGTCGGGGGCGAGGTTGAGCACGGCGGCGGAGTGGGCGCGCACCGAGGGCGCCCAGTGGAGCTGATAGCTCGACAACTCCACGGCCAGGACGTCGTACTGCTCGTCGCCGAGCACCGCGTCCAGCACGGAGACGCCGATGTTGCCGACGGCAGCCGTGCGCAGCCCCGCGGCCTTCAGGATCGAGGCCAGCATCTGGGTGGTGGTCGTCTTGCCGTTGGTGCCGGTGATCGCGAGCCAGGGGGCCGCGTCGGGGCCGCGCAGCCGCCAGGCGAGTTCCACGTCGCCCCAGATCTCGACGCCGGCCGCACGGGCCGCCGTGAAGAGCGGCTTGTCCGGCTTCCAGCCCGGCGCGGTGACGACGAGGTCGGTGCCCTCGGGCAGGGTGGCGCCGTCGCCGAGGCGCACGGTGACGCCCAGTGCCTCCAGCTCGGCGGCCTGCTCACGCGCGCGTGCGTCGTCGCCGTCGTTGACGACCGTGACGTGCGCCCCGCGCGCGTGCAGCACCTTGGCCGCCGGGATGCCGGAGACACCGAGCCCGGCGACGGTGACGTGCGTACCCTGCAGGTCGATCACTTCTCTGCTGCCCATCCCGCGTAGAAGAGGCCCAGGCCGACGATCACACAGATGCCCTGGATGATCCAGAAACGGACCACCACCAGGACTTCGGACCAGCCCTTGAGTTCGAAGTGGTGCTGGAGCGGTGCCATGCGGAAGACGCGCTTCCCGGTGAGCCGGAAGGAGCCGACCTGGATGACCACCGACATGGTGATGAGGACGAACAGACCGCCCATGATGGCGACCAGGAGTTCGGTGCGGGAGCAGATGGCGAGGCCGGTGAGGACACCGCCGAGGGCGAGCGAACCGGTGTCGCCCATGAAGATCTTGGCCGGCGAGGTGTTCCACCACAGGAAGCCCAGGCAGGCACCCATCAGCGCGGAGGCGATCACCGCGAGGTCGAGCGGATCGCGCACCTCGTAGCAGGCGTTCGGGTTGGTCAGGGTCTGCGCGTTGGCGCAGGACTCCTGGAACTGCCAGACGCCGATGAAGGTGTAGGCACCGAAGACGAGCACGGAGGCGCCGGTGGCGAGGCCGTCCAGACCGTCGGTGAGGTTCACGCCGTTCGACATCGCGAGGATCATGAACAGCGCCCAGACCACGAACAGGATCGGGCCGATCTTCCAGCCGAAGTCGGTGATGAACGACAGCCGCGTCGAGGCCGGGGTGTTGTTGTGGGAGTCCGGGAACATCAGCGCGAGCACCGCGAAGCCGATGCCGACGATGAGCTGACCCGCCATCTTCGCCTTGGCCCGCAGGCCCAGCGAACGCCGCTTGACGATCTTGATGTAGTCGTCGAGGAAGCCGACCAGGCCCATGCCGCACATCAGGCCGAGCACCAGCAGGCCCGAGTAGGTGGGCGGGTAGCCGGTGATGACCTTGGACAGGAAGTAGGCGGCGACGGTCGCCAGGATGAAGGCGATACCGCCCATCGTGGGCGTACCGCGCTTGCTGGCGTGCTCGCGTGGGCCGTCGTCGCGGATGTACTGGCCGTAACCCTTGCGCGCGAGCAGCTTGATCAGCAGCGGGGTGCCGACCAGGGTCAGAAAGAGGCCGATGACTCCTGAGAACAGGATCTGCTTCATCATCGGGCGGAAACCTCACCCTCGGCGTCGAGCAGCGCCTGGGCGACGCTCTCCAGGCCGACCGACCGGGACGCCTTCACGAGGACGACATCTCCCGGGCGCAACTCACTGCGCAGCAGGTCGACCGCCGCCTGTGCGTCGGACACGTGCACCGACTCCTCACCCCACGAACCCTCGTTATATGCGCCCAGTTGCAGCCAGGACGCTTCCCTGCCCCCGACCGCGACGAGCTTGCCGACATTGAGCCGGACGGC
>NZ_LJBR01000459.1 GCF_001282115.1 Streptomyces sp. NRRL B-24085 | reverse complement strand
GCCCGCAGGCGGCCCCTCCGGGCGTGCCCCAGCAGGGAGCCGCAGCCCCGGCCGTCGGTGCCCCGGCCGTCGGTGCCCCGGTCGCCGCTACCCCCATGAGCGCGGGTCCCGGCGGGGGCCAGCCCTCCTGGGCCCAGCAGGTGCACCGGCTCGCGGGACCCGACGAGGAGCAGCCCGCCCCCTGGAAGCCCCCGGTCGAGGACATCTTCCAGGCGGCCGCCCGCCGCCAGGCCTCGGCCAGGCCCGCCGGGCTCGGCAAGCGCCTGGCCGCTCGCCTGCTCGACACCCTCGTCGTCGGCGCGGTGACCGCCGTGGCCGCCGTCCCCCTCGGTACCAAGGCGGCCGACCACGTCAACGAGAAGATCGACGCGGCCAAGCTCTCCGGCGAGACCGTGACGGTCTGGCTGCTGGACGGCACCACGTCGGTGTACCTCGGCATCGTGGTCGCCGTGCTCCTCGTCGCCGGTGTCCTGTACGAGGCGCTGCCCACCGCCAGGTGGGGCCGCACCCTCGGCAAGAAGCTGCTCGGCCTGGAGGTGCGGGACATCGAGGCGCACGAGCCCCCGTCGTTCGGTGGGGCCCTGCGCCGCTGGCTGGTCTACAGCGTCCCCGGCCTGCTCGGCATCGGCCTCGTGGGCGTCGCCTGGTGCCTGTTCGACCGGCCGTGGCACCAGTGCTGGCACGACAAGGCGGCGCATACGTTCGTGGCTGGCTGAGGGGGTCCTCCGAACGGCGTACGTGATTCGGTACTCCGGACGGCCGCTCGCCGGATGCGGAGCCGTGGGGTTCGCGGTCGACTCGGGCCATGAGCAGCGAACCGCCCCACGGCTCCGGCCAGCAGCCGCCGGATGACGACCCGTTCAGGAAGCAGCCCCCGCCTGCCGAGGGCTCGGGATCGCCGTACAGCACCCCGCCCCCGCCCTACGGGGGTGCCCCCGGCGGCGACCCGTACGGCGGCGGCTCCTACCCCACCGACCCGCTGGCGGGCATGCCCGCGCTCGCGTCCAGCGGCAGGCGCACGCTGGCCCGCATCATCGACATGATCCTCGTGGGCATCGTCGTCTGGCTGATCACCTGGGGCTTCGGGGTGAGCGAGTACGACGTGAACGGCGACAACGTCCAGTACGGCAAGTCGCTCGCCCAGTCCCTCCTCGCCGCGGTGCTCTACATCGCCTACGACACCGTCCTGATCACCCGCTCCGGCCAGACGCTCGGCAAGAAGTGGCTCGGCATGCGGGTGGCGAACCTCGACAACGGCTCCACGCCCTCCGTGCAGACCACGCTGATCCGCTCGGCGGTCCTGTGGATCCCGTTCGCCTTCTGCTGCGCCTGCATCTGGACCGCCATCTCGGGCGGCTGGAGCTACTTCGACAAGCCCTACAAGCAGGGCCTGCACGACAAGGCGGCCAAGACGGTGGTGGTCAGCACGGATTGACGGGGTCGAGGGGGGCCACGGGCGGTCGCGCAGACGCCCGTGAGCAGGCGAGGGCGGGCCGACCTGCCGGCGCTGCCCCAGACAGCGTTGAGGCCGGTGGGTCGGGCCCGCAGAGTCATCGGTAAGCGGGGGCGAAGGCGGTCGGCGGGCCCCGGTACGGGCTGATGCAACGCGGGGACCCGGAGCACCCGGCAGGGTAAGGCGCTGTCGCGGCGGCGCGCCTATGAGGCCGAACTGTCAGCCGGGGCGTCCGAAGTACCGCGCTGCGCCGCGCTCCCGGCCGGTGATGGCGAACGCCGCCGCTGCCCCCGAGAATCGGCAGGACGTCCCGGTGGGCCCAGCTGTCGGTGAGCGGGGGCGCACGCAACCCCGGTGGGCGTGGGGAACGTGGGGTGGGGGAGGCCGAGTTGTCGGCGTCCCGGTTCGCCGCGCGGTGTCGGAGACGCTCCGCCGTACCGGGCGCTCGTCAAGCCGTCGTCGGGCGGTACGGCGTGTGACCGGCGCCCGGAGCGAAGACTCAGGGAACTGTTCAGGCCGCGGTCTTCGAGCCGGAGGCCACCGCGGGGACCGGCTCCTCCGCCGGACGGTCGGCGGGCCTGCTCACCGCAACGACACGGGGCTTGGGCTGGGGGACCGTCATGGCGACCAGCAGGCCGAGGGCGAGCGCCGACACCGCGATGACCGCGGTCCCCACGACCGAACTCGTCTGTGACAGCAGCAGCATGGCGAGCGTCGAGAAGATGACGGTGATCGAACCGTAGGCGATCTGTGCGGCGGTCGGACGAGGCATGGCAATCGGTCCTCGGATTTTGGGGTCCACGGGGGGTGTCAGCCTGGCATTCCGCCGACTTCCGGGCGTTCCGCCAATCGACTCTAATCGCCTGTGTGCCCGAGTGGAACGAACAGTAAGCGTGACCTAACCAACAGTGCCGGTGCACAGGGGGCGCACGGAGTCATGACGTCCACCAAGTGGACGGCCGCACGCGCCCGTCGCGGTTCTGTCACATGTCCGCAATGCGAACACCGGCTCCCAATAATGCACTTGTCGGGTCCAAGTCAAGGTCTGTCTTTTCTCCTCAACCTTTAGTCAAATACCGGTCACTTGCCTGATAGGGGAGAGGTACAAGTGACTGACAGATCCTGGACGTTCAGGACGGCGGCGACGGTCGTGGCGCTGGCCGCGGCCTCGGCCACGTTCTCCACGTTCGCCGTGGCACAGGCCGCGGACAACGCCGCCGGGACCTCCGCGGTCGACCGGCAGGACCCGCAGCCGGCGAAGGCCAGGGAGCACGACTTCGACGGCCCGCTGACCAAGACCCAGGAGGCGCAGCGCAAGGAGGCGCTCGACCAGGTCATATCCGGCGACGCCGCCGTGCGGAACCGCGACGGCTCCCAGGTGGTCGAGCTCAAGAGCCGCAAGGGCGACAGCAAGTACGTCGAACTCGGCCGCGAGAAGACCGACAAGATCTTCACCATCCTGGTGGAGTTCGGTGACAAGGTCGACCCCCGCTACGGCGGCACGGCCGGCCCGCTGCACAACCAGATCGCCCAGCCCGACCGCAGCCAGAACAACAGCACGGCCTGGCAGGCGGACTACAACCAGGCGCACTTCCAGGACCTGTACTTCGGGACCGGCAAGAAGACCGAGTCGCTGAAGAAGTACTACGAGAAGCAGTCCTCGGGCCGCTACTCGGTCGACGGCGAGGTCACCGACTGGGTCAAGGTGCCCTACAACGAGGCCCGCTACGGCTCCAACAAGTGCGACCCCGACAACTGCGCCTGGTACGCGGTCCAGGACGGCGTCAACGCCTGGGTCGCCGAGCGCGAGGCCGCCGGGGACACCGCCGCCGAGATCGCCGCGGAACTGGCCGAGTTCGACCAGTGGGACCGCTACGACTTCGACGGCGACGGCGACTTCAACGAGCCCGACGGCTACATCGACCACTTCCAGATCGTGCACGCCGGCGAGGACGAGTCCGCGGGCGGCGGCGCCCAGGGCGAGGACGCCATCTGGGCCCACCGCTGGTACGCCTTCGGCACCGACGCCGGCTCCACCGGCCCCTCGGGCAACAAGCTCGGCGGCACCCAGATCGGCGACACCGGCATCTGGGTCGGCGACTACACCATCCAGCCGGAGAACGGCGGCCTCGGCGTCTTCGCGCACGAGTACGGCCACGACCTCGGCCTGCCCGACGAGTACGACACCTCCGGCGGCGGCGAGAACTCCACCGGCTTCTGGACGCTGATGTCCTCCGGTTCCTGGCTCGGTACCGGCAAGGACTCCATCGGCGACCTGCCCGGCGACATGAACGCCTGGGACAAGCTGCAACTGGGCTGGCTCGACTACGACACGGCCACGGCGGGCAAGCGCTCCTCCCACAAGCTGGGCGTCGCGGAGTACAACACCAAGAACCCGCAGGCGCTCGTGGTCCAGCTGCCGAGGAAGGCGGTCACCACCCCGGTGGTCACCCCGGCGCAGGGCGCGACCCAGTGGTGGAGCGGCAGCGGCAACGACCTGCGCAACACCCTGACCCGCGCGGTCGACCTGACCGGCAAGTCCTCGGCGGCGCTGACCCTCGACGCCTGGTGGGACACCGAGAAGGACTACGACTACGCCTACGCCGAGGTCTCCACCGACGGCTCCAACTGGACGCCGATCGACGGCACTCTGGCCGACGGCACGGCGATCCCGCGTGACGGCAGCGGCAAGCCCGCCCTCACCGGCACGGTCGAGGCGTACCAGAAGCTGACCTTCCCGCTGAACGCCTACGCGGGCCAGAAGATCCAGCTGCGCTTCCGCTACCAGACGGACGGCGGGGTGGCCCAGAAGGGCTTCGCGGCCGACGAGATCACGGTGACCGCCGACGGCGCGACCCTGTTCTCCGACAACGCCGAGACGGCGGACGCCGCCTGGACCGCCAACGGCTTCTCGCGCATCGGCGCCTCCATCACGGACGACTACGCGCAGTACTACATCGCCGAGAACCGCCAATACGTGTCGTACGACAAGGTGTTGAAGGTCGGCCCGTACAACTACGGCTTCTCGAAGACCCGTCCGGACTGGGTGGAGCACTACGCCTACCAGAACGGCCTGTTGATCTGGAAGTGGGACACCTCCCAGGCCGACGACAACACCAGCCAGCACCCGGGTGAGGGTCTGATCCTCCCGGTCGACTCGCACCCGACCGCGCTCAGGTGGTCCGACGGCACGCTGATGCGCAACCGCATCCAGGCCTACGACTCCACCTTCAGCTGGTACCCGACGGACGCGATCACGCTGCACAACGCCGACGTCCCGACGAAGATCAAGTCCAAGCCGGGCGTCCCGGTCTTCGACGACGGCACGTCGAGCTACTACGACGCGTCGAACCCGCTCGCCGGTGTCAACATCACTGACACCGACACCCGGATCAAGATCGTCAAGGAGCCCCTGGACGGCTCGACGATCACGCTCCAGGTCGGCCCTTCGGCCAAGAAGCGGTAAAGCAGCAGGTCAGAAGCGTATCGGCGGCAACCCCTGGCGGGTTGCCGCCGATCGTGTTTAGGTGCGTCCTGTGGCTTCCTTATTGACACCGACGCACACGGGGGTGTGACCGCATGGCCGCAGGAGGTTTCTGCAAGCTGCCGAACGGCAGGGTGGTGGTGGCGCTGAACCTGCCCCGCCCGCCCGCCGACGGCTACGGCAGCGTGCGGGTACTCGTCCACGCCCAGAACCGGGCGCGCGCCCTGACCAGGCTGCGCAACCTGGGTCTGCGGGCGGTGTACCTGCGCGGCAACGGCGCGCCCCCGACCCCCGACGAGATCACGGCCGTACTGCACCACCCGGACGGACTGATATGGCGTACCGCCCCTGACAACGCTGTCGCGGGCGGACCCGAGCTGGTCCAGGAGCTGTGGCATCCCATCCGGTCACTGCTGCGCAGGCCGACGGCGCCGGCCTGAGCGCCCGCCCTAGACGACCGGCTTCCCGGACAGCTCCACGCCCGCCTCCCGCAGCTCCTCGATCGCCCGCTCGGTCGTCGCCTCGGCGACCCCGGCGGTGAGATCGAGGAGGACCTGCGTGCGGAAGCCCTCCCGGGCCGCGTCCAGCGCGGTGGCCCGTACGCAGTGGTCGGTGGCGATCCCGACCACGTCCACCTCGGTCACCTCCCGCGCCCGCAGCCAGTCGGCCAGCGGTACGCCGTTCTCGTCGGCGCCCTCGAACCCGCTGTAGGCCGCCGCGTACGCCCCCTTGTCGAAGACCGCGTCGATCGCCCCGGAGGCGACGGCCGGGGCGAAGTTCGGGTGGAACCCCACCCCCTCGGTCCCGGCGACGCAGTGCGCGGGCCAGGAGTGTACGAAGTCGGGGTTGTCGGCGAAGTGGCCGCCGGGCGCGATGTGGTGGTCCCGGGTGGCCACCACGTGCTGGTAGCCGGAGCCCGCCGCCTGCCCGATCAGTTCGGTGACGGCGGCGGCCACGTCGGCGCCCCCGGCCACCGCGAGGCTGCCTCCCTCGCAGAAGTCGTTCTGCACGTCGACGACGATCAAGGCGCGGCGCATGGTGGGTGTCCTTCGACTAAGAGTGAACTTACGAGCCTAGAGACTTCGCGGAGTGAGCGGGAGGGGGCACGGGCGGGCGCGTTCGGGGCGGCGGCCGCGGGGCCTGCTCGGCGGGTCACGCCGGCGCCTGG
>NZ_LJBR01000458.1 GCF_001282115.1 Streptomyces sp. NRRL B-24085 | reverse complement strand
CTCCCGGCTCACCGAACCCGTCCGCAAGCCGCGTCGCCCACGCAGGCCCACACCAGCGCGACCCCCGAACCCCGGAAACGCGGTTCGCGGCAGCATCGGTGGTGGGCGGTGAGTGACGTTGGCTCCCCGGCCCGTACCTGGTGGCAGGGTTCACCGGACGACGGCGGAAAGGCATCATGAAGCCCGTGCCCCAAGCGACCTCGCTCCGCCGCGCCCCCGTGCAGCGGCGCAGTGCCGAACGGCTGACCAGAATCCTCGACGCCTGCGCCGACCTGCTCGACGAGGTCGGCTACGACGCCCTCAGCACCCGTGCCGTCGCCCAGCGCGCCGGCGTGCCCATCGGCTCGGTCTACCGCTTCTTCGGCAACAAGCGGCAGATGGCCGACGCCCTCGCCCAGCGCAACCTGGAGCGCTTCACGGCCGGCGTCACCGACCGGCTCAAGGAGTCGGGCCAGGACGGAGGCTGGCGCACGGCGATGGACGTCGTCCTCGACGAGTACCTCGCCATGAAGCGCACCGCGCCCGGCTTCTCCCTCGTCGACTTCGGCAACCAGATCCCCGTCGGCGCCCGGCACGCCGAACCCAACCACCGCGTCGCCGACCGTCTCACCGAGCTCCTCTCCGGCTACCTCTCCCGCGAACCGGACGACGACCTGCGGCGCACCTTCCTCATCGCCGTGGAGACCGCCGACACCCTGGTCCACCTGGCCTTCCGGATGGCCCCGGAGGGCGACGAGCGGATCATCCAGGAGACCCGGGAGCTGCTGCGCGCCTATCTCGCGCGGGTCCTGGACTGAGCCCGCTCCCGAAACCCCCTCCCCTCCATCCGTACCGGTCGGTATGCTCGCCCGGACAGGCACCGCTGCCCCGGGAGGACCCGTGTCCCGCACCGCTCTGCGTATCTGCCCCCTGTGCGAGGCCACCTGTGGTCTGACGCTCACCGTCGAGGGGACCAGGGTCACCGGCGCCCGAGGCGACCGCGACGACGTGTTCAGCAAGGGGTTCATCTGCCCGAAGGGCGCCGCCTTCGGGGCCGTCGACGGCGACCCCGACCGACTGCGCACCCCTTTCGTGCGACGGGACGGAGAACTGCGCGAGGCCACCTGGGAGGAGGCCTTCGACGCGGTCGCCGCCGGGATCCGGACCGTCGTCGACCGGCACGGGGCGAACTCCGTCGGTGTCGTCCTCGGCAACCCCAACGTCCACACCATGGCCGGTGCCCTCTACCCGCCGGTGCTGCTCGCCGGCCTCGGCACCCGCAGCGTCTTCACCGCCTCCACGGTCGACCAGATGCCCAAGCACGTCTCCAGCGGACTGCTGTACGGCGACGCCAATGCCATCCCTGTGCCCGACCTCGACCGCACCGACCACCTGCTCCTCATCGGCGCCAACCCCCTGGAGTCCAACGGCAGTCTGTGCACCGCCCCCGACTTCCCCGGCAGGCTCAAGGCACTCAAGGCCCGCGGCGGCACCCTCACCGTCATCGACCCCCGCCGCACCCGCACCGCCAAGCTCGCCGACCGGCACATCGCCGTCCGGCCCGGCACCGACGCCCTGCTGCTCGCGGCGATGGCGCACGTCCTCTTCGAGGAAGGACTCGTGGACACGGGGGAGTCGGCCCCGCATCTGCAAGGGGTCGAGGAACTCCGGGCGGCCATGGGGGACTTCACCCCGGAGGCCGTCGCCGGCACCTGTGACGTCGACGCCGGCACCATCCGCACCCTCGCCCGCGAACTCGCCGCCGCCCCCACCGCCGCCGTCTACGGCCGCATCGGCAGCTGCACCGTGCCGCATGGCACCCTCGCGAGCTGGCTCGTCGACGTCCTCAACATCCTCACCGGCAACCTCGACCGGCCCGGTGGCGCGCTCTTCCCCCAGGCGGCCACCGACCGGACGCCCCGGCCCGCGGGCCCCGGTCACGGCTTCGCGCTCGGCCGCTGGCACTCCCGGGTGAGCCGGCACCCCGAGGCCAAGGGAGAGTTGCCGCTGTCCGCGCTCGCCGAGGAGATCGACACCGCGACCGAGGAGGGCGAGCCGATCCGGGCGCTCGTCGTCGTCGCCGCCAACCCCGTGCTCTCGGCCCCGGACGGCGACCGGCTCGACAAGGCCCTCGGCTCACTCGACTTCATGGTCAGCGTGGACCCGTACCTGAACGAGACCTCGCGCCACGCCCACGTCGTGCTGCCGCCGCCCCCGCCCTCGCAGAGCCCGCACCACGACTTCGCCTTCAACACCCTCGCCGTGCGCAACCAGGTCCGCTACACCCGCCCCGCCGTCCCGTTGGAGCCCGGCCGGATGGCGGAGACCGAGATCCTCGCCCGGCTGGTCCTCGCCGCGACCGGCATGCACGGCGCCGACCCGTCCGCCGTGGACGACCTCGTCATCGGCCAGACCCTCGGCAAGGCGGTCAAGGAGGCCCACTCGCCCGTGCACGGCCGCGAGCCGCACGAGCTGGCGGCCCTCCTGGAGGGCGAGACCGGCCCCGAGCGGCGGCTCGACATGATGCTGCGCCTCGGCCCCTACGGCGACGGCTTCGGCGTACGACCGGACGGGCTGAGCCTGACCAGGCTGCTCGCGCATCCGCACGGCATCGACCTCGGGCCGCTCAAGTCCCGGCTCCCGCAGCCGCTGAAGACCAGGAGCGGCAAGGTGGAACTGCTGCCGCCCCCGATCGCGGACGACCTGCCCAGGCTGCGCGAGGCGCTGCGCCACAAGCCCGACGGGCTGGTCCTCGTCGGCCGCAGGCATCTGCGCTCCAACAACAGCTGGATGCACAACGTCCCCGCCCTCACCGGCGGCAGCAACCGCTGCACCCTGCACATCCACCCCGAGGACGCCGAGCGGCTGGGTCTGAAGGACGGCTCCCCGGTGCGGATCAAGGGCGCCGGGGGAGAAGTGGTCACCGAGGCCGAGGTCACCGACGGCGTGCGCCCCGGCGTGGTCAGCCTGCCGCACGGCTGGGGCCACGACCGCCCCGGCACCCGGCTCGGCCACGCCGCCGAGAACCCCGGCGTCAACGTCAACCAGCTCCTCGACGGCAGCCTGCTCGACCCCCTGTCGGGCAACGCGGTCCTCAACGGCGTACCGGTGAAACTGGCCGCCGTGGCGACGCTGTGAGCAGTGCAAAGCTGTGACCAGCAGTTTTGCGCTTATTGCTCGCATGTCAACGTCTTGTTAACGCCACTTGACGGGTCCTAACGTCATCGCACTGCCGACTCCGGTGGGAGTTCAAGGGCGAACGTTAGGTATCCACTCATGCTGACCATCCTCGGCTTCGCCATGATCGCGACCTTCCTGGTCCTGATCATGATGAAGAAGATGTCGCCGATCGCGGCGCTCGTACTGATCCCGGCCCTGTTCTGCGTCTTCGTCGGGAAGGGCGCCAAGCTCGGTGACTACGTCATCGAAGGCGTCACCAGCCTCGCCCCCACCGCGGCGATGCTCATGTTCGCGATCGTCTACTTCGGTGTGATGATCGACGTCGGCCTCTTCGACCCGGTCGTGCGCGGCATCCTGAAGTTCGCGAAGGCCGACCCGATGCGGATCGTCGTCGGTACGGCGATCCTCGCCGCGATCGTCTCGCTGGACGGCGACGGCTCGACCACCTTCATGATCACCGTCTCGGCGATGTACCCGCTGTACAAGCGCCTGAAGATGAGCCTGGTCGTGATGACCGGGGTCGCCGCGATGGCCAACGGCGTGATGAACACGCTGCCCTGGGGCGGTCCGACGGCCCGTGCGGCCACCGCGCTGAAGCTCGACGCCAGCGACATCTTCGTCCCGATGATCCCGGCCCTCGCCGTCGGCCTGCTGGGCGTCTTCGTCCTCTCGTACGTCCTCGGCATGCGCGAGCGCAAGCGGCTCGGCACGCTCACGCTGGAGGAGGTCCTGGAGCCGGCGGAGGCCGAGACGGTCCTGGTCGGCGCGGGTTCCGGCGCCGGTTCCGGTTCCGGTTCCGCCGACAGCAAGGCGCCCGTGGCCACGGGCGGCGCGGGCTCCGGCACCGACATCCCCGAGGAGGGCGACGCCGAGCGCTTCCAGGTCCTGGACCCCAGCCGGCCCACCCTGCGTCCCAAGCTGTACTGGTTCAACGCGCTGCTCACGGCCACCCTGCTCACCTCCATGATCATGGAGTGGCTGCCGATCCCGGTGCTGTTCCTGCTCGGCGCCGCGCTCGCGCTCACCGTGAACTTCCCGCACATCCCCGACCAGAAGGCCCGTCTCGCCGCCCACGCCGACAACGTCCTCAACGTCTCCGGCATGGTCTTCGCCGCCGCCGTCTTCACCGGCGTCCTCCAGGGCACCGGCATGGTCGACCACATGGCCCGCTGGATGGTGGACGTCATCCCCGAGGGCATGGGCCCGCACATGGCCCTGGTCACCGGCGTCCTGAGCCTGCCGCTCACCTACTTCATGTCCAACGACGGCTTCTACTTCGGTGTCCTGCCGGTCCTCGCCGAGGCCGGCGCGGCGCACGGCGTCTCGCCGCTGGAGATGGCCCGCGCCTCGCTCGTCGGCCAGCCGCTGCACATGTCGAGCCCGCTCGTCCCGGCCGTGTACGTCCTGGTCGGCATGGCCAAGGTGGAGTTCGGCGACCACACCAGGTTCGTCGTCAAGTGGGCAGCCCTCACATGCCTGTTGATCCTCGGGGCCGGAATCCTCTTCGGAATCATCTGATCCGCTTCTGTACGTCCAGGAGGACAAGACCATGGCGCCCGGTGGGAACCGCGGCTGGCTGCTCCGCCTCGTCATCGCCTTCAGCTTCGCGCAGGGGGCGGTGTCGATGGCCCGGCCCGCCGTCTCCTACCGGGCCCTCGCGCTGGGCGCGGACGAGCGCGCGATCGGCGTCATCGCCGGTGTGTACGCGCTGCTGCCCCTGTTCGCCGCCGTACCGCTCGGCCGTCGTACGGACCACGGGCGGTGCGCGCCGCTGCTGCCGGTCGGCGTGGTGCTGATATCCGGCGGCTGCGCGCTCAGCGGCCTCGCGGACTCCCTGTGGGCCATGGCCGTCTGGAGCGGGGTGATGGGCCTCGGCCACCTCTGCTTCGTCATCGGCGCGCAGTCCCTCGTCGCCCGTCAGTCCGCCCCGCATGAACAGGACCGCAACTTCGGCCACTTCACCATCGGCGCCTCCCTCGGCCAACTGGTCGGCCCGGTCGCGGCGGGCGCGCTGATCGGCGGCCCGGACATGGCGGGCACGAGTGCGCTCGCGCTGCTCGTCTCGGGCGCCGGGGCGGCGATCGCGTTCACCTCGCTGTGGCGCATCGAGCACCGCGACACGGCGGCCAAGTCCCGTACCGGGCAAGGCGACCGGGTGCCGGTCGGGCGCATCCTGCGGTCCCGCGGTGTCCCCGGGGGCATCTTCGTGAGCCTGTCCGTGCTGTCCGCGACGGACATCCTCACCGCGTACCTCCCGGTGGTCGGCGAGCACCGGGGCATCGCCCCCTCGGTGATCGGCGTGCTGCTGAGCCTGCGCGCGGCGGCCACGATCGCCTGCCGTCTGGTGCTGACGCCCCTGCTGCGGCTGCTGGGGCGGGCGTTGCTCCTCACCGTGACGTGTCTGCTGGCGGCGCTGCTGTGTGCGGGCATCGCGCTGCCGGTCCCGGTGTGGGCGCTGGCCGTCATGCTCACGGTGCTCGGCTTCTGCCTCGGCGTGGGGCAGCCGCTGTCCATGACGACGGTCGTCCAGGCCGCCCCGGAGGGCGCCCGCTCCACCGCCCTCGCCCTGCGGCTGACCGGCAACCGCCTCGGCCAGGTCGCCGCACCGGCCACCGCGGGCCTGGTCGCGGGACTCGTGGGCGTGGCCGCGCCGTTCGTGATGCTCGGGACGTTGCTGCTGTTGTCGGCGGGGGTGGCTCTGCGGTCGCCCGGACGGTCCGGAGGGGCCGGGCCGGCCACCGGGAAGCGGCCGGAACGCCGGGGATTGCGCCGCACGAGCGATATCTGACGGCGCGCCGGGCACCGATGCGGCCGACCGTCGCGCGCATGAAGGAGAGTGCTGCCGAAAGAGCGATTTGTATGGAAATCGTCTGAATCGGAGGAGCGCGCATGCCCACCCTGACACTCCCACGTACCTTCCGCGTCCGAGCGGGCGCCACGGTCGTCCTCACCGCCCTCGCCGCGGCCGGCGCGTCATGGGTGGCCGCGCCGACCGCGTCCGCCGCGGGCGAGAACGGCGACATCCGGATCCATCACGTGGGCGTGCCTTTCGGCGTCTCGAAGGATGATCCCCGGGTCTGCAAGTTCTACCTGGACGCCGTCAACTTCGACGTCCTCACGACCATCGCGTACACCATCACGCCCCAGCCCCCGCTGCCCACCGCCGCCACCGTCGCCGGCACCATCCAGCTCGCCGGGGGCGCCGGGCACACCGACCCGCTGGGGGTGGCGGACGGTCAGTACAAGCTCACCTGGATCGTGGCGGGCGCCCCCAAGGAGAAGGTCTTCCGCGTCAACTGCCACGACGGCAAGCGCGACGGCGAGCGCCGGGCGGGCGACCAGATCGAGGACCAGCAGGGCGGAGGCTGGGGTCACAACGAGGCCGGCGGCCCCAAGGGCGGTGTGCACGCGGGCGGCGGCGGTCTCGTCGACACCGCGGCCGCGTTCGCGCCGGTCACCGCCGCGGGGGCCGTCGGCCTGGTGGCGGTCGGCGCTGTCGCGTACTTCCGGATGAACCGCCGTCGGCCCAATGGCGCCGCGTAGGCGCAGACGCAGGCCCTGGTACCGGACCCGCGCCTACCGTCTCACCAGGACGGCCCTGCTCACGGTCGTCCTGGTGACGGTGGGGGTCCGGTGCACGGGTGACGGCGAGTCGACCGCGCCGGGCGGGCCCGGCCGGCCCGACGCCGTGGCGGCCGCCGGCCCGGAAGCGGCGCCGGCCGACGAGCCGGCCCCCTCCGCCCGCCCCACGC
>NZ_LJBR01000457.1 GCF_001282115.1 Streptomyces sp. NRRL B-24085 | reverse complement strand
GACCAGGCGCACCGCCCCGCGCGCGTGGGCGGTGCGCCTGGTCGTCGTCGGCATCGTGCTGTCCGCCCTCAACCTCCGCCCCGCCATCACGAGCCTCGGCGCCCTCCTCGAAGAGGTGCGCGACGGGCTCGGCATGAGCGGCAGCGTGGCCGGGCTGCTCACCTCGGTGCCCCCGCTGTGCTTCGCCGTCTTCGGTGTCACGGCCCCCCGCCTGGCCCGCCGCTTCGGCGCGGGCGCGGTGGTCTGCGCGGGCATGGTCGCCATCACCACGGGCCTGCTCATACGGCCGTACACGGGCTCCACGGCGGGCTTCCTGGCCGCCAGCGCCCTCGCCCTCATGGGGATCGCCGTCAGCAACGTCCTGATGCCGGTCATCGTCAAGCGCTGGTTCCCGGACCGGGTCGGCTCCATGACCGGCCTGTACTCGATGGCCCTGGCCCTCGGCACCTCCGCGGCGGCCGCCGTGACCGTCCCGGTGACCGAGGCACTGGGCGGCAGCTGGCAGTCCGGGCTCACGGTATGGGCGCTCCTCGCCGCGGCGGCCGTACTGCCGTGGATCCCGCTCGTGCGCGACCGGGGGCCCGCGCCGACCGAGCCGAAGGTGGTCCAGAACGTCCACGCGCGCGTGGAGGGCGCCGGACCCGTCCGGCACGTGCACGCGCGCCAGGAGCACCCGCCGCTGCGGATCACCCGCAGCCGGACCGCCTGGGCGCTCGCCGTCTTCTTCGGGCTCCAGGCCACCGCCGCCTACATCACCATGGGCTGGATGGCGCAGATCTTCCGGGACGCGGGCGTGCCCGCGGGCACCGCCGGGCTGCTGCTGGCCGTCACGATGGTCATGGGCGTCCCGCTCGCCTTCGTCATCCCGCGCGTGGCCACCCGTCTGCCGCACCAGGGCCCCATCGTCATCGCGCTCGGCGTCTGCGGTCTCGCCGGATACGCGGGCCTTTACCTCGCCCCCGCCTCGGGCGCCTGGGCCTGGGCCGTCCTGCTCGGCATCTCCAACTGCGCCTTCCCGCTCGCCCTCACCATGGTCGGGATGCGCGCCAGGACCGGCGCGGGCGTCGCCCAGCTCTCCGCGTTCGCGCAGAGCACCGGCTATCTGATCTCCATCCCGGGACCGCTCCTGGTGGGCGTGCTCTACCAGCACAGCGGCGGCTGGGGCCTGCCCATCGCGCTCATGATCGGCCTGATGGTCCCGCAGATGGCGGTCGGGGTGCTCGCGGGCCGCGACCGTACCGTGGAGGACGAGGCCGCCCGCTGAGGCCCCTCGGTCGCTCGCCTCGGTCGCCTCGGGGAGAGAGCCACCCCTGCCGCCTCGGTAAGAGACCGGGGTGCGAGACTGGCCGCATGCCAGTGCTCGATCCGAACCCCCAGAACGGCCAGAAGAAGATGCTGCTGGTCTTCGGCTCGTTCTTCGCCATCTTCGTCGTCATCGCGATCATCGCCACGATCGCCTCGCCCTGACCCCGGCCACCCGCTCCCCGGCCCGACGCCGGGGCGGTGGCGGGGCGGTGGTGGGGTTAACCCCACATCCCCTAGGGGGCGAGTGTCAGGGTCAACTGGGTGGATCACCGGATGGGTTGAGGGCCGCCGGTTCCGTAACTTCGAGATGTGGCCGCGAGCAGCGGCTCACGGAGGACTCGAAGACCAGCGGAGGCACTCATGTCGGCCCCTACGCAGACCCCGCCCCACCCGGCGTCCAGGGGTGGCGTCGACATCCGGCTGCCCTGGTGGGCCCTCGCACTGCCCATGCTCGCCTTCGTGGTCCTGCTGGCCCTCATCCTCAATCCCGCCGACGCGCACGCGGCCTCCGGCGACCCCCTCGTCACCCGGTTCCTGGAGCGCGTACAGCAGCTCATAACGCGCTGAGCACCCACGAAGCCGCCCGCCAACTCCCTGCGCCCCGTGGCCTGTTTCATGCGAAGCTGGATCCCATGAGCGTCGCAGATCCCCGCAGGATTGTCCTTTTCCGGCATGCGAAAGCCGACTGGCCGCAGGTGACCGACCACGAGCGGCCGCTCGCCGACCGGGGCCGACTAGATGCAGCGGAAGCCGGACGACGGCTGGTCGACTCCGGCATCCCCTTGGACCTGGCCCTCTGCTCCACCGCGACCCGGACCCGTGAGACCTGGAAGCTCGCCGTGCAGGAGTTCCCGCACCGGCCGAAAACGGTCTACGAGGAGCGGATCTACGAGGCCTCGCCCGGCGAGCTGATCGCCGTGCTGAACGAGACCCCGGACGAGGTGCACAACGCCGTCCTGATCGGCCACAACCCGGGGATCCAGGGCCTCGCCGACGTCCTCGCCGGTGCCTCCGAGGGGGACGCACGCCAGCGGATGAGCGGCCGCGGCTTCCCGGCCGCCGCCTTCGCCGTCCTGACGTTCAGCGGGCCCTGGAAGTCCCTGGAGCCCGGCGCGGCCACCCTGGTCGACTACTGGGCGCCGTCCGACTGAGGACACACGTCCTCCCGCACGCGCGACACACGGCAGGGCCCGGCACCGTCACGGTAGCCGGGCCCTGCCGATCCGTCGCCGGAGGTCAGTCCTCCTCGTGCGCGTCCGCCGCCTCGACCTCTTCGCGGGTGACGCCCAGCAGGTACAGCACGGTGTCGAGGAAGGGCACGTTCACCGCGGTATGCGCGGCCTCCCGCACCACCGGCTTGGCATTGAAGGCGACCCCGAGCCCGGCCGCGTTGAGCATGTCCAGGTCATTGGCGCCGTCGCCGATCGCCACCGTCTGGGACAGCGGCACCCCCGCCTCGGCGGCGAACCTGCGCAGCAGCCGCGCCTTGCCCGCCCGGTCCACGATCTCCCCGACGACCCGGCCCGTCAGCTTCCCGTCGACGATCTCCAGAGTGTTCGCCTGGGCGAAGTCCAGCCCCAGCCGGTCCTGAAGGTCGTCGGTGACCTGGGTGAAGCCGCCCGAGACGACACCGACCTGGAAGCCGAGCCGCTTCAGCGTCCGGATCAGCGTGCGCGCGCCCGGCGTCAGCCGCACCTCGGAGCGCACCTTGTCGACGACCGAGGCGTCCAGCCCCTCCAGCAGCGCCACACGCGCGTGCAGTGACTGCTCGAAGTCCAGCTCCCCGCGCATCGCGGCAGCGGTCACCTCGGCGACCTCGTCCTCGCAGCCGGCGTGCGCGGCGAAGAGCTCGATCACCTCGTCCTGGATGAGCGTGGAGTCCACGTCCATGACGACGAGCCGCTGGGCCCGGCGGTGCAGGCCGGCGGCCACGACGGCCACGTCCACACCGAGCTTGCCGGCGTCCGTCACCAGGGCGGTGCGCAGCGCCTCGGTCTCCACGCCGGACACCGCGAACTCGACGGCCGTGACGGGGTACTTGGCCAGCCGGAAGATACGGTCGATGTTCCCGCCCGCCTTGGCGATCTTGGCTGCGATCGCGGCGGTGGCCTCCGCGGTGAGTGGGTGACCGAGCACGGTGACCAGGGAACGTCCGAGCCCTCGCGGCCGGTTGTCGCCGAGACCGGAGATGATCTCCGCCTGCATCTTGATCGACTCGGCCCAGCTGTGGACGGTCGCCCGCAGATCGCCCTCCAGCGTGCGGGGCGGCGCGGTCACGAGCGCGCACAGCACCATCCGGCCACGCGTGACGACCTGCTCGATGTCGACCACGTCGACGGAGTAGGCGGCGAGGGTGTCGAAGAGGCCGGCCGTGATGCCCGGCCTGTCCTTCCCGAAGATCTTGACGAGAAGGGTGGGGACGTCGGAGGACGAGGTCTGCTCAGCGCTCATGGTGTTCCCACCGTATCCGGCACCCAGTGCCTTCTGCTCCCGCGGTCCGTCTGACGGACACGGAACACTCGGTGTCGAGCGGGTGGCGAGACCCTTACGGTCGGGACACGGGGGCGTTGCGGCGGTGAGCCGGGGGGCGAGCTTCGGGCTGCCGGGTCCCTGCGCCTCCTGCGACTCCTTCGGCTACGGCGTCTCCCGCGCCGGATCAAGTGGCGGGACACGCGTGCGTTGCGGTGAGCGGGGGTGAAGTTCGGGCTGCCGGGCTCCTGAGTCTCCCGCGGCCCCCGAGTCTCCCGCGGCCCTGAGCCTGCCGTAGCCCCTGAGCCCCCGCGGCTCCCGCGTCTCCTGCGGCTCCCCCGCCTCCCGGGTGTGCCGCGGCTCCCGCCCCCGGATCAGCGCCGTCCCTTCGGCTTCCCCGGCGGCGGTGGGGG
>NZ_LJBR01000456.1 GCF_001282115.1 Streptomyces sp. NRRL B-24085 | reverse complement strand
GGGGAACCGGGGGAGAGGGGCCCGATCCGGTAGAGGACCTCGGGGTCGTGCGGCCCGTCGGGGAACAGGCTCGTGTCGAACAGCACCTCGCGCTCCAGGCGGGCGCCACGGCGTTCGGCGAACGACGTGAACAGCCGCTCGGAGGCGGTGTTGCCCGGCGTGATGGTGGTCTCGACGGTGGTCAGTCCGCGCTCGGCGGTGAGCCGTGCGGTCAGCCCGTCGAGCAGGGCGGCGGCGAGACCGCGGCCGCGGTGGGCCGCGTCCACGGCCACCTGCCAGACGAGGAGGGTGTCGGGCCGGTCCGGGCGGACGTACCCGGTGACGAAGCCGATCGCCTCCCCGTGCTCGTTCCGTGCCACCGCCGACGTGGCGGCGAAGTCGCGACACCACAGCAGATAGCTGTACGACGAGTTCAGGTCGAGAACCTCGGAGTCGCGGGCGATCCGCCACAGTGCGGCTCCGTCCGCGACCGTCGGCCGGTCGATTTGCAGGTCTGCTTGTGCGGCAGTCATGCGAATTGAATTTACCGAGCGAAATTCAAAATTGCATCGCCGGACGGGGTTACGTACGGGCGCCTCGTGTGTTACCACGCGGGCGCGCGCCGACGCGCAAGGCATGACCGTTATGTACGATTACGCCCAGCAAATAACGGGCAAATTGATCACAGTGTGTAACGCGTCACAAGTAGGTGACCACCACGGGATCTCCCCGAATTCGGCCCGTTCGCGTTCGCAGAATCTTTGCGTTTAGCCCGAGGGAAAGCGGGCAGAAGAATACGGGAAGCTATTCTAGATAAAGCCCGGAATTGTCTTTATGAATTATGCACCGGTGCCGCGCGCATTCATCGTCCGGTCGAACGTCTCCTCGGCCGACCGCAGCGCTCCCGCCACATCCACCGCGAGCCCCTGCTCGGTCAGCGCCGCTCCCAGCGCGGCCAGGCTCGCCCGGACGGCCGCGGGCGTCGCGTCCACGCCGTAGTGGTTGACCCGGACCATCTCCGCCGCCAGGGCGCCCCCGCCCGCGGCCAGGGGCAGCGCGGGGTCGGACGACAGTGCCCGGGCGACGAGCTCGGAGGCCACCACGCCGGAGAGGGAACGCAGGGTCGTGGCGACCGGCGCGGCCTCGCGGTCCTCGTGCACATAGGGCTCCAGACCGCCGCCCAGCGCCCGCGCACCCGCCCGGGTCGCCGCCGCGGCCGCCCGGTGCCGGGCCATCACCGTCTCCGGCCCGTCCGCCTCGATCCGCTCGACGCACGCCTCCAGTGCCAGCATCTCCAGCTGCGCCGGGGCGTGCAGCAGGGCCTTGCGGCCGCCGTCGATCCAGCGCTCCTTCCAGTCGAGGAGGGAGAGGTACGACCGGCGCGGTGCCCCGGGGTTCCCCGCCATCCGCGCCCACGCCCGCTCGCTCACCGACACCGCCGAGACGCCCGCGGGACCGCCCATCGCCTTCTGCGCCCCGATCACGCACAGGTCCACGCCCCACGCGTCCGGCAGCACCGGCTCGGCGCCCACGGAGGCGACCGCGTCCAGGTAGAAGAGGGCGCCCTGCCGGCGTACCACCTCCGCGATCTCCGCGACCGGGTTGGTGTTGCCGGTCGCCGCCTCCGCGTGCACCAGCGACACGAAGTCGATCGCCGGGTGCTCCTCGAAGGCCGCCGCGATCTGCTCGGCCGTCACCGCCGTGTGGAACGGCACCGCCAGGTCGATCACCGTCGCGCCGCAGTCCCGCAGCCAGTCCCCGAAGGTCTGCCCGTACGGGCCGGTGACGACGTTCAGCGCGGTCGTGCCCGGACCCGCGGTCCCCCGGATCGCCCCCTCCAGCGGCAGCAGCGCCTCACCCTGCATGATCACGACGTCCTGCTCGGTGCGCAGCAGCCGGGCCACACGGTCCTCGATCGAGGCGAACCGCGCCGCGCCGAGCGGGGTCAGGTCCAGGAAGGGGTGCGTCACGACGGTGCTCTCTTCGCTCACTGGGGTAGACGTGAACGAGCGTAACCGTTCTCGATCAACCCCCGACCACCGGCGACTTCTTAGGCTGAACGGCCTCGCGACCATCGGTTTGGTTTGAGGCACTCAAACCTTTCCTTATAATCGGAACCCACAGTTCCCCCACAGGAGGCCTCCCGTGAACACCCTCTCCGGGCGCCGGACCCGCGTCCTGGCCGCCACCACCGCGACGGCCGGGCTCCTGCTCGTCGCTGCCTGCACCTCCAGCGACGACGGCGGCAGCGGTTCGAAGACCGCCGCGGGCGGGGTCGAACTGGTCAAGGGCGGACAGCTCACCACCTGCACCCACCTGCCGTACCCGCCGTTCCAGTCGGAGATCGACGGCAAGGTCCAGGGCTTCGACGTCTCGCTCATCGACCTGGTCGCCAAGGACCTGGGCGTGAAGCAGGAGATCCTCGACACCCCCTTCGAGAACTTCAAGACCGGCGCCTTCCTCAACTCCGGCGAGTGCGACCTGGCCGCGGCCGGCATGACCATCACCGACGAGCGCAAGAAGAACGTCGACTTCTCGGACCCCTACTTCGACGCCACCCAGGCCCTCCTGGTCGCCAAGGGCAGCGGGATCTCCTCGCTCGCCGACGCCAAGGCGAAGAAGGTCAAGCTCGGCGCCCAGGCCCAGACCACCGGCGAGGACTACGTCAAGAGCCAGGGCTTCGACCCGGTCTCCTTCGAGTCCTCCGACGCCGTCCTCAACGGCCTGCGCTCCGGCCAGGTCAAGGCCGTCGTCATCGACTACCCGGTCGTCCAGGGCTGGCTCAAGGACAAGGCCAACGCCGACGCCTTCCAGGTCGCCGACAACATCAACACCGGTGAGCAGTACGGCTTCACGGTGAAGAAGGGCAACACCAAGCTGCGGGACGCCATCAACAAGGCGCTCGCGGACGCCAAGGCGGACGGCACCTACAAGAAGCTCTACGAGAAGTGGATCGGCCCGTACGACGAGTCGGTCGCCTCTCCCGCCGCCTCATGACCGCGGCGGACACGCAACTCCAGCCTCGCAAGAAGGGCCTGACCCGACGTCAGAAGCGCAGCCTGTCCCGCGGCGTCCAGTACGCCGTCTTCGTCGCCGCCGTGATCGCCTTCGCGGTCTCGGCGGACTGGGGGCGGCTGAAGAACCAGTTCGCGCAGGCGGACATCGCCGACCAGATGTTCCCCGAGGTCATCACGCTGGCGCTGAAGAACACCGTGCTCTACACGGTGTCCGGCTTCGTCGTCGGGCTCGTCCTCGGCATGGTCATCGCGCTGATGCGGCTGTCGTCGGTGGGCCCGTACCGCTGGTTCGCCGGTGTCTACATCGAGATCTTCCGCGGGCTGCCCGCGCTGCTGATCTTCATCTTCATCGGCGTGGCGGTACCGCTCGCCTTCCCCGGCACGGAGATCGTCGGCGGCACCTACGGCAAGGTCGCCCTCGCGCTCGGCCTGGTGGCCGCCGCCTACATGGCGGAGACGATCCGCGCGGGCATCCAGGCCGTGCCCAAGGGGCAGATGGAGGCGGCCCGTTCGCTGGGCTTCTCACCGGCCCGCGCGATGGTCTCGATCATCATCCCGCAGGCGTTCCGGATCATCCTCCCGCCGCTGACCAACGAACTCGTCCTGCTCTTCAAGGACTCCTCCCTGGTGCTGTTCCTCGGCGTCACCCTGGAGGAGCGCGAACTGTCCAAGTACGGCCGCGACCTGGCCAGTACGACCGCCAACTCCACGCCGATCCTCGTCGCGGGCCTGTGCTACCTGCTGGTGACGATCCCGCTCGGGTTCGTGGTCCGCCGTATGGAGGCCAAGGCCCAGGAGGCCGTGAAATGACCGTTGAGACGAGCCGGCCGGAGATCGAAGTACGCGGTCTGCACAAGTCGTTCGGCACCAACGAGGTCCTCAAGGGCATCGACCTGGAGATCGGCCAGGGCGAGGTCGTCTGTGTCATCGGCCCCTCGGGCTCGGGCAAGTCGACGCTGCTGCGGTGCGTCAACCTCCTGGAGGAGCCCACCAAGGGGCAGGTCCTCGTCGGCGGCACCGAACTCACCGACCCCGACGTCGACATCGACGCCGTACGCCGCCGTATCGGCATGGTCTTCCAGCAGTTCAACCTGTTCCCGCACCTCACGGTGACCGAGAACCTCACCCTGCCGCAGCGCAGGGTCCTCAGGCGCGGCAAGGCGGAGGCCGCGAAAGTGGCCGCCGAGAACCTGGAGCGGGTGGGCCTCGCCGAGAAGGCCGACGCCTACCCCGCCTCCCTGTCCGGCGGACAGCAGCAGCGCGTCGCCATCGCCAGGTCCCTCTCCATGGGCCCCGAGGTGATGCTCTTCGACGAGCCGACCTCGGCCCTCGACCCGGAGCTGGTCGGCGACGTGCTCGCGGTCATGCGGATGCTGGCCCGCGAGGGCATGACGATGATGGTCGTCACCCACGAGATGACCTTCGCCCGCGAGGTCGCCGACCGGGTCGTCTTCATGGACGGCGGAGTCATCGTCGAGGACGGCGCCCCGGCCCAGGTCATCGGCGATCCCCGTCATGAGCGCACCCGCCACTTCCTGTCCCGGCTCCTCGACCCGGCGATGGCCGACGTGGAGAACGTGGAGGACCAGGCGTAGGACGAGGGCAGCGGGCAAGGGCGGCAGCTGAAAGGGGCATACGCGCCTCTGTCCCACAGAGCCCGACAACCGCCATGATTCGGGCATGACGACTCATGACGACACGGGCGGCTTCGCGGTGGGCGGCACGCTGCCCCCGCTGCCGGAGGACTGGGAGCGCTGCCTGGCCGTGGCCGCGCACCCGGACGACATCGAGTACGGGACGGCCTCCGCGGTGGCCCGCTGGACGACCCAGGGCAAGCGGGTCACGTATCTGCTGGCCACCCGCGGCGAGGCGGGCATCGACGGGCTGCACCCGGACCTGGCGGGCCCGCTGCGCGAGGGCGAGGAGCGGGCGGGCGCACGCGAAGTGGGCGTGGACACGGTGGAGTTCCTCGACCACCGGGACGGCATGATCGAGGAGGGGCCGGCCCTGCGCCGCGACATCGTGCGCGCGATCCGGCGGCACCGGCCCGAGGTCGTGGTGACCGGGGCGTACACCGTGCGGATGGTCGCCGGGGTGGTCAACCAGGCCGACCACCGCGTGGTGGGCCTGGCCGCGCTCGACGCGGCACGCGACGCCGGCAACCGCTGGATCTTCCCCGAACTCGCCGACGAGGGCCTCGAACCCTGGGGCGGGGTCCGCTTCGTGGCCGTCGCCGGCACCGACCGCCCCACCCACGGCGTGGACGTCTCCGGCGAACCCCTGGAGCGGGGCATCGCCTCCCTCGCCGCGCACGCCGAGTACACCAAGGGCCTCGGCGCGGGCGCCTTCGAACCGCGCCCGTTCCTGACCTGGGCGGCCCGCCGGGGCGGCCCCGCCCTCGGTGTCGAGGCGGCGGTCCTCTTCGACGTCCACCAGCTCGCCTTCGAGGGACCACCGCCCTGGGAGCAGTGACCCCGGGCTGGCTAGGGTGCGGTCATGAGCGATCGCACGGTGCTGCACGTGAAGGGCCGGATCCTGGCCGGCCCCGAGGACGTCCGGGACGAACTGTGGGTGGTCGACGGGCGGATCTCCTACGACCGTCCCGTCGCCGCCCGTGACGTCCGCACGGTGTCGGGCTGGGTGCTGCCCGGCCTGGTCGACGCCCACTGCCATGTGGGCCTCGGCGCGCACGGGCCGGTCGACCGGGACGTGGCCGAGAAGCAGGCGCTGGCCGACCGCGAGGCCGGCACCCTGCTGATCCGCGACGCCGGTTCGCCCTCCGACACCCGCTGGGTGGACGACCGCGAGGACCTCCCGAAGATCATCAGGGCCGGCCGGCACATCGCTCGCACCCGCCGCTACATCAGGAACTACGCCTGGGAGATCGAACCCGGGGACCTCGTCGCGTACGTCGCCCAGGAGGCCCGCCGGGGGGACGGCTGGGTCAAGCTGGTCGGCGACTGGATCGACCGTGAGGTGGGCGACCTGGCGCCCAGCTGGCCGCGGGAGGCGGCCGAGGCGGCCATCGCGGAGGCCCACCGCCTCGGCGCCCGTGTCACCGCGCACTGCTTCGCCGAGAACTCCCTCCCGGACCTGGTGGAGGCGGGCATCGACTGCGTCGAACACGCGACGGGCCTGACGGACGACCTGATCCCGCTGTTCGCCGAACGGGGCGTCGCGATCGTCCCCACCCTCGTCAACATCGCGACCTTCCCCGAGCTGGCGGCCGGCGGCGAGTCCAAGTTCCCCCGCTGGTCCGCCCACATGCGCCGGCTCCACGCCCGCCGCTACGACACCGTCCGGAACGCCTACGACGCCGGCATCCCGGTCTACGTCGGCACGGACGCGGGCGGCACCCTCCCGCACGGCCTGGTCGCGGCGGAGGTCGCGGAACTGGTGAAGGCCGGAATCCCCGCGCCGGACGCGCTGTCGGCGACCACGTGGGGCGCCCGGGAGTGGCTGGGACGGCCGGGGCTGGAGGAGGGGGCCGCGGCGGACCTCGTGGTGTACGCACAGGACCCCCGCGCGGACGTACGCGTGCTGGCCGACCCGGTCCAGGTCGTACTGAACGGCCGGGTCGTGCAGTAGGGAGGCGAACGCACGCGCGAAAGCGGGCACGGGCACGCCACGATCGTGTGAACTCCCGTGGGAACGCTGTCGAACGAGGAGCGGTGCGACATCCTTTCGAGGTCCCGAGCCAGTCCTCTCTGGGGGTCCCACCACCTTGAACAGCACCGACTTCCGTATGCCCGCACGTCGTCTCGCCGCCGTGGCGGCGGCCGGCGTCCTCGCCGCCGGTCCCGCGGCGCTGGCCGGCGCGGGCGCCGCGCACGCGACCGGCGACCAGGGGCGCGCGAGCGCCGTCGTCCTGCGCACCGGGCTGGACGTCAGCCTGCTCCACAAGACCGTCGACGTCCCCCTCGCGGTCACCCTCAACGAGGTCCAGGCGCCCCGCAGCGCCCGGCAGACCACGCTGACGGCGACGTTGGACGGTGTGGACGGGGGGCGGCCGTTCAGCGTGCTCGCCGCGGAGGTGGCCGACGCCGGGGCGACGGTCACCGACGGGAAGGCCGAGGCGTCCACCCGACTCACCCACGCCAGGATCCACGTCCCGGGTCTCCCGCTGCTGTCCCTCATCGAGATCGAGGGCGTCACCTCCCGGGCGACCTGCGAGGCGGGCCGGACCCCGACCGCCTCCTCGAACCTCCTGGGCGCGGTCACGGTGCTCGGCAAGAAGGTCACGGTGACCGCGGGCGGCCCGACCGACGTCAAGGTGCCCGGGGTCGGCGAGGTCCGCCTCGACCTGTCGAAGAACGTGACCACCGCGCGCACCGCCGCCGCCACCGCGCTCGAACTCACCGTCTCCGTCGACCCGTTGAAGCTGGGCGTCGCCGAGGTCGAGGGCACCGTGACCCTCGCCGAGGCAACCTGCGAGGCACCCCCCGCCCCCGCCGCGCCTGAGC
>NZ_LJBR01000455.1 GCF_001282115.1 Streptomyces sp. NRRL B-24085 | reverse complement strand
TGGGCCACGTGAGGCTTCCGGCGACCGCCACCACCTCGGCGCCGCCGGGGCCGACCGAGGCGTAGGCGCAGGCATCCGCCTCGGCCGTCCCGGCCGCGGGGCCGACGAGCGCCCACGCCAGGGTCAGCAGGGCCAACGCACGTATGGCGGTGGCGGATTGCGGTGATTCGGGTCGATGCACGACGGAGATCATGAGGCCTGCCGGGCGATCTCACGCGCGGGCGCGAAGAGATTGCTCCGAAGGGAGGACAAAGGCTCGCCCGATGTTTGAATCCTGGGCGCTCGTCCGGCCGATGAGGCGTACGCCCGTGCGGTCCGAGACAGGTGTGGTCACAGCCTTCGGAAAGAAATTTGCGGGACGGTTGAACACAACCCCTGCTCCGGTGCGTACCCATGGTCGTGCGGCGGCGCAGCAGGGCGCTGCAACACCCTTTGGATTTATGGGGAGTTGACGATGAAGACCTCCTGGCGGAGCGCCTCACTCGTGGCAAGCGCCGCGGCGGTCCTGGCGCTGACGACGGCGTGCGGTCAGGAAAGCGGCACCTCGTCGGTGGGCAGTCAGAACGTCGGAGCCACCGCGGCGGCGGGCGGTTACGGCGGTGTCGGCTCCGGTGTCGGGACCGGCACCAGCCCCAGTGCCGACGCGAGTGCGCCCGCGATCGGCCAGGGGAACCTGGGGGCCCAGTCGACCTCGGCCGGCAAGTTGCAGGTGTCCGCGAACGCCGAGCTCGGGGACGTGCTGACCGATGCGACCGGCCTCACCCTCTACCGCTTCGACGAGGACACCGCCGAGCCGCCGAAGTCCAACTGCAACGGCGACTGCGCGACGGCCTGGCCGCCGGTGCCCGCGGACGACGCCTCGGCCGGTGCCGGTATCGACAAGGCGCTGCTCGGCGAGGTGACCCGGGCCGACGGCAGCAAGCAGCTCACCATCGCCGGCTGGCCGGCCTACCGCTACGCCAAGGACACCAAGGCCGGGGACCTGACCGGCCAGGGCGTGGGCGGCAAGTGGTACGCGCTGGCCCCCACGGGCAAGAAGGCGTCGGTCGCCAGTCGGCCCGGACTGTCCACGCGCAACGACCCCGACCTGGGCGAGATCGTCGTCGACAAGAACGGCATGACGGTCTACCGCTTCGCCAAGGACAAGGCCTGGCCCGAGCCGGTCTCCAACTGCACAGGTGCCTGCCTGGAGAAGTGGCCGGTCGTCGCACCCGTGTCGGCGAACGACACCAAGGGCGTCCAGAAGAAGGGCCTGATGAGCTTCACCCGTTCCGACGGCGTCAAGCAGCAGACCGTCAACTGCTCGCCCATCTACACCTTCGCGGCCGACAAGCAGCCCGGCGACACCAACGGCCAGGGTGTCGGCGGCACCTGGTACGCCGTCCGTCCCAACGGAGAGATGGTCGGCATCTCCGACAAGTGACACCGGCCCCACCGATCCACCGGTCCGACCCCTCCGCGCCGCACGGAGGGGTCGGACCGGTTTGCCGTCATTTCCCCCAAGCCCCCGCGTTTCGATGCCCGTTCCGCAACTCTCCGGAGCGCGCTGCTCACTTTTCGTGGAGGATGCGCCGCCACTTTTTGGCGGCACGTGCCGCAGGCAGTGACCGGGAACGGACGGTCAATTTCCGTTTCCGCTCGCTCCTTTGGCGGGCGATCAGTAGCCTCAGCTCGAACACCGGATCGCCTACGCCTTGGAGAGATACATGGAGCGTCCCGCCTGGGCTCCCCGGAGCATCGACATCTCGGTGCCGAGCGTGGCGCGTATCTACGACTTCTACCTGGGCGGTTCGCACAACTTCGAGGCGGACCGGGTGGCGGCCCGCAAGGCCATGGAGCACGTCCCGGGACTCCCGAAGATCATGCAGGCGAACCGGGCGTTCATGCGCCGGGCGGTGCGCTTCGCGGTCGATCAGGGCATCACGCAGTTCCTGGACATCGGCTCGGGCATCCCCACCTTCGGCAACGTCCACGAGGTCGCCCAGAGCGCCAGCCCCGGCGCCCGGGTCGTCTACGTCGACCACGATCCGGTGGCGGTCGCGCACAGTCAGGCGGTCATCGCGGACAACCCGGACGCGGGCGTCGTCGCGGCCGACCTCCGCAAGCCCCGGGAGATCCTGGAGAGCGCCGAGGTCCGGCGGCTGATCGACCCGAACCGTCCGGTTGCGGTGCTCCTCGTTGCCATACTGCACTTCGTGGAAGACGCGGATGACCCCCAAGGAGCGGTGGCCGAGCTGCGCGACGCGTTCGCGCCCGGCAGCCTGCTGGTGCTCACGCACGCCGCCTACGAGGGCATCCCGCTGTCGCAGGAGCAGGTCCAGGGCGCGATGGATGTGTACAAGGACATCCGCAACCCGCTGATCATGCGCTCGCACAACGAGATCGCACGGTTCTTCGAGGGGTACGACATGGTGGAACCCGGACTGGTACCGATGCCGCGGTGGCGGCCGGAGTCCGAGAACTGGGACCCCGAGGACGAGGACCCGTGGGCCTTCTCCCAGTTCGGCGGCGTGGGGCGGGCGGCGTGAGCGCGGAGCCGGACGGCCCGGAGGACAGACTGCGCCGGTTCGCGACGATCTGGAGCCGGGCCGTGTTCCCGGTGACGTCGACGTCCGCGACCCGGCCGGAGTTCGACGGGCAACTGCTCGCGCTGGCCCGCCGCCTGAGCGGGGCACTGGCGGCCAGGACCGTCGACACCGACGAGGGCCGGGCGGTCGGCGCCGCCCTCGTCGACGCGCACTGCACCGACCCGGAGGCGCTGACCCGCTCCCTGGACTGCGTGGACGCCTATCTGGTCCTCTACTGCGGCGGGGACGGCGACCGCGAGGACCTGCGGTCGAGGTGCGCACGCCTCCAGCACGCCATGGCCGCCGGGTTCGCGCAGGCGCTGCGCGAGCGGACCCTCGCCGAGCAGGAGGCCATCGCACAGGCCGCGCTGGAGGCGCAGGGCGTGGTGGCGCAGGCCCTGCACGCGACCGAGGCGCGCTTCCGGGCCGTGTTCGAGGGCGCGGCCATAGGAATCGGCATCGCCGACCTGGACGGCAACGTCCTCCAGGTCAACGGCGCCCTGCTGCGCATGTTCGGCATCACCGACCAGACCATGCGCGGCCGCAACGTGCGGGAGTGGACGCACCCCGACGACGCGCCGCAGACCTGGACGCTCTACGACGAGCTCGTCCGCGGCGAGCGCGAGCACTACCACCTCGAAAAGGCCTTCTACCGCCCCGACGGAACGGTCCTGTGGACCAACCTGACGGTCTCCCTGCTGCGCGACGCCGACGGCACCCCGCAGTACCAGCTGGCCCTCATGGAGGACACCACCGAGCGCCGGCTGCTCAACCTCCGGCTGCGCTATGAGGCCACGCACGACGCCCTCACCGGGCTCCCCAACCGCACCCTGTTCTTCGAACGCCTGGAGAAGGCGCTCAGCGCCGGCGAGGGCCAGCGGTTCGGCCTGTGCTACCTCGACCTCGACGGCTTCAAGACCATCAACGACAGCCTCGGCCACGCGGCCGGCGACCGGCTGCTCGTCGAGGTCGCCGACCGGCTCCAGTCCTGCGCGACCGCGCCGGGCGAGATGGTCGCCCGCCTCGGCGGTGACGAGTTCGTGGCGCTGACCACCGGCCCGGACACCGAGAGCGAGGTCGACGACCTCGCGGCGCGCATCATGAACGTCCTGCTCGCCCCGGTCCGCATCGACGGCCGCGAGCTGACCGTGCGCGGCAGCATCGGCATCGTCGAGGGCCCGGCGGGGGAGCGGGGTCCCGCGGAGGTGCTGCGCAGCGCCGACATCACGATGTACCGGGCCAAGTCGGCGGGCGGCAACCGCTTCGAGCTGGCCGATCCGGAGGCCGACGCCCGCGCCATCACCCGGCACGGGCTGACCACGCAGCTCCCCGCGGCCCTGGAGCGGGGCGAGTTCTTCATCGAGTACCAGCCGCTGGTGCACCTCGGCGACGGCAGTGTGCGGGGCGCCGAGGCGCTGGTGCGCTGGCTGCACCCGCAGCACGGCGTCCTCGGCCCGGACCGGTTCATCCCGCTCGCCGAGCACACCGGGTTGATCGTGCCGCTCGGCCGGTGGGTCCTGGAGCAGTCGGTACGGCAGGCGCGTGAGTGGCGAGAACGGTACGGCGAGGACACCGCGGGCGGCCCGCTCCGCATCAACGTCAACCTCTCGCCCTGCCAGCTCACTCACCCCGGCCTGGTCCAGGACACGGTGGACATCCTGGAGCGCGCCGGCGTGTCCCCCGACGCCCTCTGCCTCGAAGTCACCGAGTCGGCCCTCATCGGCGCCGACGACGACCTGCTCAAGCCGCTGCGCCGACTCGCCGAGATGGGCGTCGACATCGCCCTGGACGACTTCGGAACCGGCTACTCGAACCTGGCGAACCTCCGCCGCCTCCCGGTCAGCGTCCTCAAACTGGACCGCTCCTTCACCCAGAGCATGCAGCAGTTCCCCGCCGACCCGGTCGACCTCAAGATCGTCGACGGGATCGTCTCGCTCGCCCACGGCCTGAACCTCGCGGTGACGGTCGAGGGCGTCGAGACCGGGGCTCAGGCCGAGCAGTTGCGGATACTGGGCTGCGACACGGCCCAGGGCTGGTACTACGCCCGTCCGGGCCCGCCGGAGCGGCTGCACGAGCTGGCCCTGGTGGACGCGACGGGCTGACCGCCCCGCTCGCTCAGGGCAGCGGCAGCGAGCGCAGCGAGCCGTGGGTGCGGGCCATGACGAGGATGTGGCCCGTGTCCCCGCCCGGCGCGACGAGGACGGGGTGTTCGCCGTCCCTGGCCTGCGCGTACACGGGGGACATGCGGGGCGCGGCGCTGCCGGTGCCCCGCGGACCCGCGTGCAGGTCGAGCGTGAGCACGCGGCCCCGGGTGGCGCTGTCGTTGCCCGGGGTGAAGGTCACGAACCGGCCGGCGGTCACGGTGGCGTCCGCCTCGGTGGCGTACGTGCTCCACAGCCTGCGGTCGTGCTCGAGGTCGTACGCGAACCAGTTGCCCGCGCTCGTGTCCTCGGCGCCGGCCTCGTACAGCACCAGGACCCCGTCGTCGGAGATCACCCCGCGCACGGGCATGTCGATGGTGTTCCTCGGGGTCGGCAGCGGCTTCAGGGTCGCCGGGTCCAGCCGCCGCATGGGCGGGAAGGTGTCCCCGGCGGAGAGCGGGCTGCCGGTGCAGACCAGGTAGTGGCCGCCGGTGACGAGGTGCGGGCACGTGACGCCCGTGGGGCCGGTCGCCAGGGTCTTGCCGGTGCGGGCGTCACGGGCGGTGACCCGGGTGCCGTCGGCCGTGTAGACGCGGCCCCGGAAGGCGGCCACGGGTTCGCCCGTGCTCCAGGCGACGGTCCGGTGCCAGAGGGGCGTGCCGTCGGAGGCGCGAACGGCCTCCAGTACTCCGGTCCGTGACGTGGTGTCAGCCCTCACGAGGGCGTGCACGACGCCGTCCGCCGCGCCGAGGGTGACGTAGGCGCCGCCGGTGGGCGACCGGTGGGTCCACGCCCGCGCACCCGTCCGCAGGTTCGCCGCGCGGAGCACGCCGGCGACCGCGGTCACGGCCCGTTCGTCGGCCGCGTCGACGACCAGTCCGGCGCTTCTGCCGCGGTCGTCGGCGGGCACCGCCCAGGTGACACGGCCGTCGGCGCGGGAACGCCCCACCAGTCCGCCGGAGTCGGTCGCGCAGACCACCTGGTGTGCCGTCGCGCCACAACTGCCGTGCGCCTCACGGCTGGAGAGGGAAGCCGTCCACGCGCGCCACGGGCCTGAGACGGACGCCGAGGCCGTCCGCACCGCCGGCCCCGAGCCCCCGGACGACGAGGAGACCGCCGGGCTTCCCGGTCCGCCGGACGCGGTGTGCCCCGCGCACCCCGCCAGCACCAGCAGCACCGCGGTCACTGCTATGAGACGCCGTTTCATCCCCGCCCACCCCCGTCCGAGTGCGCCCCCGTCGGAGAGGCACCTCATGCTACGGCCGCTCAGCGCTCCAGCAGCATCCGCTGCAACTCCCGTGCCGCCCGCGGCGGAGCGACGTCGCTGCGGTGGGCCAGCGCGATCGTCCGGTGCAGTCCGGGCCGGGCGAGCGGGGTGACCCGCAGCCCCCGCCCGGACCGCGTGGCGACCA
>NZ_LJBR01000454.1 GCF_001282115.1 Streptomyces sp. NRRL B-24085 | reverse complement strand
CCATGACGCCCCCGCCCCCGTCTCACCGTAAAATCGACCCCACTGTGTCTGACTCCCTCAACGCCTCCGAAGCCCCCCGGTCCCGGTCCACCGACTCCGGCGAGGCCGCTCCGCATGCTCCTGGTGTGTCCGTTCGGCGCACCCGGGCCAAGGGGGAGCCCCGGTTTCCCGACGGGCCCAGTGCCGATCCGGCGGGGTCGCACTTCGAGCGGCGGATCCGGAGCTTCCAGCCCCGTCGGAGCCGGGTGACGGCGGGGCAGGCGGACGCGTTGCAGCGCCTGTGGCCCACCTGGGGCCTCGACATCGACGGGCAGCGCACGATCGACCTCGGCGAGCTGTTCGGGAACGACAACCCCGTCGTCCTGGAGATCGGCTTCGGGATGGGCGAGGCCACCGCGCAGATGGCCGCCGCCGACCCCGGGACCAACATCCTCGCCGTCGACGTGCACACCCCGGGCCAGGGCAACCTGCTCAATCTCGCCGAGCAGCAAGAGCTGTCCAACATCCGGGTCGGCAACGGCGACGCCATCATCCTGTTGCGCGAGATGCTCGGCCCGGACTCGCTCGACGGACTGCGCGTGTACTTCCCCGACCCCTGGCCCAAGAAGCGGCACCACAAGCGGCGGCTGATCCAGCCCGAGTTCCTGGACCTGGCAGCCACCCGCCTCAAGCCCGGCGCGCTGGTGCACTGCGCGACCGACTGGGAGCCGTACGCCGAACAGATGCTCGACGTGCTCACCGCGCACCCGGACTTCGAGAACACACAGGCCGGCGGCGGTTTCGCGGCGCGTCCCGACTTCCGGCCGCTGACCCGTTTCGAGGGACAGGGACTGGACAAGGGACATGTCGTGAACGACCTGCTGTTCCGCCGCGTACAGCACGGCGACCGACCCGACCAGTCCCCCACCGGCGCCTGAGCACCCGCCCGCCTGCGGGCGGGGCCTCTGTCTCGTTAAGGTCGATGCTGTGGCCACCTGTCCCCCGTATCCGACGTATCCCGGTGACCCCGCCGCGGGCGGTGGTCTGCGGCACGCGCACTGGTGGCAGCGGAAGTCGGTGCGCTACGGCGCGCTCATCACGCTCCTGGCGCTGTCCGGGCTCGTCATCCTCGCCCTGGTCCGGCAGCAGACCGGCACCGAGGGGTTCCTGGTCGGGCTGGGGCTCGCCGTCCTGCCCGTACCGCTGCTCATGGCCGCGTTCCGCTGGCTCGACCGGGTCGAACCGGGGCCTTGGCGCAATCTGTTGTTCGCCTTCGCCTGGGGCGCCTGCGCGGCCGCGCTGATAGCGATCATCGCCAACAGCTTCGCGACGAAGTGGATAGCGACGGCGACCGCCGACCCGACGGGCGCGGACACCCTCGGCGCGACCGTGATAGCGCCGGTCGTCGAGGAGTCGGCCAAGGCCGCCGCCGTCCTGCTGGTCTTCCTGTTCCGCAGACGGGACTTCACCGGGATCGTCGACGGCGTGGTGATAGCGGGGGTCACCGCCACCGGCTTCGCCTTCACCGAGAACATCCTCTACCTCGGCACCGCCTTCGGCACCGACCAGCTCACCGGCGACAGCGGCATCGCCTCCGTCACCGCCGCCACCTTCTTCGTGCGCGTGGTGATGTCCCCCTTCGCGCACCCCCTGTTCACGGTCCTCACCGGCATCGGTTTCGGCATCTCCGCGCTGTCGGCGGAACGCCAGCACGTACGGCGGGTTCTCGTCCCGCTGTCCGGACTGCTGCTCGCGATGGGCATGCACGCGATGTGGAACGGCTCGTCGACGTTCGGGGAGTACGGCTTCTTCGCGGTCTACGCGACGTTCATGGTGCCGGCCTTCGCGCTGCTGACCTGGCTGGTCATCTGGACGCGGCAGCGGGAGCTGCGGACCGTGCGCGAGGAACTGCCCGCGTACGCCGTCGCCGGGTGGCTGACGCCGGCCGAGCCGTACGTACTGGGCTCGATGCGGGCCCGGCGGGTCGCGCGGGAGTACGCACGACGGCAGTTCGGGGGGCGGGCGGCGGCGCGGGCGGTCGCGCAGTACGAGGCGTACGCGACGTCGTTGGCGTTCCTGCGGCGCCGGGGACGGCTCGGCCGCGCGAACGCCGACTTCGTCGTACGGGAGCGGGAGCTGTTGCACGAGTTGTGGCGTCGGCGGGACGTGGCCCGCCCCGCCCTGGACCACGCCGCCCGGACGACGGCGCCCCCGGTACCGGTGGCCGCGCCGCCCTGGCCGGTGTACGGGGTGTGGCGGCTACCCGTCCACCCCGTAC
>NZ_LJBR01000453.1 GCF_001282115.1 Streptomyces sp. NRRL B-24085 | reverse complement strand
GTCCCCATGCGGGCGGAGCCGCGGAATCCCCCGGGGCCACCGCCGTCCCGGCCCGCGGCTCCGCCCGCATGGGGATGGGCGTCGTGGCGCACGACGGCCAGGGCGGCCTTCCCGCCGGCACCCGCGCCACCCAGACGGAGGGCGTCGACGTCGCCAGCTACCAGGGCAACGTCGCCTGGACCACCCTGTGGAACAGCGGCGTCCGGTGGGCGTACACCAAGGCGAGCGAGGGGACGTACTACACGAACCCCTACTTCTCCCAGCAGTACACCGGCTCCTACGGCGTCGGGATGATCCGCGGGGCCTACCACTTCGCCACCCCGGACACCACGAGCGGCGCGACGCAGGCCGACTACTTCGTCGACCACGGCGGCGCCTGGTCCAAGGACGGCAGGACCCTGCCCGGGGTGCTCGACATCGAGTGGAACCCGTACGGCGACGCCTGCTTCGGCAAGACGCAGAGCGCGATGGTCACCTGGATCCGTGACTTCCTGAACCAGTACAAGGCACGCACCGGCCGGCAGGCCGTCATCTACACCGCCACGAGCTGGTGGACCCAGTGCACCGGCAACTACGGCGGCTTCGCCGCCACCACCCCGCTGTGGATCGCGCGCTACGCCTCGACGCCGGGCACCCTCCCGGCCGGCTGGAGCACGTACACCATGTGGCAGTACACCTCGACCGGCCCGACGGTCGGCGACCACGACCGCTTCAACGGCGCGCTCGACCGGGTGCAGGCCCTCGCCAACGGCTGACCCGCCCCGACGTACGGCGAAGGCCCGGGCCTCCCTCACGAGGACCCGGGCCTCCACCTCATCCGGCAGCGCCCGTCACGCCGCCACCGGAACCTCCGGCGCCGCCCCGTTGGTGGCCGGGGCCAGCGCCAGCTCCAGGACCTGGCGGACGTCGGTGACGGCGTGGACGTCCAGCTTGTCCAGCACCTCCGCCGGGACGTCGTCCAGGTCGGCCTCGTTGCGCTTGGGGATGATCACGGTCGTCACCCCGGCGCGGTGCGCGGCGAGCAGCTTCTGCTTCACGCCGCCGATCGGCAGGACCCGGCCGGTCAGCGACACCTCACCGGTCATGGCCACGTCCGTGCGGACCAGCCGGCCGGAGAGCAGCGACGCCAGCGCCGTCGTCATGGTGACGCCCGCGCTCGGCCCGTCCTTGGGGACCGCGCCCGCCGGGAAGTGGATGTGCACACCCCGGTCCTTGAGGTCCCCGACGGGCAGTTCGAGCTCCGCGCCGTGCGAGCGCAGGAAGCTCAGGGCGATCTGCGCGCTCTCCTTCATCACGTCACCCAGCTGGCCGGTCAGCGTCAGACCCGCCGCGCCCGTCTCCGGGTCGGCCAGCGACGCCTCCACGTAGAGGACGTCCCCGCCCGCTCCGGTGACCGCGAGCCCGGTGGCCACGCCCGGGACCGCCGTACGGCGCTCCGCGGGGTCCTGGGCCGACTCGGGCACGTGGTGCGGCCGGCCGATCAGACCGCGCAGGTCCGCGTCCGTGATGGTGAACGGCAGCTCCCGCTCGCCGAGTTCGTGCTGGGCCGCCACCTTGCGCAGCAGCCTCGCGACGGACCGCTCCAGGGTGCGCACGCCCGCCTCGCGGGTGTACTCGCCGGCGAGCTTGCGCAGCGCGCTCTCGTCGATGACGACCTCGTCCTTCGCGAGCCCCGCCCGCTCCAGCTGGCGCGGGAGCAGGTGGTCGCGGGCGATGACGATCTTCTCGTCCTCGGTGTAGCCGTCGAGGCGGACCAGCTCCATACGGTCGAGCAGGGCCTCCGGGATGGCCTCCAGGACGTTGGCCGTGGCGAGGAACACCACGTCGGACAGGTCGAGTTCGACCTCCAGGTAGTGGTCGCGGAAGGTGTGGTTCTGCGCCGGGTCCAGGACCTCCAGGAGGGCGGCCGCGGGGTCGCCGCGGAAGTCGGAGCCCACCTTGTCGATCTCGTCGAGCAGGACGACCGGGTTCATCGAACCGGCCTCCTTGATCGCCCGTACGATCCGGCCAGGCAGCGCGCCGACGTACGTCCGCCGGTGACCGCGGATCTCCGCCTCGTCCCGCACACCGCCGAGGGCGACGCGCACGAACTTGCGGCCCATGGCGTGCGCGACCGACTCGCCGAGCGAGGTCTTGCCGACGCCGGGAGGCCCGACGAGGGCGAGCACGGCACCGCCGCGCCGGCCGCCGACGACGCCCAGGCCCCGGTCGTTGCGGCGCTTGCGCACCGCCAGGTACTCGGTGATCCGCTCCTTCACGTCCTCCAGGCCCGCGTGCTCGGCGTCCAGGACCGCCTTGGCGCCCTGGATGTCGTAGGCGTCCTCGGTCCGCTCGTTCCACGGCAGTTCGAGGACCGTGTCCAGCCAGGTGCGGATCCAGGAGCCCTCCGGGGACTGGTCGCTGGACCGCTCCAGCTTGTCGACCTCCTTGAGGGCGGCCTCCCGCACCTTCTCGGGCAGGTCGGCGGCCTCCACGCGGGCGCGGTAGTCGTCGGACTCCTCGCCCTCCTGCTCGCCGTTGAGCTCGCGCAGTTCCTTGCGTACGGCTTCCAGCTGACGGCGCAGCAGGAACTCCCGCTGCTGCTTGTCGACGCCCTCCTGGACGTCCTTGGCGATGGTCTCGGCGACGTCCTGCTCGGCGAGGTGGTCGCGGAGTTGCTGGGTGGCGAGCTTGAGGCGGGCGACCGGGTCGGCGGTCTCCAGCAGTTCGACCTTCTGCTCGGTGGTCAGGAACGGTGAGTAACCGGAGTTGTCGGCGAGCGCGGACACGTCGTCGATGGCCTGCACCCGGTCCACGACCTGCCAGGCTCCGCGCTTGCGCAGCCAGGCGGTGGCGAGTGCCTTGTACTCCTTGACCAGTTCGCCGACGTGACCGGGCAGCGGTTCGGGGACGGTCTGGTCGACCGTGGTCCCCTCGACCCACAGGGCGGCGCCCGGGCCGGTGGTCCCCGCACCGATCTTCACCCTGCTCCGGCCGCGGATGAGCGCGCCCGGGTCGCCGTCGGCCAGTCGGCCGACCTGCTCGACGGTGCCGAGCACACCGGTGCTCGCGTAGGTGCCGTCGATCCGAGGCACCAGGAGGACCTTCGGCTTTCCGGGTTCCGAGCGGGCGGCGGCCTGGGCGGCCTCGACCGCGGCGCGGACGTCGGTGTCGTTCAGGTCCAGCGGGACCACCATTCCGGGCAGCACGACCTCGTCGTCGAGCGGCAGCACAGGCAGAGTGAGCGGTGTGGACGTCGAAGCCATGATCTCCCCTTCGGCAGTCAAGTTGAGCTATGCCGACTCAATGCCCATGAGCCGTCGAATGTTCCCCACCCGCTTGCCTGTTCGCTGTCGGCGATCACGGCTGCCGGAATCGGCAGTGTTGGACCTAGGGTCGAGACGTAATAGGCACCTAGGGTCACCGGTCATTACTGGGGGATGTCGTGGACGGAGTCGTGCAGGCGTGGGTGACCGGCTGGGTCGTGTCCCGGGGGGCCGCCCCGCCGGAGCGCGAGCCCTGGGGGTTCACGGTGGACGTGGGACAGCTCGCGCAGGTCTCGCGGCACGTCTTCGAGGCGCTGGGCGACGACGTGGACGAGCGGCTGGTCCGCAAGGTGGCGGACGGCGTGACGGGCGCCGGGGTGTGGCTCAAGGTGTTCCAGGACCCGGAGGTCGTCCGGGGCTGGCTCGGCGAGGGCTGGTGGGTGGACCCGGAACCGGGGTACCTCATGACGGTCCCGCTGGCCGGAGCCGCGGGCGGAGACGGGAACACCCCCGACGGCTACCGGAGGCGCGTCTGGTCCGTCGGCGGCGTCACGCGCGTGCTCCTCGCCGCCCCCGACGGCTCCCTGGCCGCGCGCGGCCAGACCGCCCCGACCGGCGCCACCGCCGTCTT
>NZ_LJBR01000452.1 GCF_001282115.1 Streptomyces sp. NRRL B-24085 | reverse complement strand
GGGGTGGGGCGGTGGGCGGTGCGTGGTGCCGGTGCGGTTCGGTGGGGGCGGGCGTCCCTGGGGGCTGCGCCCCCAGACCCCCATCGGCCCAGGGGCCTCGTCCTCAAACGCCGGACGGGCTGGGAATGCCCCGACCGGCACTTGCCACTGCACGCCCGTCGGGCTGGCAGCGCCCGGCTCGGCATTCGCCACCGCACGCCTGTCGGGCTGGATGCGCCCGACCCGGCATTCGCCACTGCCCGCCCGTCGGGCTGGATGCGCCCGGCCCGGCACTCGCCACCGCACGCCCGTCGCGCTGGAAGCGCCCGGCCCGGCACTCGCCACCGCACGCCCGTCGCACTGGAAGCGCCCGGCCCGGTGCTTGTCACTGCGCGCCCGTCGGGCTGGTGGGCGACGGCTCTGCTTCCTTGACGCGCCGCCTGCGACGCCGCTTGAGCAGGGCCCAGGGGCCCGTCGGGCCCGTCGGCATCGCCGCCGCGACCTCCGTGCCGGCCTCCGAGGCGGCCTCCGCCGCGGCGCGGGCCACCGGCAGGAAGCCCTCGCGGCGGGAGGCGTCCGGGCGGTCCTCGTCGGCCGGCCACAGGCCCAGGGCCGCGCACACCGTCGGCAGCACCGCCATCGCCGCGGTCGCGTAGCCCTCCGCCGAGGGGTGGTAGTTGTCGGGCCCGAACAGCTCGCGCGGGTTCGCCTCGAACTCCGGGCCCAGCAGGTCGCCCAGGGAGACCGTACGGCCGCCCTGCTCCACCGCGCCGATCGTCTGCGCGGCGGCCAGCTGGCGCGAGACCCGGCGGGCCAGCCACCGCAGCGGCTGCTGGACCGGCTCGATCGTGCCCAGGTCGGGACAGGTGCCGACGACGACCTCGGCACCGGCCGTGCGCAGCCGCCGTACCGCCGAGGAGAGGTGGCGCACCGACCGCGTGGCCGGCATCCGGTGGGTGACGTCGTTCGCGCCGATCATGATCACGCAGATGTCGGGGACCAGCTCGGGGTCCGCCAGCGTCAGCGCGACCTGGCGGTCCAGGTCGTCCGAGGTGGCCCCGGGGAGGGCGACGTTACGGAGTTCCACCGGGCGCTCCGCCACCGCCGCCAGCCCCGACGCCAGCAGCGCGCCCGGTGTCTGGCCCGCCCGGTGCACCCCCTGGCCGGCGGCCGTGGAGTCGCCCAGCATCGTCAGACGCAGGGGCGGTTCGCCCGCGGCCGCGTACGCGTGGCCGTACCGGCCCTCGGCCTGCGGGACGTGCGGCGCCGTGCCGTTGCCCACCTGCCGTCTGGCCAGCCGCACCTCCGCCAGCAGCAGACCCATGGCCGCCGCGCCGACCAGACCGATCCCGCCGCCGCCGTACGCCGCGCCGGCCGCGATCCGCCTGGCCGTTCTCGCCCTCGACATGCTCGTCATACGTCGCCGCCACCTCCGTCGTACCCGCTACACCCACTCCTTGCCCCGCACGGACCGTGGCCCAATCCCAACGGGGAGTGAACGACCGTCATGGCGCCCGATCAGGCCATAGGCTGGCTGGACCACTAGGACCACTTCTTTGCAAGCATCCGGAGACAACGGTGCAATTCCACGACTCGATGATCAGCCTCGTCGGCAACACCCCGCTGGTGAGGCTCAACAGCGTGACCAAGGGCATCAAGGCGACCGTCCTGGCCAAGGTCGAGTACTTCAACCCCGGCGGCTCCGTGAAGGACCGCATCGCCCTGCGCATGATCGAGGCGGCGGAGGAGAGCGGCGCGCTGAAGCCCGGGGGCACGATCGTCGAGCCGACCAGCGGCAACACCGGGGTGGGGCTCGCCATCGTGGCGCAGCAGAAGGGGTACAAGTGCATCTTCGTGTGCCCCGACAAGGTGTCCACGGACAAGATCAACGTGCTGCGGGCGTACGGCGCCGAGGTCGTCGTCTGCCCGACCGCCGTCGACCCGGAGCACCCGGACTCGTACTACAACGTCTCCGACCGGCTGGTGCGCGAGACGCCCGGCGCGTGGAAGCCCGACCAGTACTCCAACCCCAACAACCCGCTCTCGCACTATCACTCCACCGGCCCCGAGCTGTGGGAGCAGACGGAGGGGAGGATCACCCACTTCGTGGCGGGCGTGGGCACGGGCGGGACCATCTCCGGCACCGGCCGGTACCTGAAGGACGCCAGCGACGGCAAGGTCAAGGTCATCGGCGCCGACCCGGAGGGCTCGGTCTACTCCGGCGGCTCCGGCCGTCCCTACCTGGTCGAGGGCGTCGGTGAGGACTTCTGGCCGACCGCCTACGACCGGACCGTCGCCGACGAGATCGTCGCCGTCTCCGACAAGGACTCCTTCCAGATGACCCGCCGCCTCGCCAAGGAGGAGGGCCTCCTGGTGGGCGGTTCCTGCGGCATGGCCGTCGTCGCGGCCCTCAGGGTCGCCGAGCGGCTGGACGAGAACGGCGTCGTGGTGGTCCTGCTCCCGGACAGCGGACGCGGCTACCTCTCGAAGATCTTCAACGACGAGTGGATGGCCGACTACGGCTTCCTGGAGGACGAGGGCCCCAGCGCCCGCGTCGCCGACGTCCTCAGCGACAAGGTGCATGGCGCCATCCCCTCCCTCGTCCACATGCACCCGGACGAGACGGTCGGCGAGGCCATCGAGGTCCTGCGGGAGTACGGCGTCTCGCAGATGCCGATCGTCAAGCCGGGCGCGGGTCACCCGGACGTGATGGCCGCGGAGGTCGTCGGCTCGGTCGTCGAACGCGAGCTGCTCGACGCCCTGTTCGCCAAGCGGGCCTCGCTGGAGGACCCGCTGGAGAAGCACATGTCGGCCCCGCTGCCCCAGGTCGGCTCCGGTGAACCGGTCGGCGACCTGATGTCGGTCCTCGGCGCGGCGGACGCGGCGATCGTCCTCGTGGAGGGCAAGCCCACCGGAGTCATCAGCCGCCAGGACCTGCTGGCCTTCCTCGCCAAGGGCGGGAAGTGACGGCAAACGTCCGGTGAACACCGGGTGCCGGCGCCGGACTTGCGGTTTCCTACCGAAAGGGTGGACTTCGCGGAACTGGTACGAGCGTGTCACGTCCGCGCAGCACACGCTTAACACGGGTCCGGCACATTGGTGGGTGTCGGCAGGGCGGGAGCGGCTCCCCGCCCCGGCCGGCGCCGAACGTCCAAGGACCTCCGGAGCGGCTCCCGGACCTCCATGGACGCCGGACGTGAGACCTGGCCTGACCCGGTCGACGTCCCTCGCGGGGACCGCCGTCGTCCCGCCCCCCGTTCACGGGGGTGCGGCGGTCCCCGCGATATCCCTTTGTGCGGGTGGTCTCAGCGGGTGGGGCTCGATGCCCAGCTGCCCAGCAGTGCCAGCCGCTCCTCCGTCTCCGAGCCCGGTTCCGGGGTGTAGACGAGCAGGCTCTGGTCGCCGTCCCCCGGGACGGTGAGGGTCTCGTACGGGAAGACGAGCAGGCCCGCCACCGGGTGCTGGAGCCGCTTCACCCCGTAGGCGCACTCCTTGACCTGGTGGTCGGCCCACAGGCGGCGGAAGTCCTCGCTCTTGAGGGAGAGTTCACCGACGAGCGAGGTCAGTTCGCGGTCGTCCTGGTGGTGGGCGGCCAGGATGCGCAGATGGGCCACGCTCTGGGCGGCTACCGCCGGCCACTCCGGGTAGAAGTCACGGGCGGCGGGGTCGAGGAAGACGTACCGCGGGATGCTGCGTGCCGCGTCCGTCGAGCGGCTGTAGCCGAACACCGCGTCGGCCACGGGGTTCCAGGCCAGGACGGTCATCCGGCGGTCCAGGACGAAGGCCGGGCTGCGGTCCATGGCGTCGATCATGAGCTGGACGGCCGGGCGGACGCGGGGCCGGTCCGGGCGCCGGGCCTGTCTGCGGGGGCGGGCCACCGCGTGGAGGTACGCGCGTTCGGTCTCGTCCAGGCGCAGCACGCGCGCGACGGCGTCCAGGACGGCGTCGGACACTCCGCCGGACTTGGTCCGGGAGGGGCCGCCGGGTCCTCTGCCCTGCTCCAGCCGGATGTAGTAGTCGACGCTCACTCCGGCCAACTGCGCCACCTCCTCCCGGCGCAGGCCCGGCACGCGGCGCCGCCCGTGCGAGGGCAGCCCCACCTCCTCGGGCCGGATGCGGGCGCGGCGCGAGCGCAGGAAATCTCCGAGGTCCCCGTCCATGGGTTCGATCGTAGGCGAGGCGGCGGGTGCCGAACCTGGTACTGGCAGACCCAGGAAAAGCGCATCCCTGGGTAGGGCGGCCCGGACGCCGCAGGGTGGTGGACGAGGCCGGGGAGTCGCCCCGGCCCGCATCCCACCGAGGAGCACATCGATGTCGTACGAGAATCTGGCCGGGCGTACCGCCGTCGTCACCGGGGCGGCGAGCGGCATCGGCGAGGCCACGGCCGTCCTGCTGGCCGAGCGGGGGGCGCGGGTCGCGCTGCTCGCCCGGCGCGGGGAGCGGCTGGAGGCGGTCGCCGGGAAGATCCGGGCCGAGGGCGGACAGGCGCTGGCCGTGGTCGCCGACGTCACCGACGACGCGTCCGTGGCCGCCGCCGTGGAGAGCGTCCACGCCGCCTACGGGAACGTCGACCTGATCGTGAACAACGCGGGCGTGATGCTGCCGAACCCGATCGCGGACGCCCGCGTCGACGAGTGGCAGCGGATGATCGACACCAATGTCACCGGAGTCCTGCGGATCATCGGCGCCTTCGCCGGGGACCTGAACGAGGCGGCGGCGCAGGGGCGCAGCGCGGACCTGGTGAACGTCTCGTCCATCGGCGCGCACATCACCGGCTTCACCAACTACGCCGTGTACGGGGCGACGAAGGCCGCGGTCACCCATCTGTCGGCACTGCTGAGGAACGAGTTCGGGCCGCAGGGTGTGCGGGTCACCAACATCGAGCCGGGGCTGACGGAGTCCGAACTGGCCACGCACATCGAGGACGACGGGCTGCGGGAGCAGGTCGGCGGGATGGCCGAGGCGATGGGCGCACTGGCGGCCGCGGAAGTCGCCGACCTCGTCGCCTACGTCACCAGCCGGCCCCGGCACGTCAACCTGCGCCAGGTCATGGTGCTGCCGACCGGGCAGGTGTGAGCGCCGGGTCAGGCCTCCCAGTCGCCGCTCTGGGAGGACGGCTTCGCGCGGCGGCCCCGGAAGAGGTCCGGGTTGAGGCGGAGGGCCTGGAAGGCGTTGACGCCGACGATGCCGACCCAGGAGACCAGCAGGCCGGGCAGGTGGGCGACGCCGCCGCCGATCGCGGAGAGCGGGATGGCCAGCACCAGGGAGACGATCCCGAAGCCGAAGCGCTCGCCGAAGGAGTCGGTGGGCTTGGGGGAGCGGGCGCCGCGGGCCGTCACCATCTGCTGCTCGGCGAGCTGCCGGCGCAGGCGGCGGTCCACGGCACCGTCGATCCGCTGGTCGACCTTCTCCAGGAACGAGTCGACCAGCGCGGACTCGTACTCCTCGCCCAGTTCCCTGCGGGCCTGCAAGGTGGCGTCGAGTTCCTTCTTGAGCTCGGGGTCCCGCGCATCCATTCCGGTCATGGGACCCACGGTAGGCAGCGGGAACGCACGCTGCACTGGGGTTAGCCCCCCTGTTGCGGCGGGGGTCCTTCCCAGACCGGGCCGTGGTCCGCGGGCGCCCTGGTACCCGGGCGGCGGGCCGATGCCGCCGGCGCGGGCAGTCCGCGAGGAGAAGGGGGTCGGTACGACCCGCCCGCACGGCGACGGAGTCGGCCGTGCGGCTCCTCAGGCCGCGACGAGCTCCAGCCCGAAGTAGCCGGCGCCCACCGGGTACGTCTTCGACCGGCGCCAGCCCGACGCCGCGAAGAGGGCGTCGAACTCGTCCAGGTCGCGTTCCATGCCGTTGGTCATGGTGAGCATGGCCATGTCCGACAGGGTGGCCAGGTCGGGTCGGCCGGGCTCGCCGATGACCATCTCCACGACCAGCGCGCGTCCCCCCTCGTGCACGGCGGACCGGCAGCGGCGCAGGATGGCCGTGCACTGGTCGTCGTCCCAGTCGTGCAGGATCGTCTTCAGCAGGTAGAGATCGGCCGGCGGGACGTCCTCGAAGAAGTCGCCCGCCACGGCGGAGAACCGGCCGGACAGACCGCGTTTCTCGGCCTCGGCGCGGGCGCCGTCGACGACGTGCGGGAGATCGAGGACCTGTCCCGTCAGTCCGGGGTCGGCCTCCATCAGCGCCAGGACGAAGTCCCCGTTCGAACCGCCGACGTCGACGACGGTGGACACGTCGGTCGTGGACAGGGCGGCGATGGCGCCCTGTGTCACCAGGCACGGGCTTCGACGGAGGGGCTTCAGCTCGTCGACCGGCCGGCCGGTGTCCCTTGCCCGGCTGCATAACGTCATGCACAGTTCTCGGTAGCTGAATAGGTTGTCAATGGTTCGGCGTCGGTCCGAGGCACCGGACGACCGCCGGGCAAGATCAGGTGTCCGTGCTGAGGGGAGTTCGAGCCACATGTCGTCTCGGGTCATGGACGCGCCGGATCCCGTCACCGTCGGGCACACCGGTCTGGTGGTCCTGGACGGGATCGGGCTCGGTGTCGCGGACGTCGTCCGCCTCGCCGACGGGAGCGCGCGACCCGTCCCCGGGACCGACGCGATGAAGCGGGTGACGGAGTCCTGGGACGCCGCCCGGCAGATCGCCGCGACCGGCCGCGTCTACGGCCGCTCGACCGGCGTCGGCGCGAACCGGAACGAGGACGTGCCCACCGAGGCGGCGGCCGAGCACGGTCTGCGACTGCTGCGCAGCCACGCCGGCGCGATCGGCGAGGAACTCCCCGCCCGGCAGGTCCGCGCGATGCTCGCGGTACGGGCCAACCAGCTCCTGGCGGGCGGCGCGGGACTGCGGCCCACCGTCGTCACGGCCCTGTGCGAGGCCCTGGAGAGCGGCGTCCACCCGGTCGTCAACGAGTTCGGTTCGGTGGGGACGGGGGACATCGCGGCGCTGGCCCAGGCGGGACTGGCCCTGGCGGGCGAGCATCCCTGGCGGGGGCCGGACGACGACGCCGGGGTGCGCTCCGGCGAGGGTGCCCCCGAGCCCCAGCCCCTCGACAACAACGACGCGCTCGCCTTCATCAGCAGCAACGCCCTCACGCTCGGGCAGGCCGCCCTCGCCCTGCACGAACTGCGCGGGCTGGTCGAGGCCACGCAGGTCGTCGGGGCGCTGTCACTGCTGGCCGTGGACGGGTCGCACGAGGCGTACGCCGCTCCCGTGCACGCGGCCCGCCCGCACCGCGGCTCCGCCGAAGTGGCGCGGCGGATGCGGGAGTTGATCGGGGCGGAGGACCGGCCCACCCCGCCGCTCGGCCGCATCCAGGACCCGTACGGCTTCCGCTGCCTGCCCCAGATCCACGGACCCGCCCAGGACGCCGCCGACGCCCTGGAGGAAGTCCTCGTCATCGAGATCAACGCGGCCGCCGAGAACCCCCTCATCTCCCCCGAGGACATGGCCGCCTACCACCACGGCGGCTTCTACCAGGCCCAACTCGCCCTCGCGCTGGACCACTTCAGGCTCGCCCTCACCCAGGTCGCCCGCCTGTCCACGTCCCGGCTCTCCACGCTCAACGAGCCCGCCTTCACCCGCCTCAGACCCTTCCTCGCCGACCATGAGCCCGCCTCCTCCGGCGTGATGATCCTGGAGTACGCCGCCGGTGCCGCCCTCGGCGACCTGCGGGCCTTCTCCGCGCCCGCCTCGCTCGGCCACGCTGTACTCTCCCGGGGCGTCGAGGAACAGGCCAGCTTCGCCTCGCTCGCCGCCCGTCAGACACTGCGCGCGTGCGGCGCGTACCGTCTCGTCGTCGGCTGCGAACTCGTCGCCGCCGTCCGGGCGCTGCGCCAGCGCGACCTCCGGCCCGACCCCGGGCTCCCGGTGGGCCGCGCGCTGGAACTCGCCGAGGCGGTGCTGGCGGCGGACCCGGCCGACCGGCCGCTCACGGGCGACGTGACGGCCGCGGCCGCGCTGCTCGACCGGTTCACGGACATCTGGAGGGGGAGCGAGGCATGAGCGACATGGGCGTGGCGGGCGGGGCGGACACTCCCGCGGGACGGCTTCAGACACTGTTCGAGGGGCACCGGCTCACACCGACCCAGCGGCGCATCGCGCACAGCATGGTGCGGCGCGCCGCCGACGTGCCGTTCCTGTCCAGCGTGGAGCTCGCCGAGCTGGCCGGGGTCAGCCAGCCCTCCGTCACCCGCTTCGCCGTCGCCCTCGGCTTCGACGGCTACCCCGCCCTGCGCCGGCACCTGCGGGAGGTCGCGCCCGCCGAGCAGACGGCCGCCTCCGCGTCGTACAACGAGTACCAGCAGGCCGTCGAGGCGGAGATCGAGAACCTCAGGCACCTGTCGGAGGCCCTCGCCGACCCGCGCCCGGTGCAGAAGGCGGGCCGGCTGCTCGCCGCCTCCCGCCCGCTGCCGGTGCTCGGGCTGCGGGCCGCGGCCTCCCAGGCGTACGGCTTCGCCTACTTCGCCGCCAAGGTCCATCCGGACGTACGGCTGCTCCACGAGGGCGGCACGATGATCCACGACCGGATCGACGCCGCCGTCCGCGCGGGGGCCTCCACCCTGCTGTGCTTCGCGCTGCCCCGGCACCCCCGCGAGGTCGTCGACACCCTCGCCTACGCCAGGGAGGCGGGCCTGAGCGTCGTCACGGTCGCCGACTCCGCCTTCGCCCCGGTCGCCAAGGTCTCCGACCTGCTGCTGCCCGCCGCCGTCGGCACCGGCCTCGCCTTCGACACCGCCTGCGCGCCGATGCTGCTCGGCCGGGTGCTGCTGGAGGCGATGTGTGACGACCTGCCGGACGCGCAGGCCCGCCTGGAGGAGTTCGACGCGCGGGCCGCGGCCCGCGGACTCTTCGTGGAGTAGGGCGCCTTCGTGGCGTAGGGCGCCTTTTTCAGACTGGTCTCACATTCGCCCGCTACCCTCCCCGACCGGCAGGACAGTGCCAGGACGACGAGGAGGCGGGACATGGCACGCGCAGATCGCAGAGCTCAGGGGCTGGCCCGGGTGGCCGTCGTGGTGCGCGCCGGCGCCGCACCCCTGTGGTGGCTCGGGGTGTTCGCGGCGGCGGTCGGACTGCTGATCCCGGGGCTGACCGGGCGCCGGATCGGGGTGATGGCGGGCGCGGCGCTGTTCGTCGTGGCGGTCGCCGTGGTGGCGTACAGCCGCCGCAAGCGGTACGCGACGCTGGGGCGGGCGGCCGCGCGCGCGGGGAAGCACGACGTGCTCCAGGACCGGGCGGTCAGTGTGCGCAACTGGCGTCGCGGGCACCGCTGGTGGCTGCTGCTGGCCTGGCTGGTCGCGCTGCTGAGTTCGTTCGCGGTGCCCGTCGCGGGCGGCATGCTGCTCGCCGGGTGCGCTGCCGGCCTGTGGCTGAAGGCCGCCTGGCTCGGGCGGCTGGAGCGGGCCGAGGACGTGCTGCTGTGGGTGCGGGTCGACTGGCTCGCCGGGAACGGCGGACGCCCGGCCGGCAGGGCGGTCAAGGCGTACCGCAGCACGGGTGTCGCGGCGGGCGACGCGGCCCCGGGAGGAGCGCGCCGCCGCACCGCGGCACTCGTCTAGTTCCGGTGCTCCCGGGTCACACCTCCAGGTCGGCTTCGATGGCCCGCAGCTGGTGGCGGGCCATCGCGAGGTTGGACCGCTTGGCGTCCAGGACCAGGTAGAGGAAGAGGCCGTTGCCCCCGCGTCCGCTGATCAGGCGGATCAGGTGGTACTGGTCGGACAGGGTGATCAGGATGTCCTCGATCTGGCCCTTGAGGCCGAGGTGCTCCATCGTGCGCATCTTCGCGCGGACCACGTCGGTGTTGCCGGCGGCGGCCACGTTCAGGTCGAAGCCCTTGCTGCCGCCCATGGTGCCGAGCGCCATGCCGCTGGTGTAGTCGACGAGCGCCACGCCGGTGGCGCCCTCGATGGAGGCGAGGGCCTCCTTGAGCGCGGTTTCGGTGTTGGCCATGACTGTGTCTCCTCGGTTGTCTAACTTTCGGTGGTGGTGCGGGCCGCCGTCGGTGCGGTGGCCGCGGCGCGGGTGTCCACGGGCTTGGCCCGGGACGTGCGGGCCGCTCTGGCACGGGCCGGAGCGGGCTTCGCGGGCGCCTTCGTGAGGGCTTCGGTGGGCTCGGTGGGCTCGGTGGCCGAGGTGGTCGCGGTGGCCGCGGTGTCGACGAGCTCCGCGATCCGGGCGCCCGCCCGACGGCCCTCCAGGTGGAGGCGGCCGACGTTCACCCGGTCCTGTGCGAGCAGCGTGACGACGGCCCCGGCGCCCGCCGCGTACGTGGCGACGTAGCCGTACACGCCCCGCACGAGCAGTTCGCGCAGGTCCCCCTGGCCGGTCTCGTCGGCGAGCTGGGCGGCGTACGCCCGGGTGGTGCCGGTGAGCGCGGCCACGGTCTGCGGATCGACGCCCGGGGTGTCCTGGGCCAGGACGAGGCCGTCGGTGTCGGCCGCGAGGGCGCCGGTGAGTTGCGGCACCCGGGCTCTGAGCCGGCGCAGCTCCTCCAGGATCGCGTCCTGAACCGCTGCCATCAGGTCTCTCCTCTCGGCGCGGATCCGCTGCCGTTCAAAGGGCCTCCAGCGCATCCCTGAGCCTCTTCAGCAAGGTGATGTGGGGATCGACGGGCTCGACGGGGAGACCGGCGCCCGGCGGACCGGGCACGGGCAGCGGCACGGGCAGCGGCTCGGGCTCGGTGAACGACGGCGGCGGGCAGGGCGAGACCACCCCGGCCGCCACCAGCCGCCGTACGTCCACCAGGGTGTGGAAGGCCGGGCGGCCCAGCTCGCGGGCGATCTCCGACGCCGTGCGGACGCCGTCCACGCGGGCCAGCACCGCCTGCCGCCGGGCCGGGAGCGAGGGGGCCGCGGGACGGTGCTCCCGGGTCAGCGGCACCTCGTCCGGCAGGGCGTCCGGCCAGATCCGGTGCAGCAGGTCCCGGCGGCGCAGGGTCTCGCGCTCCAGGTCGGCGACCGGCACGGGGCGCGGGACGCCGGGGGTGCCCTCGGGTTCCCGGGACGACAGGCCGCCGGGTTCGTCGGGGCCGTCCTCGCCGCCGTAGCGGAAGCGGCCCGGGGTGCTGCTCGGGGCGAGGGCGAAGTACGCCGCGTCGTACAGCGCGGTCAGCCGGCACATCTCCAGGGCGCCGGGGGTGAGCAGCCCGCCCGCGACCAGCCGGCGGCCCGCCCGGTGCACGGCCTCGGCGCCGGTGAGGCGGCGGGCCCCGGTGCCGGCGCCCCCGGTGCTCGCGACGCTCTCGGCCAGGGCCTGCCGCCAGACGTCGGCGTCCAGCGTGCCGTGGGCGGCGAGGAGGACGTCGGCGCCGGGGGCGTCCGGGCTCTCGGCATGCACCACCTGGCCGTCGGCCAGGTGCAGGGTGCCGCGCTCGCGCACCAGGACGCCGGTGGCCCGCTCGGCGGCCAGCCGGGTCAGCATCGGCGAGACACCGCCCCAGCCGCGCCCCAGGGCGGCCGCCTTGTCGCGCACCGGCAGCCGGGGCGGTGGGGTGGCGGGCGTGGTGCGCACCGTCGTCATCCGAGCTCCAGCCGTCCGGCCATCTCACCGAGCCGGATCCGGGCCAGCGCGAGGTTGCCCTCCGCGCGGGTCAGCCACAGGTGCAGGAAGACGCTGCTGTCGAAGGACGTCGGCACGAACCGCAGCACGTGGTAGCTGTCCCGGTTGCTGAGGATGAGGTCCTCGACCGGCGGCTCGGTCCCGTCCCCGGCGGGCCCTGCCGGGGAGTCGCCGAGGCCGTCGGCGGGCCCGGCCGCTTCGGAGCCCGCGGAGGCGAAGGCGCGCTGCTCGGCGGCGAGCCGGGCGAGCTCGGCGGCCTCCGCGGCGGCCGCCTCCTGGTCGCCGCCGGGGGATTCCCCCACGGCGCCCAGGGCCAGCCCGCTCGTCCAGTCGACCAGGGCGGCCCCCCGCGCGCCCGGCAGTCGCATGGCTTCCAGCAGGCACTCGTCGATTCCCTGCACCGTGGCTCCCCTCCCGCCTGGGGTTCGGCTGAGTGACGCCGAAACTACGCAACGTGTGCGCGAGGAGTGAGGGATCTGGCATTTTCCGGTGGAACATGCTCCAGGTGGCTAGAGTGGGTTAACTTGCCTTGTTCACGGGCTCATTGATCGACGGATGCGCCGGGGCGTGTCAACGGCTCCCGGGTGTGTGCAGGGTGGTGAGCGCACCGGCGTGCGCCCCTCCGGATTCGGCCACGATCGAGGCGAGCGTCTGGGGGTCCCGCACGGTGGCGAAGCGGACGCCCCCGGCCGGAGCGGGGGCGAAACCGTAGATGCCCGGCCGGGCCAGCGAGTTGTAGGCGTAGTGGTGTGCGAAGTAGTACGCGCCGGTGTCCAGCGCCGCCGCGTAGTCGCCCTGGTCGAGCGGCGGCAGCGCGCGCCCCTCGGCGAGCAGGTCGCCCGAGAAGCAGGCCGGACCCGCCACGTCCTGCACCACCTCGGGCCCGCTCTTGGGCCGTCCCTTGCCGTCGTACACCGCGATCCGCAGCGGCCACGACCCCGGTGCGTACACCGTCCGCGTCGCCACCTGCACGCCCGCGTGCGTCACCGCGACCCGCCGCCCGCCCGCCGTCTTGGCGTACTCCACCCGGGCCACGACGGTGCCGTGCTTGGCCAGCAGCGACCGGCCGAACTCGGTGACCAGCCCGTACCGCCCGTCGAACAGCCCCGGCACCGCCTCCCTGAGCGCCCGCGCGTACGCGCCGTACGTCGGTGTCGTCGCGTCCGAGGCGAAGTTCACCGGCAGCCCGCCGCCGATGTCGATCGTGTCGATCTGCGGCCGCCCGATGCGCCGGTTGATCTCCTCGGCCAGCGCGTAGGTCTCCGCGACCCCCTGGGTCATCAGGGAGAGCGGGATGCCCTGCGAGCCGGTGTGGGCGTGCAGCCGGGACAGCCACGGCCGGTCGAGGTAGGCCCGCACCACCCACTCGCGCGCCCCCTCGTCCCGCAGCGCCACCCCGAACTTGGAGGTCGCCGTGGCCGTGGAGGTCGCCCCGATGGTGCCGCCGCCGACCTGCGGGTTGACCCGGATGCCGAGCGGGGAGCGGCTCACGGCCGACCGCATGAGGCCGTCCAGGCGGTCCAGCTCCTGCGGGTTGTCCGCGTTGACGGCGATCCCCAGCGCCAGCGCCTCCCGGAGCTCGGCCGGGGTCTTGGCGGGCGAGTCCAGGACCGTCATGGCCGGCGACAGGCCCGCCGCCCGCGCCAGCGCGAGTTCGCCCGGGCTCGCCACCTCCGCGCCGATGCCCTCCTCGCGCAGCAGCCGCAGCACCGGTACCAGCGGGCTCGCCTTCACCGCGAAGGCGTGCAGCACCGGCGTGCCCGGCGCGGTGACCTCGTCGAAGGCCGCGCGGAGCTCCGCCGCCGACTCCCGGATGCCGGTGACGTCGAGCAGCCCCACTATGGGGGAGTCCGGCCCCAGCAGGCCCTGCTCCACGGCCGCGCGGACCGCCTCGTCCCGGCGGGCGGCCCGCTCCTCGCCGGTGTTGCCGTACTCGTCCACCACGTCTGCCGTCCTGTCCTCGTCCGCGTCTCGCATGTCCAGCGAAACATTCCTGCCCTGTCGAGGCTGACGCGAGAACGTATTGACTAGTTCTATTCAGGAAGCCAGGATGTGAATATCGACGGCAACAATCCGCAGCAGAGCCGCAGGAGGCAGACCATGTCAGGACCCCGCCCCGTCCGAGCGCCGCGCGGTACGGAACTGAGCGCCCTGGGATGGCAGCAGGAAGCCGCCCTGCGGATGCTGCAGAACAACCTGGACCCCGAGGTCGCCGAGCACCCCGACAAGCTCGTCGTCTACGGCGGCACCGGCAAGGCCGCCCGTGACTGGCGCTCCTTCGACGCCATGGTCCGCACCCTGCGCACCCTCAAGCAGGACGAGACCATGCTGGTGCAGTCCGGTCGCCCCGTCGGCGTCATGCAGACCCACGAGTGGGCGCCGCGCGTCCTGATCGCCAACTCCAACCTCGTCGGCGACTGGGCCAACTGGGAGGAGTTCCGCCGCCTGGAGGCCCTCGGCCTGACCATGTACGGCCAGATGACCGCCGGCTCCTGGATCTACATCGGCACCCAGGGCATCCTCCAGGGCACCTACGAGACCTTCTCGGCCGTCGCCGCGAAGAAGTTCGGCGGCACCCTCGCCGGGACGATCACCCTCACCGCGGGCCTCGGCGGCATGGGCGGCGCCCAGCCCCTCGCGGTCACCATGAACGACGGCGTGGCGATCTGCGTCGACTGCGACCCCCGCGCCATCGAGCGGCGCATCGAGCACCGCTACCTGGACGTGCGGGCCGACAGCCTGGAACACGCCCTCCAGCTCGCCGTCGAGGCCCGTGACGCCCGCCGCCCGCTCTCCATCGGCCTGCTGGGCAACGCCGCCGAGCTGCTGCCGCGCATGCTCGCCGAAGGCGCGCCCATCGACATCGTCACCGACCAGACCTCGGCGCACGACCCGCTGGCGTACCTGCCGGCCGGCATGGCCTTCGAGGACATGGCGGACGCGGCGGCCAAGGACCCCGCCGGCTTCACCACGCGCGCCCGTGAGTCGATGGCCCGGCACGTCGAGGCCATGGTCGGCTTCATGGACGCCGGCGCCGAGGTCTTCGACTACGGCAACTCGATCCGCGGCGAGGCCCGACTCGCCGGCTACGACCGGGCGTTCGCCTTCCCCGGGTTCGTCCCCGCCTACATCCGCCCCCTGTTCTGCGAGGGCAAGGGCCCCTTCCGCTGGGCCGCGCTGTCGGGCGAGGCGTCCGACATCGCCAAGACCGACAAGGCGATCCTCGACCTGTTCCCCGAGAACGAGTCCCTCGCCCGCTGGATCAGGATGGCCGGGGAACGGGTCCACTTCCAGGGCCTGCCCGCGCGCATCTGCTGGCTCGGCTACGGCGAGCGCGACAAGGCCGGTGAGCGCTTCAACGACATGGTGGCGAGCGGGGAGCTGGCGGCACCGCTGGCGATCGGGCGGGACCACCTGGACGCCGGGTCCGTCGCCTCCCCCTACCGGGAGACCGAGGGCATGCTCGACGGGTCCGACGCGATCGCCGACTGGCCGTTGCTGAACGCGATGGTCAACGTGGCCTCGGGCGCCTCCTGGGTCTCCCTCCACCACGGCGGCGGCGTCGGCATGGGGCGGTCCATCCACGCCGGACAGGTGACGGTGGCCGACGGCACGCGACTGGGCGGCGAGAAGGTCCGACGCGTGCTGACGAACGACCCCGGCATGGGCGTCATCCGTCACGTGGACGCCGGGTACGACATCGCGGAGGCCGTCGCCGACGAGCGGGGCGTGCGGGTCCCGATGCGCGAGGGTGACTCGGCGTGAGGCAGCGCGGCAACTCCCCGGTGCGGGCGGCGGACCCGACGCCGTCCGCGGGCCCGGGGCCGGGCGCGGCTCAGGAGGACGGACGGCCCGAGCCGGGTGCGGGGCAGGAGGGCGCACGGCCCGGGCATCCTCCTCCACGAGATGTGGCGCGAGCTGCTTCCCGTCGGCCGGCACCCCGGCTCGCACGGCTACCGCCGGTTCGCGTGGACCGGGGCCGACAGTGAGTGCCGGGCGTGGTTCAGGGAGCAGGCCGAGAACCGCGGACTGACCTACGAGGTCGACCGCAACGGCAACCAGTGGGCCTGGCTCGGCGACCCCGCCCGGGGGGACGCCGTCGTCACCGGCTCGCACCTCGACTCCGTCCCCGACGGAGGCGCCTTCGACGGCCCCCTCGGAGTCGTGTCCTCCTTCGCCGCCCTCGACGAACTCCGGTCACGTCAGGCCGAGTTCACCAAACCCCTCGCCCTCGTCAACTTCGGCGACGAGGAGGGCGCCCGCTTCGGGCTCGCCTGTGTCGGGTCCCGGCTCACCGCGGGCGCGCTCACCACCGAGCAGGCGCACCTGCTGACCGACGGGGACGGGGTCAGCCTGCCGGAGGCCATGGAGGCGGCGGGGTACGACCCCGACGGCATCGGCGCCGACCCGGAACGGCTCGCCCGCATCGGCGCCTTCGTCGAACTGCACGTCGAGCAGGGCCGGGCGCTGGACCTGTCCGGCGACCGGATCGGCATCGCCAGTGCCATCTGGCCGCACGGCCGCTGGCGGTTCGACTTCCGCGGCGAGGCCAACCACGCCGGCACCACCCGGCTCGCGGACCGGCGCGACCCCATGCTGTCGTACGCCGAGACCGTGCTCGCCGCCCGCCGCGAGGCCGAACTCGCCGGTGCGGTCGCCACCTTCGGCAAGATCTCCGTGGAGCCGAACGGCGTCAACGCCATCCCCTCCCTGGTGCGCGGCTGGCTCGACTCCCGCGCCGCCGACCAGGAAAGCCTCGACCAGGTGGTCGGCGGTGTCGAGAAGGCGGCCAGGGAGTACGCGCGGGCGCACGGCATCGACCTCGACGTGGTCCGGGAGTCCTTCACCCCCGTCGTCGAGTTCGACCACGCCCTGCGCGACGAACTCGCCCGCATCCTGGGCACCCGCACCGACCTGAAGGTGCCCGTCCTGGGAACCGGCGCCGGACACGACGCCGGGATCCTCTCCGGGCACATCCCGACCGCCATGCTGTTCGTGCGCAACCCCACCGGCGTCTCGCACTCCCCGGCGGAGTCCGCCGCCGAGGACGACTGCGTGGCCGGGGTCCTCGCGCTCGCCGACGTACTGGAAGGACTGGCCTGCAGGTGACAGCGAAGACCTACTGGCTGGAGCACGCCTGGCTCGGCACCCACGTCGAGCCGGGCGTGGCACTGACGGTGTCGACCAGCGGCTCCGCCGCGGGGGCGGACGGCCGCGTCACCGCCGTCCGCACCGGCACCGACACCCCGCCCCCCGGCGCCGAGATCCTGCGCGGACTGACCCTGCCCGGGCTGGCGAACGCCCACTCGCACGCCTTCCACCGGGCCCTGCGCTCCACCGTCCAGGTCGGCTCCGGAACCTTCTGGACCTGGCGCGAGGTCATGTACGCCACCGCCGGCCGGCTCACCCCGGACACCTACCGCGCCCTCGCCCGGGCCGTGTACGCGGAGATGGCGCTGGCGGGCATCACGGCGGTCGGTGAGTTCCACTACCTGCACCACGCCCCCGGCGGCACCCCCTACGCCGACCCCAACGCCATGGGCGAGGCGCTGATCGAGGCCGCCGCCGACGCCGGCATCCGCATCACCCTCCTCGACACCGCCTATCTCTCCTCCGGCTTCGGACAGCCGCCCACCAGCCACCAGCTCCGCTTCTCCGACGGCAGCGCGGACGCCTGGGCCGAACGCTGTTCAGTTCTCAAGGACCGGGACCACGCGAGGATCGGGGCGGCGATCCACTCCGTACGGGCCGTGCCCGCCGACCAGTTGGCGACCGTGGCGCGCTGGGCCGAACAGCGGCGGGCCCCGCTGCACGTCCACCTGTCCGAGCAGACCGCCGAGAACGACGCCTGCCGCGAGGCCCACGGCTGCACGCCGGCCCGGCTGCTCGCCGAGCACGGTGTCCTCGGGCCGCGCACCACCGGTGTCCACAACACCCACCTCACCGACGAGGACATCGCGCTGATCGGCGGCAGCGGCACCGGCACCTGCATGTGCCCGACGACCGAGCGGGACCTCGCCGACGGCATCGGACCCGCGGTGGCCCTCCAGAGGGCGGGCTCACCGCTCTGCCTCGGCTCCGACAGCCACGCCGTCATCGACCTGCTCGAAGAGGCCCGCGCGATGGAGCTCGACGAGCGCCTGCGCACCCGCACCCGCGGTCACTGGACGGCGGCGGCCCTCCTGCGGGCGGCCTCGGCCGACGGCCACGCGGCCCTCGGCTGGGACGGCGCGGGCACCCTGGAGCCCGGCGCGCTCGCCGACTTCACCACCATCAGGCTCGACTCGGTCAGGACGGCAGGGCCGCCTCCGCGGCTCGGGGCCGAGACGGCCGTATTCGCCGCGTCGGCAGCGGACGTGTCGCACACGGTCGTGGCAGGTCGGCACGTGGTGCGCGACGGGGTCCACGCGCTGGTCCCGGACGTGCCGCAAGCCCTCGCGGAAGCCGTCGCCGCACTGCACGGATGACCCCGGGCAGCCCGCTGCCACGGTTTTTCCGCGGACGGCGCCGCTGGCCGACCCGGCGACCGCTGCGGCAGTCCGTTGCCGAGGTCTGCCACGAGGAGCCGCTCGGCG
>NZ_LJBR01000451.1 GCF_001282115.1 Streptomyces sp. NRRL B-24085 | reverse complement strand
GGGTGGGGGAGTGAAGGGGTCAGCGCGAGGTGTCGAAGACCTCGTCGCGGGTGGCCGCCAGCGCGCTCTCCAGGGCGCCGCGCAGCACGGGATGGTCACGGACGGCGCCGACGACCAGCCGGGGCCGGGAGGCTGCCAGCTCCTCCAGCTCGGCCTGGACGAGGGCGCGCAGGGTGTCGCCGCCGGCGGTGAGCGAGGCACCGCTGAGGACGACGAGTTCGGGGTCGAGGACGGAGACGAGGGAGGCGAGACCGGTGGCCAGCCGGGTGGCATAGGTCTCCAGGAGCTGTCGGCCCAGGTCGGTGTCCTCGGCGGCGGCCCGTTCGACGAGGGCGGCGGCAACCTCGGCGTACGGCCCCGAGGGGATGTCCGTCATGCCGAGCTCGCGGGCGAGCCGGGGGACGGCCTGGGAACCGGCGAGTTCCTGGTAGCCGCCGCTGTTGGCCTTGGTCACGTGGCGTACCAGGGGCGCTCCGGGAACCGGCAGGAACCCCACCTCTCCCGCGCCGCCGGTCCAGCCGCGGTGCAGCCTGCCGCCGAGGACCAGGGCGGCTCCGAGTCCGCCCTCGTTCCACAGCAGCACGAAGTCCTCGTGGCCGCGGGCTGCCCCGAGCCGCTGCTCGGCCACGGCGACGAGGTTGACGTCGTTCTCGTACTCGACCGGCATCGGCAGCGCGGCGGCGAGTTCGTCGAGGAGGGCCGGGGAGTGCCAGCCCGGCAGGTGGGAGGCGTAGCGCAGCCGGCCCGTGCCCGGGTCGAAGGCGCCCGGGGTGCCGATGACGAGCCGGTGGACGTCGCCGCGGGCCAGTCCCGCCGCCTTCACCGCGCCGTCGAGGGCGTCGGTGACCTGCTGCACCACGGGCTGCGCGGGCCGGCGTCCCGGGGTCGGCAGTTCGTAGGAGCCCACCGTGCGGCCGGTGATGTCGGCGACGGCGGCGAGGACGCGCTCGGGGGTGACGTCGAGTCCTGCGGCGTACGCGGCGGTCGGGTCGACCTCGTAGAGCTGGGCGTTGGGGCCGGGCCTGCCCTCGCTGGTGCCGGTGGCGAGGACGAGTCCCGACGCCTCCAGGCGGGCCAGGAGTTGGGACGCGGTCGGCTTGGAGAGGCCGGTGAGCTTGCCGATCCGGGTACGGGAGAGGGGGCCGTGCTCCAGCAGGAGGTCGAGTGCGGCACGGTCGTTCATGGCGCGGAGTGTGCGTGGTGTGCCTGCCATGGGTGCCCCTCTCCGTGACTGCCGGACGACTTTACTGTCCGGAAACTGTTAGGAAGGTTTCCTGTCTGATGCACACGGAACTTAGGTCTGGGCCACCTGTCCGTCAAGGGGGGAACGACAAACCGCCCCCGCAGGAGACGGAGTCGTTACCTGCGGGGGCGGTCGCGCGGGAGGTGCGCCCTACTTCGGGGCCGGGCGCTGGACCGGTGTCTGTACCAGCGGGGAGGCCGCCGCCGACTGCGGGGACTCGGAGTTGGCGAACACCGACGGGGCCGCGACCGCCGCGGCCGGATCGGCGGCCTCCTCGTCGGCGGGGACGGTCGCACCGCCCACGATGCGGATGTCCGCCGCGTCGAAGGCGCGCTTGATCCGCCAGCGCAGCTCGCGCTCGACCGTGAGGGACTTGCCGGGCATCGTCTTGGCGGAGACCCGCACCACCATCGAGTCCAGCAGGACGCTGTCCAGGCCGAGGACCTCGATCGGGCTCCACAGGAGCTCGTTCCAGGGCTCCTCCTTGCTCATCTTCTCGGCGACCTCGCCCAGCACCCGCTTGACCTTGTCGAGGTCCTCGGAGGCCCGCACGGTCACGTCGACGCCGGCCGTCGCCCAGCCCTGCGAGAGGTTGCCGATCCGCTTGACCTCGCCGTTGCGGACGTACCAGATCTCGCCGCTGTCGCCGCGCAGCTTGGTCACCCTGAGGCCGACCTCGATGACCTCGCCGGAGGCCACGCCCGCGTCGATGGTGTCGCCCACGCCGTACTGGTCCTCCAGGATCATGAAGACACCGGAGAGGAAGTCCGTGACCAGGTTGCGGGCGCCGAAACCGATCGCCACACCCGCGACACCGGCCGAGGCGAGCAGCGGGGCGAGGTTGATCTCGAAGGCGCCCAGGACCATCAGGGCGGCGGTGCCCATGATGATGAAGCTCGCCACCGAGCGCAGCACCGACCCTATGGCCTGCGAGCGCTGGCGACGGCGCTCGTTGTTGACGAGCAGACCGCCGATCGCCGTGCCGTCGACCGCCTGCGCGGTGCGGTTCATCCGGTCTATGAGCTTGGTGATGGCCCGCCGCACGACCATTCTCAGCACGGCGGCGATCACCAGGATCAGCAGGACCCGCAGACCGATCGCCAGCCAGGTCGACCAGTTCTGCTCGACCCAGCTCGCGGCGTTCGTCGCGCTCTCCTGGGCGTCCTGGAGACTCGGCACGGCCGGCGTCGAGGTGTCCGAGGGGGACGGCGACGGGCTCGCGGCCAGTAGGACGGCGGACAAGGACACGGCAGGTACCTCCAGGTGCTGCGTCCGCCTTCCGGTGCGGCGGTCAAGGTCACGAAAAGGTCACCGGAAAGGCAGACTCACCACACTAACGGTGCATCGTGTGTGGATCGTTGCAATGTCCGGGGGAGAGACGGCTCTCACCTGGGGATGAAGAAAGGTGTGGTCGAAAACACTCCCAGCCCGTTACCGGGACATGGTGGCGTTCCTCCCGGCCGAGAGGGGAGACTGACCTCAGTTCGTCCCGGCGCGAGCCACGCGCCGCCGACGCCCAAGGAGGCATCCGTGCCGCATGTCCTGGTACTCAACGCGTCGTACGAGCCCCTCGGCGTCGTACCGCTCCGCCGCGCGCTCGTCCTCGTCCTGGAGAACAAGGCCGTCTCCCTGGAGGAATCCGGCGCCTTCATGCACAGCGCGACCGTCACAGTCCCCGCACCCAGCGTGGTCCGGCTCAAGCGATTCGTCCGGGTTCCCTACCGCGGGCCCGTTCCTCTCACCCGCAGGGCGCTCTTCGCCCGCGACGGGGGCCGGTGCATGTACTGCGGTGGCGTCGCAACCAGCGTCGACCACGTCATCCCGCGCAGCCGCGGGGGCAAGCACGTCTGGGACAACGTGGTGGCGTCCTGCCGGCGCTGCAACCACGTGAAGGCCGACCGGCACCTGTTCGAGATCGGCTGGCGGCTGCGCCACAAGCCCGCTCCACCCTCCGGTCTGGCCTGGCGCATCATCGGCACCGGCCACAGGGACCCGCGCTGGCTGCCGTACCTGCAACCGTACGGCGCCGAGGACGCCATGGCCCGGATCGACGGCATCTCAGCCTGACGACGATCCGGGCCTCTGTGTTGCCGCACGCGGCGGCTCGGAACCGGCCCCGGAGGTCCCCCGTGCCTCCGGGGCCGGACCGTCGGCGGGTCAGGCGTGCCTGAGTTCCGCGGGGCGGACCGAGCGGCGCAGCAGCGGCAGCGAGGTGGCCGCGGCGAGCAGACAGGCCGCGTACACCGCGAGGGGCACCAGGAGAGCGGCGTACGGCACCCCCGTGTCCGAGTGGTGCGTGGTCAGCGAGGCGTACCCCAGCCCGATCGCCGTACCGCCCACGCCCGCCACCGCGACCGCGGGGGCCAGCGGCAGCGCGGTCTCCAGGATCAGCGCCCTCGCCAGCACCCGGTACGGCACCCCCACGGCGACCTGGGCGGCCAGGCCCCGGCGCCGGGTGGCGAGGGACTCGAGGGTGCCCACGGCCAGTCCCGTCACGGTCAGGGCGAGGGCGACCAGGATCGCGGCGGCCGTCAGGTCGATGCCGGTCGTGTAGTAGGCGGTGTCCGGCGCCATGGTCCCCTCGGGGTGCTTGGTGTGCAGGGTCTCCAGCAGCACCTGGCGCACGCCTGCGAACCCGGCCCCGACGACCGTCACCAGCAGCACCGCGGCGTGCGTGCGGGCCGCCGCCCACGGGTCGTCCCGCAGCCGTTCCGCCGCGATCAGCAGCGCCGGGCTCTGGGCGCGGGCGGCGAGCAGCCCGCCCAGTCCCCGGGCCGCCGTACCGGTCAGCGACACCGTCGCGGCCCCGACGAGCAGCACGACGACGAACAGCGCGGGCGGTCCGAGGGCGAGGCGGACCGGGCCACCGGTGAACGAGGAGAGGCCGACGAGCAGCGCGGCCGCCCCGAGCAGGGTGAGCACCGTCCGCAGGATGCGCCCCGGCCCCCACACGGGCCGTACCCGCCGGACCCAGCCCAGCGGCGAGGCCACCACCCGCCGCAGCGACAGCGCGCTCACCCCCGCGCCCAGCACCGGCACGGCCACGGCGACCAGGGCGACACCGGCCCAGGCGAGGGCGGGCGGCCGCTCCCACAGCGCCGGCAGCAGCAGTGCGCACAGTGCCGCGGCCGTCACCGAGCCCGCGAGGCACGCCAGTCCCGACTCCAGGGCCGCGATCCGCCGCACCTGCCACGGACCGGCGCCCGCCAGCCGCAGCGCGGCCAGCCGGCGGTCCCGGTGCACCGCGCCGATGCGCGCGCACTGGCCGACGAAGCCGAGCACCGGGATCAGCAGCAGCGCCGTCACGACGCTGACGTTGCGCCGGTCGCCCGCCGAGTTCAGCAGTCCCGCCCCGAAGGGCACGGAGTAGTACCCGTCCAGCGAGTTCAGCGCGACGACCGCCGCCCCGATGCCCGTCGCGAGCGCCGCCCCGAGGGCCGTGAGCCCGATCCGCCACCACTCCCGCCGGTCGGACCCCCGGGTGAGCAGCCAGGCCGTCCGCAGATCGCCGCGCAGCGTCCTCACGCCGTCACCCCCACCGGGGCCACGGCCCCGTCGGCCATCCGCACCTCGCGGTCCGCGTACGCCGCCACCTGGGCGTCGTGCGTGATCAGCAGGACCGCCGTGCCGGTCTCGCGGACCGTGTGGACCAGCGCCGTCATGACCTGCTCGCTCGCCAGGGAGTCCAGCGCCCCGGTGGGCTCGTCCGCGAAGACGACCTTCGGGCCGGTGACCAGGGCCCGGGCCAGCGCGGTCCGCTGGGCCTGCCCGCCGCTCAGCTCGCCGGGCCGCAGTCCGGCCTGGCCGCGCACCCCGAACCGCTCCAGCCAGGCACACCGGCGCGCACGTGGGCGTCGGCGCGGGAGAGGCCCGCCAGCAGCAGCGGCAGCGCCACGTTGTCGAGGACCGTCAGTTCGGGGACGAGCTGCCCGAACTGGAAGACCACGCCGAACTCCGTACGGCGCAGCTCGCTCAGCCTCTTCTCGGACAGCCCGGCGAGGCGCTCACCGCCGTAGGACACCGAACCGGCGTCCGGCGCGACGATCCCGGCCAGGCAGTGCAGCAGCGTCGACTTCCCGCTGCCGCTGGCGCCGGTGACGGCGAGGATCTCGCCGGCGTCCAGGTGGACCGAGGCGCCGCGCAGGGCCTCGGTGCTGCCGTACGTCTTCACGAGGTCGCGGGCCGCGAGCAGCGGCTCTGGGTTGCTCATGCTGGGTCGACCTCCGCGGTCAAAGGGGTGAGCCGGGCCGCCGTGGTGGACATCCAGCGGAGGTCGGCGTCGAGGTGGTTGAGGGCGTAGTCCGCCGAGAGCACGGTCGCGAGGTCGGCCCCTTCGGCGGTCTTGACCGCCGTGAGCTCCCGCATCCGGGCCATGTGGGCGACGCGCTGGGCCCGGAGATAGGCGGCCGGGTCACCGCCGGACAGGATCGAGACGACGACCTTGGCGAAGATCTCGTTGGTCACGAAGGGCGCGGGCGGGGCGACCTGCCCGGCCCACTCGGCCAGTTCACGCGACCCCGCCTCGGTCGAGCGGTACCTGGTGCGCTCCGGGCCGCCGTCGGAGTCGGTGCCGTCGATCTCGGCGAGGCCGTCCCGGACCAGGCGCTGGAGAGTCGTGTAGACCTGCCCGTAGGCCAGCGGGCGGGCCTCGGGGAAACGCTCGTCGTGGCGTCGCTTGAGGTCGTAGCCATGGCTCGGCCCTCCGGCGAGCAGCCCCAGCAGGATGTGGCGGGTGCTCATGCCGATCAGTATGCACCACGTACATGTACTGAGTGAATAGTGATCAGTGGGCAGTGCCGCGCGGGACGCCGGCGGACGACCGGTGGACGGGAGCGGCGGCGACACGGAACATGACGAAAAGCACGTTCTCCCCTTCGGTACGTCTGGCGTCGCATCCTGTGGGTAGGGCTGCGGTAACCCCCGTCGTCGTACCCGACAAGGAGGCCCCCGTGGCCGCACCGGCACCCCTTCTGCTCCCGGCCCTGTCCAAACCCGGGGCGCCCGCTGACCACTTCTGTGTCTTCAGCGCCGAGGGCGCCTGCACCGAGACCCCCCTCACCAGCGAACCGCCCCTGCCCGACGCCGAGCCCCTCACCAGCGAGCCGCCGCTCGCCGACGCCGCCCCCCTGACCAGCGAGTCCGACGCTTACCTGGAGCCGTAGATGGTGGCGCCCCCCGGTCCGGAGCTGTCCCGGCTCGCCGAGTCGTACGGCGTGGCCACCTCCTACCAGCCCTCCCCGGACCGCACGGTCGCCGCCTCCGCCACCGCCGTCACCCTGGCCCTGGCCGCCCTAGGCGTCGACGCGGGCGATCCGGCCGCCGCCCTCGCGGCCCGGGAGCGCGAGCTGCGCGCCCGCCTGCTGCCGCCGACGGTGGTGTGCTGGAGCGGCAGCCCACCCGCCTTCCTCGCCGACCTGCCCGCGGGCACCCGGCTGCGTATCACCACCGAACAGGGCGAGACCCGCGCCGCCGCCGACCAACTCCCGCCCGGTGTGCACCGGTTGACCGCCACCGCGCCCGACGGCCGCACCGCCGACGCCCATCTGATCGTGGCCCCGCCCCGGCTGCCCGCACCGCCGAGGCGGTCCTACGGCCTCCTCGTCCAGCTCTACTCCCTGCTCTCGCACCGCTCCTGGGGCATGGGCGACCTCGGCGACCTCGCCGAACTGACCTCTTGGGCGGGCCGTGCCCTCGGCGCCGGCTTCGTCCAGGTCAACCCGCTGCACGCGGCGGTGCCCGGCGCCCCCACCGACCCGTCCCCCTACCGGCCGTCCTCGCGCCGCTTCCCCGACCCGGTGCACCTGCGGATCGAGGACATCCCTGAGTACGTCCACGTCGCCGACTCCGAGCGGCTGCGGACCCTGCGCGAGTGGGCCGAGCGGCTGCGGGCGTCCGTGCTGGACAAGGGCGCGCTGATCGACCGGGACGCGGTGTGGGAACTGAAGCGGGAGGCGCTCGAACTCGTCCGCGAGGTCCCGCTCGGACCCGGCCGCCGCGCCGCCTACGCCGACTACCTCGCCGAGGGCGGCCAGGCCCTGGAGGACCACGCGACCTGGTGCGCGCTGGCCGAGGCGCACGGCTCGGACTGGCGCGGCTGGCCCCCCGGCCTGCGCGACCCGCGCTCCGCCGAGACGGCCCGCGCCCGCCGTGAGCTGATGGACCGCGTCGACTTCCACTGCCGCCTCGCCTGGCTCACCGAGAGCCAGCTCGGCGCCGCGCAGCGCACCGCGCGGGAGGCGGGGATGCCGGTCGGCGTCGTCCACGACCTCGCGGTGGGCGTGCATCCCGAGGGCGCGGACGCGTGGGCCCAGCAGGCGTACTTCGCGGCCGGGATGTCCGTAGGGGCGCCCCCGGACGCCTTCAACGCCCGCGGCCAGGACTGGGGACTGCCGCCGTGGCGCCCGGACCGGCTCGCGGAGTCGGGCTACGCGCCCTACCGGCAACTGCTGCGGGCCCTGTTCCGGTACGCCGGCGCACTGCGCATCGACCACGTCATGGGCCTGTTCCGGCTGTGGTGGGTCCCCCAGGGACACCCGCCCACGGAGGGCACCTACGTCCGCTACGACGCCGAGGCGATGCTCGCCGTGCTCGTCCTGGAGGCCTCGCGCGCCGGGGCGGTGGTGATCGGCGAGGACCTCGGCACGGTCGAGCCCGGGGTGCGGGAGGCGCTGCGCGAACGGGGGGTGCTGGGGACGTCGGTGCTGTGGTTCGAGCGGGACTGGGAGGGCGACGGGCGCCCGCTGCCGCCCGAGCGCTGGCGCGCCGACTGCCTGGCGACCGCGACCACGCACGACCTGCCGCCCACCGCCTCCCGCCTCACCGGGGAGCACGTCGAACTGCGGGACAGCCTCGGCCTGCTGACCCGGCCGCTGGAGGAGGAACGCGCGGAGGCCGCGGCGGACACCGGGGAGTGGCTGGAGCTGCTGGCCCGGCTCGGAATGCTGCACGGCACGGGCGGCGGCGCCGACCCCTCCGCCGAGGAGGCGCAGATCCAGGCCGTCCACCGGTACCTGCTGAACACCCCGGCCCGCATGGTGGGGGTCTGGCTGCCGGACGCGGTGGGGGACCGCCGGCCGCAGAACCTGCCCGGGACGTGGGACCAGTACCCGAACTGGCGGTTGCCGATCGCGGACGGCGAGGGGCGGGTGGTGACCCTGGAGGACCTGGCGGGATCGGCCCGGCTGCACGCGCTGGTGGAGGTGCTGCGGGCGCCGTAGGGGTGCCGCGGGCCGCTGACGGGGAGCTTGCGGGGCGCGGAAGGGGCGCTTGCGGGGCGTCGTGGGCGTGCTTGCGGGCGTTGTGAGAGCGGGCGCCCGCACGACCGGGGGCGCCTCATACGGCACCCCGGACGCGCGGCCATAACCGGCGTTGGATACTTTGGCTCCGTGGACAAGAAGAACGCCCTGCGCGCCGGCGCCCTGGTGGCCGGTACGACGCTGATGATGCTGCTCATGTCGTCCCCCGCCTCCGCGCTGTCCCGCGACGACGGCGACGACCCCGGCACGGGCCTGAGCGTCATCGAGACGCTGGGTCTGTTCGTCGTGGCCCCGCTCGTGCTGTTCGCGGTCATCGCCGGCCTGGTGGTGGTCCTGGACAAGTCCAAGGAAGAGCACCGGGTGACCAGCCGCAACATCAGGACCAAGCCCGCCGAGGCCGAGGCCGAGGCCGGATCCAAGGCCTGACCTCTGCTCCTCCGGGGCGCTGACCCCACTTCTTCGGGGCGCTGACCGCGCCTCTCCGGGGCGTCGACCCCGCCGCACGTACGCCCGTCAGGCGCGCGTGGGCGAGGTCGGCGCCCTCGCGCGTTCTCAGGGGCTGGGCGCGGTGAGGTACCGCTGGAGGGTCGGCGCCAGCCACGCCACGACCTCCTCGCGGGTCAGCGCGACGACCGGCGGGAACCGCAGCACGTACCGGGTGAGCCCGAGCCCGAGCAATTGCGTCGCCATCAGCCCCGCCCGCACCGCGGCCTGCTCGGGGTCCGGGCACACCTGGCGGGCCACCGGCAGCAACTGGTCCCGGAAGACGCCCTGGGTGCGCTCGGCCCCGGCCGGGTTGGTCACACCGACCCGGAGCAGGGCGGTGAGCACCTCGTTCTGCTCCCACATGGTGAGGAAGTGCGACACCAGCACCCGGCCGACGTCGTGCCGGGGCAGCGCGGCGAGGTCCGGCAGCTTCAGGTCGACGGCCACGACCGCCGCGAACAGGCCCTCCTTGCTGCCGTAGTAGCGCATGACCATCGAGGGGTCGATGCTCGCGTCCTTGGCGATGGCGCGGATGGTGGCGCGTTCGTACCCGTCGGCGGCGAAACGCTCGCGGGCCGCGGTGAGGATCGCGGTGCGGGTGCTGTCGGAGCGGCGACGGGGGGTCTCGTTCATGCCGACGATCGTAGGTCAACACATGTTGGCCAACAAGTGTTGACGGCGGGAGGGGGTGCCGCTACCTTCGTCAACAGGCGTTGGCAAACAAGCGTTGGCAACAGGAGGCCACCATGAACGGCACCTCGGAGAACGGCACCCCCGTGATCGTCGTCGGTTCCGGTCCCACCGGCCTGCTCCTGGCCGGTGACCTGGCCGGCGCCGGCGTCCCCGTCACCGTCGTCGAGAAGCGGCCGCACCGGATCAGCAACCTCTCCCGCGCCTTCGTCCTGCACGCCCGCACCCTCGAACAGCTCGACGCCCGCGGTCTCGCCGACGGCCTGGAGGCGGTGGGGCAGCGCCTGGACCGACTGCGCCTGTTCGGCGACCTCACCCTCGGCCTGGACACCCTCCCCTCCCGCTTCCGTCACCTGCTGGTCCTGCCGCAGTACGAGGTCGAGAAGGCCCTGGAGCGGCGTGCCGTGGAGGCGGGCGTCGACTTCCGGTACGAGAGCGAGGTGACGGGCCTGTCCCAGGACGGGAACGGCGTGACGGTGCGGGTCGAGGGGCCGGGCGGGGCCACGGAGTCCCTGCGTGCCGACTACGTCGTGGGGGCCGACGGCATGCGCAGTGCCGTGCGCTCCGCGATCGGGCTGCCCTTCCCCGGCCACTCGGTGATCCGCTCGGTGGTCCTGGCGGACGTCCGCCTCGCCGAGCAGCCCGAGACCCTGCTCACCGTCAACGCCGTGGGGGACGCCTTCGCCTTCATCGCCCCCTTCGGCGACGGCTACCACCGGGTCATCGCCTGGAACCGCGCCCGTGACGTCCCCGACAGCGAGCCCCTCGACCTCGACGAGATCAAGGAGGTCACCCGTCTCGCCCTGGGCCGCGACTTCGGGATGCACGACGCCCGCTGGATGTCCCGCTTCCACAGCGACGAACGCCAGGCCCCCGCCTACCGGGTGGGCCGGGTCTTCCTGGCCGGCGACGCCGCCCACGTCCACACCCCGGCCGGCGGCCAGGGCATGAACACCGGCCTCCAGGACGCGGCGAACCTGAGCTGGAAACTGGCCCAGGTGACGGGCGGCCACGCGGGCCCCGAGCTCCTGGACACCTACCAGTCCGAACGCCACCCCGTCGGCAGGGCCGTCCTCCGCAGCAGCGGCGGCATCGTCCGCCTCGCGATGGCCAGGCGCCCCTGGGAACTGGCCCTGCGCACCGCCCTCACCACCGTCCTCGACCACGTCGGCCCAGCCCGCCGCAGGATGCTCGGCCAGCTCACCGGGATCGGCTACAAGTACCCCGCGCCGCGCTCGGCCCACCCCCTGACGGGCACCCGGGTCCCCGACGTGGCCTTCGCGGACGGCGGCCGCCTCCACGAGTCCCTGCGCGGCGGCCGCTTCGTCCTGATCACCCCCGAGCCCGGGGCCCACGACACCCGGGACACCCACAAGGACCGCCTCGCCGTGGAACGCTGGGCGACCTCCCGCCGGACAACCGTTCTGGTACGCCCCGACGGATACGTGGGCTGGGCGATGGAGGAGGCGACACCGCGGGACATCGAGGCGGCGCTCGCCGCGCACGTGGGCTGAACCGGAACGCCTTCCCCAAGGTGGGACCGAGGGGCCGGGGTCACTCCGGGGAGTTCTGTGTCCCTTCCAGCAACTTACGCAGCAGGTCCGCCAGTTGGCCCGCCTCTTCGTCGTCGAGGGCGGACAGGGCGTCCGTCTGGACGGTCAGGCCCGCTCCCACCGCCTCGTCGATGACGTTCAACCCCTTGTCGGTCAGGGTCACCTGGAGGCCGCGCCGGTCGTGGGGGTCGGGGGAGCGGCGGAGCAGGCCGGCGCGTTCGAGCCGGTCGAGGCGGCCCGTCATGCCGCCCGTCGTCAGCATCAGCGTCGAGGAGAGCCGGCGGGGGGAGAGGGTGTACGGCTCCCCGGCGCGGCGGAGCGTGGCGAGGACGTCGAACTCGCCGCGGGAGATGCCGTAGGGGGCGTACGCCTTCTCCACGCGGTCGCCCATGGCGCGGGAGAGGCGGTAGACGCGTCCGAAGACCTCCATGGCCCTGGTGTCGAGGTCGGGCCGTACGGCCGCCCACTGCTCGATGATCGCGTCGACGGCGTCCTTGCGCTGTGCACTCATGTGCCGAGTATCGGCGGGGCACCGGCTCGGCCGCAAGAAAGTGGCTTGCGTAAAAGTAGCTTAGGAGTAAGCTACTTTTACGCAAGCTAATCACAGGGGGAGTCGCAGTCATGGGGAAGTCGAACATCAACCGTCCCGCCACCGTCCTTCTCACCGCCCTCGCCCCCGTCTCCTGGGGCACCACCTACGCCGTCACCACCGAGTTCCTCCCGGCCGACCGGCCCCTGTTCACCGGCATGATGCGCGCGCTGCCCGCGGGGCTCGTCCTGCTCGCCCTCGCACGGGTGCTGCCACGAGGTGTCTGGTGGGGGAAGGCGGCGGTGCTCGGGGCCCTGAACATCGGGGCCTTCTTCCCGCTGCTGTTCCTGTCGGCGTACCGGCTGCCGGGTGGGATGGCCGCGGTGGTCGGGTCGGTGGGGCCGCTGATCGTCGTCGGGCTGTCGGCCCTGCTGCTGGGACAGCGGCCGACCACCCGGAGCGTGCTGACCAGCCTTGTGGCCGCGTTCGGCGTCAGTCTCGTCGTGCTCAAGGCCGCCGGGGCCCTCGACCTCCTCGGCGTGCTGGCGGCGCTCGCGGCCACCGCCTCGATGTCCGTCGGCACCGTGCTGACCAAGCGCTGGGGCCGCCCCGACGGCGTCGGCCCGCTCGCGCTCACCGCCTGGCAGCTCACCGCGGGCGGCCTGCTCATCGCACCGCTCGCCCTCGTCGTCGAGGGCGCCCCGCCCGCGCTCGACGGGCCCGCGGTCGGCGGCTACCTCTACCTCGCCCTCGCCAACACGGCGGTGGCGTACTGGCTCTGGTTCCGCGGCATCGGCCGCCTCACCGCCACCCAGGTCACCTTCCTCGGACCGCTGTCCCCCCTGACCGCCGCGGTCGTCGGCTGGGCGGCGATCGGGCAGGCGCTCACGCCGGTGCAGCTCGCGGGGATGGCGCTGGCCTTCGGGGCGACGGTGGCGGGGCAGTCGGGGGTACGGCCGCCCGTGCGGCCGTCGTTCGGTTCCGCGGGGTGGGGGCACCGCGAGGTGTCGGCGGACCCGGCGCCGGTCGCGCTTCGCCGGTAGGGGCGCGTGTCCCGCGGTGGCGTTGTACCGTCACTCCGATCCCGTGTTACGAAACTCCCGGAGGCGCACGTGGCCACAGACGTCTGCGCGGTGTGCGGGAAGTCGCTCCCCGCGCGAGCCGGTCGTACCGGACGCGGCTCCGTCTACTGCTCCGCCGCCTGCCGGCAGAAGGCCTACCGGGAACGACGGCAGCCGCAGGGCCTCACCGTGCAGGGGCTCATCGACGACATCGGGCGGCAGGCCCTGCGGCTGGCGCCCCAGCCGGCGGACGCCCTCTACTCGACCGTGTCCGAACTGTCGGAGTCCGTCGCCCGGTTGAGGCGGGTGGCACGCACGGTGCGCGACACCACCCAGGACGCCGGGGAGGCCGGGGACACCAGGGAGGCCGGGGACGCCCGGGGCGACGGGGATTCCGTAACGGCCGCTCCCGTGACGCAACGCACCGAAGCCGCTCCCCTCACCGAGTCCGACTTCGCGGCCCTCACCGAGCAGTACCGGCGTGAGATCCAGGTGCACTGCTACCGCATGACGGGGTCGTACGACGAGGCCGAGGACCTCGTGCAGGAGACCTTCCTGCGGGCCTGGCGGGCGCGGGACGGCTTCCAGGGGCGGGCGAGCGCGCGGACCTGGCTGTACCGGATCGCCACCAACACCAGCCTGGACCTGCTGCGGCGCACCGCGCGCCGCCCGCAGCGCTACGAACCGGTGCCCGGGATGAACCACGGCGAGGGGGAGCCGCCCGCCCGTATCACCTGGTTGCAGCCCTATCCCGACGACGAGATGCCCCTCGCCGAGGAGCAGGAGCAGCCCGAGTCCGCCGCGGTGTCCCGCGAGACCCTGGAGCTCGTCCTCCTCGCCGCGATCCAGCACCTGCCCCCGCGCCAGCGGGCCGCACTGGTCCTGCGCGACGCCCTCGGGCTGACGGCCGCCGAGACCGCCGCGGCCCTGGAGACCAGCGTGGCCTCCGTCAACAGCGCGCTCCAGCGGGCCCGGCCCACCCTGCGCGAACACCTGCCCCGGGAGCGCTCGGACTGGCGGGCCACCGTGCCCACGGAGGACCAACAGGCGGTGCTGGACCGGTACATGGCCGCCGTCGGACGCCTCGACTTCGACGCGATGGCCGCGCTGCTCACCGAGGACGTCACCCTCACCATGCCGCCGAACCCCTTCTGGTTCGTCGGCCGGGACGCGATCATCGACTTCGTGCGGGTCAGTCTCGATCCCGTCTCCCCCATGTTCCTCGGGCACTGGCGCAGCCTGCCCACCCGGGCCAACGGCCAGCTCGCGGCGGCGAACTACGTCCGCAGGCCCGGGACCAGCGTCTTCCGTGCCCAGGTGCTGGACGTCCTGCGCTTCGGCGACCAGGGCCGCGGCGACCGCATCGCGGAGATCACCTCCTTCGAGCCGCACCTCTTCGCCGCGTTCGGGCTGCCCCCGCGGCTGTGACGACCGGGCAGCGGTGTCCCCACCGATGAGCGTCCGGGGAGTCGTACGTCTGCATGGATGTCACGTACGAAACACCTTCCAAGGAGTTCACCATGCTGCTCACCGACAAGACCGCGATCGTCTACGGCGCCGGCGGTTCCATCGGCGGGGCCGTCGCCCGCGCCTTCGCCGAGCAGGGCGCGCGGGTCCACCTCGTCGGCCGCACCCGTGCGTCCCTGGAGGCGGTGGCCGCCGACATCAAGGACGCCGAGGTCGCGGTCGTGGACGCGCTGGACGAGGCGGCCGTGGAGGCGCACGCGGAGCAGGTCGGGGACATCGACATCTCCGTCAACCTGGTCACCCGCGGCGATGTGCAGGGCGCGCCGCTGACCGACATGGCGGTCGACGACTTCATGCGGCCGGTCGCCGACGGTCTGCGCGCCAACTTCCTCACCGCTCGCGCTGCCGGACGCCGGATGGCCGCGCGCGGCTCCGGTGTGATCATCGCCCTCAACAGCGGTTCCGCGCACGGCAGTCCGATGATGGGCGGCACCGGTCCCGCGGACGGGGCGATCGACACCCTCGTGCGCAACCTGGCGATCGAACTGGGGCCGCGCGGGGTGCGGGCGGTGGGGCTGTGGGTGGCCGGGGTGCCGGAGACCTTCACCGTGGAGAAGCTCTCCGCGGTCAACCCGGCCATCGACGAGAGTGCCGTCCAGGGCATCGTCGACCACCTCGCGGGGATGCGCATGACCCGCCGCAATCCCACCCTCGCCGAGGTCGCCGCCACCGCGGTGTTCCTCGCCTCCGACCACGCGGGCGGCATCACCGGCACGTTCGTCAACGCGACGGGCGGGATGGTGTCCGTCTGAGTCCTTCACCGCCGCCGCCACCTGCTCCCCCGCCACCAGGTGCGCAGCCACAGGGCGTGCAGCCCGCCGAGCGTGACGACGACGGCGATCCCGTCCAGCCGTTCCCAAGCGGACTGCCCCGCAACCGACTTGACCAGGGCGCGGGCGAACAGGGTCAGGTCGGCGGGCAGGGTGACGGCCGCGAAGAACGCGAGACACAGCGTGGTGCCGAGGACCAGCACCACGCTGTACGCGCGCACGGCCCGCCGTTCGTGCGCGGGCAGTCCGAGACTGGGGTCCGCCTCCCCGGTGCGCCGCAGCAGACGCCGGGCCCGGTATCTCGTGTACGCCACCCCGTCCCCGAACAGGTCGCGGCAGCGGGTGAGGTCCTGGAGGACGAAGTACAGGTCCGTGCGCATGAAGACCATGAGCTGGAACGGGAGGGGGAGCAGGGCGAGCAGCGCCACCGCGGCGAGGACACGGCGGGGTGTGCCGCTCGTGGCGCCCGCGGCGAGGGCGGCCAGGGACGCGGCCGTCAGGTTGGTCGCGATGCCGGCGAGGTAGGCGGTCAACCGGTGCCGTCTCGGGGCGAGTTCGATCCCGCTGATGTCCGTCTGCATGACCAGGAACTGGAGCCGCGTGCCGAGCCGCATCCGCCCCGCCACACCGGTGGCCCGGGCGGTCAGCAGATGGGCGCACTCGTGGAGCAGCAGCAGGCTCCAGCCGACGGCCGCGCCGAGGGCGAGGACCGCGCTGCCGTGCGAACTCCACAGCAGCGTGCGGTAGTCGAGCGGCACGGGCGGCCGGGTGCACAGGGTGACCGTGATCAGCAGGGCGACGGCCACGGGGACGGCGGGACTCAGCAGCCAGCGCACATGACGGGGCCGTATCCGCGCCAGCGTCGGTGTCGGCGGCGGTTCCTGCTCGATCGCACGGCCGTCGACCTCCGCGACGAACCCGAGGTCCACCAGCGCCGCCACGAAGTCCGGTACGTCGATGTCGTCACCGGTCCGGTCCCGGAGCCGGGCGCCGACCTCGGCCGGGGTCAGGCCCTCGCCGAGCAGGTCGAGGGCCTGCTTGCCCACCTCGGGCAGGGCGACGAACCGGCCGGTGGTCCGGCGGCCCACGATCCACTCGTCGCCGTCGGGGCGGGAGTCCAGCGCGTGCAGCCGTACCCGGTTCACGCACGCTCCCCGCACGCCGGGCAGTCCGGGTGCCGCGGTGTGCGCTGGTGGACCGGGTCGCCGGGGAGCATGAGGTTCACGCCGAAGCGGAAGCCCGGCTCCATCGCGGGGACCCCGGTCAGCAGGGCGAGGGCGGCATGTGCGAGCAGCGCTCCCGAGAGCCCGGCGGTTACGGCGCTCGCCGGGTTCCACGGCATCCGCGGCGAGGCGTCCTCCGGGTCCTGCCCCGGCCCGAGCCGCAGGTCCCGCCGGGCGATCTCCCCGTCCCGCAGACACTCCCAGCAGGCGCCCCGCCCCGGCACGTACACCCCGGCGGTCACCAGCGGCCCCCGGTACCCGGCGTCGACCCACGGCACCCCGGCCGCCAGACACGCCCGGTTGGTCCAGCGCCGCAGGGACTCGGGGCGGTCGGCGGCGAGGACGAGGAGGTCGTAGGGGGAGGGGGAGGCCGGGCGCACGAGGCCCCGGGGGCCGGCCTCCCCCTCCCCCTACGACCTCCTCGT
>NZ_LJBR01000450.1 GCF_001282115.1 Streptomyces sp. NRRL B-24085 | reverse complement strand
GCGATGTCCGGGGGTGGGTTCTGGGGCCGGTGGTTGTGGTCGGTGGTGGGTGGTCGGTGTTCGGTGGCCGGTGCCTGGTGCCTGGTGCTGGGGGGGCGGCGCTCGGTGGTGGGTGTCTGGAGCGGGTGGTCGGTGGTCGGCGGCTGGTGGCCGGTGCCCGGGGCCAGTGCATGGTGTCTGGTGGTTGCGGCCCGAGGCCGGTGCTCGATGGCCGGTCTCCGGAGCGGGTGGCCGGTGCTGGGAGCCGGTACTCCCGGCCCTGGCCCCGGATGCCGACGCCTCGCCCGGATCCCGGACCCCCATCCCGGAGCCCTATCCCTGGGCCCTCAGCCTTGGAGGCGGGGCCCGTGGCGCCTGGTCCTGGCTGGCCCCGGTCGCCAAGCCGTCCGGCTTCTCACGCTGAGCGCAGGGTCTCCAGGGCGCGTCTGGCCACCTCCCGGCCGATCGGCAGGGATGCGGTCGCCGCGGGGGAGGGGGCGTTCAGGACGTGGACCGTCCTCGCTCCCTCGCGGATCAGGAAGTCGTCCACCAGCGTCCCGTCCCGGAGGACCGCCTGTGCGCGTACTCCGGCGGCCGCGGGGACCAGATCGTCCGGTGTGACGGCGGGCAGCAGTCTCCGGACCGCCGTGGTGAACGCCCTGCGGGACACCGAGCGCCGCAGCTCCCCCGTGCCGTACCGCCAGTGCCGCCGGGCTATCTGCCAGGACCCGGGCCACGCCAGGGTCGCGCCGAGCTCCCGGGGCCGTACGGTCCCCCAGTCGTACCCCTCCCGGGCCAGGGCCGGCACCGCGTTGGGGCCGATGTGCACCCCTCCGTCGATCCCGCGCGTGAGATGCACCCCGAGGAACGGGAACGCCGGGTCCGGCACCGGATACACCAGGCCCCGCACCAGCTCGGGCCGCGCGAGGGAGTAGTACTCGCCCCGGAACGGCACGATCCGCATCCCGGGGTCGTCCCCGGTCAACCGCGCCACCTCGTCGCAGTGCAGCCCGGCGCAGTTCACCAGCACCCGCGCGCGTACGACGTCCCCGGTGCCCGTGAGGACGGCGACCCCGCGTTCCGGGCGCCGGTCGATCCGCCGCACCTCGGCGCCGTAGCGGATCTCCGCGCCCGAGGCCTCGGCCAACTGCCGGGCGACCCCGACGAAGTCGCAGATCCCCGTGGTTCCGACGTGTATGGCGGCGAGGCCCTCCACCTCGGGCTCGTACTCCGCGATCTGGGCGGCGCCCAGCTCCCGCACCGGAATGCCGTTCTCCCGGCCGCGCTGGACCAGGCCGTGCAGCCGCGGCAGCTCGCTCCGCTCGGTGGCGACGATCAGCTTGCCGGTGACGGCGTGGGCGATGCCGTACTCCGCGCAGAACTTCACCATCTCGGCGGCCCCGCGCACGGCGTACCGCGCCTTGAGCGAGCCCGGGCGGTAGTAGATCCCGCTGTGGATCACCCCGCTGTTGCGCCCGGTCTGATGCCGGGCGGGCCCGGCCTCCTTCTCCAGCACCACGACCCGGGTGCCGGGCGCGCTGCGCGTGATCGCGTACGCCGTGGACAACCCGACGATGCCCCCACCGACCACGAGCACATCGCAGTCGTAAGCGATCCCGGACAGCACCTGCACCACCTCCCACCCCCGATAGTGCACTGCACCACTGACAGTCACTTCAAACGCGGGAGGCGGCGCCGCCGTCCGGGCCTCACGCCGGAGCCATCAGCAGCGGCCGGGCCCGCTCCCTGAGCTCCACCACCCGGGGCTCGTCCCCGTACGGCTCCAGCCGGTGCAGCAGGTCCTTCACGTACTCGGTGGTGCGGGCCGAGGAGATGCGCCCCGCGACCTCCACCGCCCGCACGCCCTGCTCGCACGCCGCGTCGAGATTGCCCGACTCGAGCTCGGCGACCGCGGAGACCACGAGCCGCAGCCCGTGCGAGCGTACGAACTCCTCCGTCGGCTTCGACAGCGCCTGCTCGGTGAAGCGGCGGACCTGGCGCGGGGCCTTCAGGTCGCGGTAGCACTCGGCCGCGTCGGCGGCGAAGCGGTCGTAGGAGTAGAAGCCGAGCCACGACGGGTCGTTGTCCCCGTCCCGGGACCGCTCCAGCCACCCCTCGGCCGCCTTGAGCGCCGCTCCGGCCGCGGCCGCGTCGCCGGCACGCGCGTGTGCCCGCGCCTCGACGAGCCGGAAGAAGCTCATGGTGCGGGCCGTCGCCAGCCCCCGGTTCCGCTCCAGCGCGGCCTGCGCGAGGTCGACGCCCTCGTCGCCGAAGCCCCGGTAGGTCGCCTGGAGCGACATCGACGCCAGCACGTAGCCCCCGAGGGGGACGTCGGCGGCCGCGCGGGCCAGCCGCAGCGCCTGGATGTAGTAACGCTGCGCCGCCTCCTGCTGGCCGGTGTCGAAGGCCATCCAGCCCGCGAGCCGGGTGAGTTCGGCGGAGGCGCCGAACAGGGCCCGGCCCACCTCGTCGGAGTACGAGCCGAGCAGCAGCGGTGCCGCCTCCACCCGTAAGCACTCCGGCACCATGGACGAACGCCAGTCGCCGCCTCCGTACTTGGAGTCCCAGCGCCTGGCGTCCTCGGCGGCCTCCCGCAGCTTCTGCACGTCGCTGTGGCCGACTTTGAGCGGTGCGCCGGAGGCTTCCGCGGAGTTCACCTCCCGCGCGACCGAGCTGTCGGCCGGGGTTATCAGCCATCGCGAGGCGGGCGTTGCGTATGCGCTCACTGCGAAGGAGCCGGCGAGCGACTGCCAGATGCCGCCCGCGCCGGACCGGCGCCCGGCGAGGTCCAGGCGGTAGAGCTCCGTGGCCGACCTGACGGCCTGGCCGACGTCCCTGGGGAAGGCGAGGCCCACCTCCGGCGCGGGATCCGCGTCCGCCAGGCCGATCTCGTGGAGCGGCACCGGGCGGCCGAGCTTCTGGCCGATGGCGGCGGCGATGAGGTGCGGAGCCGCACCCTGCGGCACCATCCCCTTCGACACCCAGCGCGCCACCGACGTCTTGTCGTAGCGAAGAGTCAACCCGCGTTGAGCGCCAAGATCGTTGACGCGACGCGCGAGTCCTGCGTTGCTGATTCCCGCGAGGGCGAGAACGGCGCCGAGTTTTTCGTTCGGCCCGCGTTGCTCCCTGGACATGCGCCACCCCTCGACACAGACGGCTGCCGCGCTGGCATAACCACGCGGCATTCGTAAACCCAGCGTAGTTCGCCGCATCCCAAGCGTTAAGGGGCATTGTTCCGGATGGCGGGATTGTGGTCCGTACTGAAGTGCGGGTCCGATACGCGCAGTTGCGTCGTGCTCCCGATGTGTGGCCGTGCGCCCGTCCGTGCGCTCTTCTCCGGCCACCGGGGGAGCGCTTCCATGGATGGTGCGTGGGTCGGCCCGCTGTACTGGATCCAGTGGGCTGGGGGACACCGCCGCCTCCATCCCCGCGGGCGGCGGACCGGCCCGGGGGGCGAAGTGGCGTCTCCCGGGCTGCGCGCCTGTCGTGCGGCGCGCGGGTTGTGTACGGAGCGTGCGCAAGCCTGTCCCCAGGTCGCCGATTTGGCCGAAAACCGACCCTCCCCCCTACGGGTGATCAGCCCTCCCACCATGGCAGTTGAGGGCGCGTTAGGCGTTTTTGGGGAGCGTATCGGGGGCGCATTCACGTCGCACGCTCCTTGCCCAGCAGGCCTGTTCACAGGCGTACGCGGGTGTTCCCGGGGGCGCGTTCCCCGCATCCCGAGCGGCCCCACCGGCCCTCCGGCACGCTTCCTTCATGGCAGCATGGTGACCGGTTCGAACGGTGCACTGGTTGTCCACAGCCTGTGGAGGCGTCGATGCGGTGGTTGGTGGGATGGAGCAGCACCGCCGCGGGTGTCTCCGGGATCGGGACGGCGGGAGCCACCGGAAGCGACGGCGAGACCGTGCACCCGGTGGGTTCGCACCTCCTGTGGGGCGACCCGGACCCACTGTGGGCGGTCGGCGACTGGCGCCCGGACGAGGTGCGCGTGGTCACGGTCGACGCGCAGACCCGGATCGCGGTCCTCGGCACCTGCGGGGCCTCCGACGAACAGCTCCGGATCGGACTGCTCGCCGCGCGCGGAGGGGCACTTCGGCATCTGACGGCCTGGTCGGGCGCGTACACGGCGGTGGTCCAGGTGGGCCGCCGGATCACCGTCGGCGGCGATCTGGCGGGCGCCCGGCCGGTGTTCTACACGCCCTGGGCCGGCGGCACGGCCTACGCGACCGCGGCCCTGCCCCTCGCCGACCTCATCGAGGCCAACCTCGACTTCGGACACCTCGCCGCGCTGCTCGCCGCCCCCGACGTACCGGCCGCCCTCCACGACTCCACTCCCTACGAGGGCGTACGGCGCATTCCGCCGGGGCACGCGCTGATCCTGCGCAACGGCGCCCGTGAGATCGCCGGCTACGAACCCGTCGCCTCCCTCGCGGTCGCCGCGCCCTCCGCCGACCCGGACAGCGCGGTCAACGCCGTGCGGGACGCGCTCGTCGAGGCGGTCCGCGCCCGGCTGTCCGCGCCCCGGCACGTGCCCGACATCGACCCCGGCCCGGTGCCCGGCATGGGGCCCGCCGAACGGCGTGCCGCGCGCGGGATGCCGGTGCCGGGGATCGGGGCCGACCTGTCCGGGGGGCCCGCGTCCGGGACGCTCGCGCTGCTCGCCGCCGGGCTGCCGGGGATGCCGGGAACCGTCCTCGGACACGGCACCGGGGCCGGTGAGCGGCTGCTCGCGGTCACCTTCAACGACCTCGCCGTGCGCGGGCGGGAGGCCGAGGTGGAGCGGGCCGGGACGCTCGCGGCCAATCCCCGGCTGCACCACGTGGTGGTGACCGGCGGCGAGGAGACACTCCCGTACGCCGAACTGGACGGGCCCCTGACCGACGAACCCGGGCCGTGCCTGGTGACGGCGGCGCGGCACCGGGCCCGGCTCGCAGCCGGCAGCGCCGACCACTTCACCGGGTACGGGGCCCGGCAGGTGCTCGACGCCCACCCGGCGCGCCTCGCCGACCTGCTCATGGACCGCAAGCGGCGCCACCTGGTCCGGCCCGTGGCCGCCCTGACCAAGGCGGACGGTTCCGTGCTCGTCCCCGCGCGCGTGTACGGCGCCGCGCGGAAACTGGCCCGCACGCCGTACCGGGTCGGTCTGGAGATGCTGGCCGACCGGCTCATGCACCAGCGCTTCGACGAGCCCGGGGGTGCGGCGGGGGCGTCCCTCGCGGCGCTCACCTGGGCCAGACCGGGACCCGCGGCGCGGTGGCTGACGGGGGAGGCGCTGGCTGAAGTATCGGTTCGCCTGCAAGGGGCCACGCAGCGCTCCGGGGTGGGTCCCGGGCAGCACCCCGGCGACTTCCGCGCGCGTGCGGCGCTCGCCCGTCACGCGTCCGACCTGCGGGTCCTGGAGCAGGCCGTGGAGATCCGCTCCCAGCGGCTGCACGCGCCCTTCCTGGACAACCAGGTGGTGCGGGCCTGCCGCGCCCTGCCCGAGGCGCTGCGCGTCCGGCCGGGGGCCCGCGCGGAGATCCTCCGTACGGTCCTGGAGGGCGCGGGCGTCTCCGACCTCCCGCCGGGCTGGGGCGCGCCGTCCCACGCCTCCTCGGCCGCGGCGACCCGTACCGGGCTGCGGGTGGCGGCGGACTCGCTGATGTCCCTGTTCGGGACGCCGTTGCTGGCGCAGGCGGGGCTGGTCGAGGCCCGGGTGGTGCGCAAGGCGCTGCGGGCGGCGGCGGAGGGTGAGCCGCTGCCGTTGGACGGACTGGCGGACCTGGTCTCGCTGGAACTGTGGCTGGGGCGGTTGCTGGCGCGGCGGGGGACGTGCTGGACGGGCACGCCGGCACGCGCGCGTGCGGTGCCGGCGGGGATTCGGCCGCAGCGGGGGGCGTTGGGAGCGGGGGCCTCCGGCGGTTGAGCCGGGTTCTTGTGCGGGTG
>NZ_LJBR01000045.1 GCF_001282115.1 Streptomyces sp. NRRL B-24085 | reverse complement strand
CCCCGAAACGCCGGTCCCCCGACCTGTGGCCCCCGCCGGCCGTACGCGCTCGGCCCGTACGGCGAGGACTCCGGCACACCGTAACCGCTGATGGGCGATTTGTGGACGAGTTGTGCGGGATCACGCGGCCCGGGCGGGTGCCCGGGGCCGTGCTCGGCGGGCGGACCGCGCTGTGGACGCCGAGGTCAACCGCCGTACACTCCCGGAGTGACCGTCACCGCAACTTCCGTGGACGAGTCGGACCGGCTGGAACCGCAGTCCGCGCCCGCCTCCCGCTGGGCCGTCCGGCTCCGCCGCCTCGTCCCGGCCGCCGCAGCGGCGCTCTCCGGAGTGCTGCTCTACGTCAGTTTCCCGCCCCGCACCCTGTGGTGGCTGGCCCTGCCCGCCTTCGCCGTCCTCGGCTGGGTGCTGCGGGGGCGCGGCTGGAAGGCGGCGTTCGGTCTCGGCTATCTCTTCGGCCTGGGTTTCCTGCTGCCGCTCCTCGTGTGGACCGGCGTCGAGGTCGGCCCAGGGCCCTGGCTCGCCCTGGTGGCGATCGAGGCGATCTTCGTCGCGCTGGTCGGCGTGGGCGTCGCCGCGGTCTCCAAGCTGCCCGGCTCGCCGGTGTGGGCGGCCGCCGTGTGGATCGCCGGGGAAGCGGCACGCGCGCGTGCGCCGTTCCACGGATTCCCCTGGGGCAAGATCGCGTTCGGTCAGGCCGACGGCGTCTTCCTGCCGCTCGCCGCGGTGGGCGGCACGCCCGTGCTGGGCTTCGCCGTCGTGCTGTGCGGCTTCGGGCTGTACGAGGTCATGCGGCTGCTCGTGGAGCGGCGGGGGACAGGTGCCGTACGGCGCCCGGCCGCGGCCGTGGCCCTGCTGAGCGTGGCCGTACCGGTCGTCGGGGCGTTCGCCGCCCGGACGCTGGTGAGCGACAAGGCCGAGGACGGCACCGTGACCGTCGCGGCCATCCAGGGCAACGTGCCGCGCGCGGGGCTGGAGTTCAACGCCCAGCGGCGGGCCGTCCTCGAGTACCACGCGCGTGAGACCGAGCGGCTGGCCGCCGAGGTGAAGGCCGGCAGGATCGAGAAGCCGGACATCGTGCTGTGGCCGGAGAACTCCTCCGACGTCGACCCCTACACCGACGCGGAGGCGGCCTCGGTCATCGGACAGGCGGCCAAGGCCATCGACGCGCCGATCTCCGTCGGCGGCGTCGTCGAGCGGGACGGCAGGCTCTACAACGAGCAGGTCCTGTGGGACCCGGTCAAGGGCCCCACCGACACCTACGACAAGCGGCAGATCCAGCCGTTCGGCGAGTACCTGCCGCTGCGCTCCCTCGTCGGCGCGATCAACAAGAACTGGACCTCCATGGTCCGCCAGGACTTCAGCCGGGGCACGAAGCCGGGCGTCTTCCGGATGGCCAACGCCGAGGTCGGACTGGTCACCTGCTACGAGGCCGCCTTCGACTGGGCCGTGCGCTCCGAGGTGACCGACGGCGCGCAGCTCATCTCCGTGCCGAGCAACAACGCGACCTTCGACCGCAGCGAGATGACCTACCAGCAGCTGGCCATGTCCCGGGTACGCGCGGTGGAGCACAGCCGGACCGTCACCGTGCCGGTGACCAGCGGCGTCAGCGCGATCATCATGCCGGACGGAAGGATCACCCAGAGGACCGGCATGTTCGTGGCCGACTCGCTGGTGCAGAAGGTGCCGCTGCGCTCGACGCAGACCCCGGCGACCCGGCTCGGCATCCTGCCCGAGATGGTCCTGGTGCTGGTCGCCGCGGGCGGGCTCGGCTGGGCGATCGGCTCGGGGCTGCGCCGGCGTCGCGCCCAGGACGTGTGACCGTACGCCGGTCCCGCGCCCTCCGGATGATCACCGGGGTGCCGTCGGCGGCGGTTAGGGTCGCTCCATGGCTACCCCTGACTTCATCCGCACCCTTCGGACGTCCATCGGTCACCACCCCCTCTGGCTGCCCGGCGTCAGCGCCGTCGTCCTCGACGAGGAAGGCAGGGTGCTGCTCAACCGCCGTTCGGACACTCGCGAGTGGTCGCTGATCGGCGGCATCCCGGACCCGGGGGAGCAGCCCGCGGCCTGTGCCGTGCGGGAGGTCGAGGAGGAGACGGGCGTGCGCTGCGCCGTCGAGCGGGTGATCGTCGTCCAGGCGCTCACGCCCGTGACCTACGAGAACGGCGACGTCTGCCAGTACATGGACATCACGTTCCGCTGCCGGGCCCTCGGCGGCGAGGCGCGGGTCAACGACGACGAGTCGCTGGAGGTGGGGTGGTTCGCGGTGGACGCCCTGCCGGAGCTGGGCGAGTTCGGGATGCTGCGGATCAAGCAGGCGTTGATGGACGCACCCACATGGTTCGACCCCACGACTTCCGAGTGAAGTATGGGGCCTGACCATATGTGGTCAGCTCGGGGCGCTGCCTAGGGTCGAAACATGACCGGCAGCAGCGCCCTTCCGGGCCCCCACGCCCCCACGCTCGACCTCGGCGGTCGCACCGCCCTCGTCACCGGCGCCGCCGGCGGCATCGGCGGCGCCTGTGCGCTGCGGCTGGCCGCCGCCGGGGCCAAGGTGAGAGCGGTCGACCGGGACGCCGCCGGTCTGGAGGCGCTCGCCGAACGTGCCGCGGGCCTGGCGGGCACCGTCGAGCCGCGGGTCCTCGACCTCACCGACCTGGACGCCGCCGAGCAGGCCGCGGCCGGCACCGACGTCCTCGTCAACAACGCCGGCCTCCAACTGGTGCGCCCCATCGAGGAGTTCCCGCCCGAGGTGTTCCACACGGTGCTCACCGTGATGCTGGAGGCGCCGTTCCGCCTGATCCGCGGCGCCCTGCCGCACATGTACGGACAGGGCTGGGGGCGGATCGTCAACGTGTCCTCGGTGCACGGTCTGCGCGCCTCGGCCTACAAGGCGGCCTACGTGGCCGCCAAGCACGGGCTGGAGGGCCTGTCCAAGACCGCGGCCCTCGAAGGCGCCCCCCACGGTGTGACCTCGAACTGTGTGAACCCGGCCTATGTGCGCACCCCACTGGTGGAGCGGCAGATCGCCGACCAGGCCCGGGCGCACGGCATCCCCGAGGAGCGCGTGGTGTCCGAGGTGCTGCTCCAGGACAGCGCACTCAAGCGGCTCATCGAGCCGGAGGAGGTCGCCGAGGCGGTGGCCTACCTGTGCGGCCCGCAGGCGTCCTTCGTCACCGGCACATCACTCGTCCTCGACGGCGGCTGGACCGCGCACTGACCGGCACCGGACGGGAGTTTTCCACAGGCCTGACGGGGTGAGCGTGCGATGAGCAATCCTGTGGGCATGTCCAGCGATCACACGCAGTCCGTCGAGCGCCCCATCGGCAGTGCCGAGCGCCCCGCCGGCAGTGCCGAGGCCCCCTTCCTCGAACTGCTGGCCAGGGGAGCGTCCGCCGACGCCTACGAGCAGCCGGTGCTGATCGCCCGCGCCGAGGGCAGGCCCGCCGAGCGGATCGCCGCGCTCGAGGAGGCCAAGGCGGTCGCGCTGCGCGTGCGCTCCGAGCTGGAGGGACGGCGCCGGCGGGAGGCCGAGCTGTCCGCCCTGTTCGAGACCGCCCACGACCTGGCCGGCCTCCGGGACCTGGACGCGGTGCTGCGGGCCATCGTGCAGCGCGCCCGCTCCCTGCTCGGCACGGACGTGGCCTACCTCAGCCTGAACGACCCGGCGCGGGGCGACACCTACATGCGGGTCACCGAGGGCTCGGTCGCGGCCCGCTTCCAGCAGCTGCGGCTCGGGATGGGCGAGGGGCTCGGCGGACTGGTCGCCCAGACCGCCCGCCCCTACGTCACCGACGACTACTTCAAGGACGACCGCTTCCAGCACACCCTCACCATCGACTCCGGCGTACGCGACGAGGGCCTGGTCGCCATCCTCGGCGTGCCGCTGACCCTGGGCGACCACGTCATCGGCGTGCTGTTCGCGGCGGACCGGCGGGCCCGGGTCTTCGAGCGGGAGCAGATCGCCCTCCTCGGGTCCTTCGCCGCGCTGGCCGCGGCCGCCATCGACACCGCGAACCTGCTCACCGAGACCCGTTCGGCGCTGACCGAGCTGGAGCGGGCCAACGAGATCATCCGGGACCGCAGCGGTGTCATCGAGCGCGCCTCCGACGTCCACGACCGGCTCGCCGAACTGGTGCTGCGCGGCGGCGGGGTGCACGACGTGGCGGCGGCCGTCTCCGAGATCCTCGACGGCACGGTCGAGTTCGCCGAGGTCGCGCCCGCAGAGGCACTGGAGGCGTCCCGGGCCGAAGGCCACGCCGTACGGCACGGGGACGACTGGATCGCCGCCGTCGCCGCCGGCGGAGAGCTCCTGGGCGCGCTCGTGCTGCGCGGCCACCCCGGGCTCGACCCCGTCGACCAGCGCACCCTGGAGCGCGCCGCGATGGTCACCTCGCTGCTCCTGCTGGCCAGACGTTCCGCCGCCGAGGCCGAACAACGGGTGCGCGGCGAACTCCTGGACGACCTGCTCGACGCCCGGGACCGGGACCCGCGGCTGCTGCGCGAGCGGGCCGCCCGCCTCGACGCCGACCTCGACGCCACCCACGTCGTGCTGGCAGCCCGTCTCGACGGTCCCGCGGCCGACGCCGACCAGGAGGCGGCCGCCCGCAGGCGCCTGTGGTCCGCGGCCTCCCACCTCGCCGCGACGCGGCACGGCCTGGCCGCCGCCCGCGACGGCGGCACCGTCCTGCTGCTGCCCCTCGCCGCCGGGGACACGGCGACCGAGCTGGCCCGCCGCACCGCCGGGCACCTCGGCACAGCCGTCCACGAGGCGGTGACCGTCGGCGCCTCCGCCCCGGTCCGTGACCTCGCCGTCCATCCGGACGCGGTGGCCGCCGCCTACGAGGAGGGCCGGCGCTGCCTCGACGCGCTGCGCCTCCTGGGCCGCTCGGGGGACGGGGCCGCCGCCGAGGACTTCGGGTTCCTCGGGCTGCTCCTGGCCGGTGACCGGGACATCGCGGGTTTCGTGGACCGCACCATCGGCCAGGTGGTCGACTACGACGACCGGCGGGGCACCGATCTGCTGCGCACCCTCGACGCCTACTTCGCCTGCGGGATGAGCCCGGCCCGCACCAAGGACGAGCTGCACGTCCATGTGAACACCGTCGCCCAGCGCCTGGAGCGGGTGGGCCGCCTGCTCGGCGAGGACTGGCAGAGCCCGGCCCGCGCGCTGGAGATACAGCTCGCGCTGCGGCTGCACCGGCTGTCGGCGCCGACGCGGCCGTGACCCCCGCGCGCACGGGCGCACGGGGGCCGGTCGGAGGGGGCGGTGGCTCAGGCGGTCCGGGCGTCCGCCGCGGCCGAGGTGGGCGCGGGCTCCGGCTCCGCGTCGGGCTCGACGTCGGACAGGTCCCGGTGCCGGGTCTCCTTGGCGACACCGACGGCTATGACCGTCAGCACGGCGGCGCCGATGACGTAGAGGGCGATCGGGGTGGAGCTGCCGTAGTCGGAGAGCAGCGCGGTGGCGATGAGCGGGGCCGGGGCGCCTGCCGCCACGGAGGCGAACTGGGCGCCGATGGAGGCACCGGAGTACCGCATCCGGGTCGCGAACATCTCGGAGAAGAAGGCCGCCTGGGGCGCGTACATGGCGCCGTGCAGGACGAGTCCGACGGTCACCGCGAGGATCAGGTTGCCGAAGCCGCCGGTGTCCACGAGCGAGAAGAAGGGGAACATCCACAGTCCGACGCCGACCGCGCCGACCAGGTACACCGGGCGCCGGCCGACGCGGTCCGACAGGGCGCCCCAGGCGGGGATCACCGCGAAGTGCACGGCCGAGGCGATCAGCACCGAGTTGAGGGCGGTCTGCTTGGAGACACCCGCCGAGGTGGTGGCGTAGACGAGGATGAACGCGGTGATGACGTAGTAGCTGATGTTCTCCGCCATGCGGGCGCCCATCGCGACCAGCACGTCGCGCCAGTGGTGGCGCAGCACGGAGACCAGCGGCAGCTTCTCGGCCGCACCGTCCCGGGCCGCCTTGCGGGCCTCGGCCTGTGCCAACGCCTGCTTGAACACGGGGGACTCGTCGACGGACAGCCGGATCCACAGACCGACGACCACCAGGACGCCGGAGAGCAGGAAGGGGATGCGCCAGCCCCAGCTCCCGAACGCCGCGTCCGAAAGGACGGCCGTGAGCAGCGACAGCACACCGGTGGCGAGGAGCTGTCCGGCCGGTGCGCCGGTCTGCGGCCACGAGGCCCAGAAGCCGCGCCGCCGCGCGTCCCCGTGCTCGGACACCAGCAGGACGGCTCCGCCCCACTCGCCGCCCAGCGCGAAGCCCTGTACCAGGCGCAGTACGGTCAGCAGCACGGGAGCGGCCGTGCCGACGGTCGCGTGCGTCGGCAGCAGACCGATCGCGAACGTCGCCCCGCCCATCAGCAGCAGGCTCAGGACCAGCAGCTTCTTCCGCCCGAGCCGGTCGCCGTAGTGACCGAACACCAGGGCGCCGAGCGGACGGGCGGCGAATCCGACGGCGTACGTCAGGAAGGACAGCAGCGTGCCGACGAGCGGGTCCGAGTCGGGGAAGAACAGCTTGTTGAAGACCAGGGCGGCCGCGGAGCCGTAGAGGAAGAAGTCGTACCACTCGATGGTGGTGCCGATGAGGCTGGCGGCGACGATGCGCTTCAGGTTGTTCGGCGTCGGGGGAGCGGATGCTGCGGAGGCCATGTGCGCCACTTCCTCGTGTGCGGTGGGGACGGGTACGTGTTCGCACACCGTAGGAACGCGCACGTCAAGGGCACATGTGGCGGCACAACATAGTTCTGCTGGTGGCTATCCCTTCGGCCACCATGCCTGCCCGTGCGGGGCCTTGCGGGACAACTCGCCGGTCAGTCCCGTGAGTTGCCGAAGAGCAGGCGATAGCCGATGAGCAGGACCAGGGAGCCGCCGATCGCCGCGCCCCATGTGTAGAGGTCGAAGAAGTGCTTCTCCACCGGACGGTCGAGGAAGCGGGCGGAGAGCCAGCCGCCGACGAACGCCCCCGCGACCCCGATGAGCGTGGTGCCGATCAGGCCGCCCGGATCGCGGCCGGGCAGCAGGATCTTGGCGATGGCCCCGGCGAGCAGACCGAGAATGATCCAGCCGATGATGCCCACGTGTAGTCCTCCAGTCGGGCCGGGTCCGGCGAGGTCCGCCCGGGCCCGACACTTCGATTGCCTGATTGCGCAAGCCTATGGAGCGGGGTCCACGGGAAACGAGTTCCACCGGCAGTCGATGACAAGTCGTCGATGTTCTTTCACATGCTTATTACATTGCGCAAACGATGAAGTGGGGTCGAACTGCCGGTCCCACCCGGCCCCTTACACTGAGACAGCACATGTGCGGTGACGGTGACCGGGGCGGGAGGGGATCGTGGCGACACTCGCCGGTGGCTTCGAGGACCCGTCCGACGACGTGCTCGCCGAGGCGGCCGCCGCGTTCGGACTGCTCGCCTCCTCCGCCCGGCTGCACATCATGTGGGCGCTGTCGCAGGGTGACAGCGACGTCACGCACCTCGCCGACCGGGTCGGCGGCGCGCTGCCCGCGGTCAGCCAGCACCTCGCGAAGCTGAAGCTCGCCGGGCTGGTGCGGTCCCGCCGCGACGGCCGCCGGCAGATCTACTACGTCGACGACCCCGACATCGTCACCGTCGTCCGCGTCATGGTCGGCCAACTGACCGCCCGTACCGTCCCGGCCGCGCACGGCAACGCCTCACGCGGGTCTTAGTCCGCCCCAGGGTGCGAAGGCGCCCGAGAGGGGACACCACCCCCACGCCGGTGCCGACCACCGGCCCGGTCGTACCTCGACAAGCCGCACGCGAACCGGGCGAAGGCGGGACGGGTCGTGGGCGAGGGCGGAGGTCTCCAGGAGGTTGCCGCGTTCCTCCATGAGATCTCTCACCCGTGAAATGCGACGCGGTCCGTGCTGGCCGGGCCAAGGCTTTGTTAGATTGCGCAACTACGCAACCTAGGCCGAGTTCCCCCTTGGCCTGCCCGTACACCGCCGCGCACGCCCGGCCGCCTCCCTCATGGCCCGGCCTGAGGGGCCCGACCGTTTCGTGGGAGTGGTAGATGAGCGACCGGTGGGACAGCCCGGGCGGTCAGGCCACGCGCAGCCGCTCCGGCCGGGCGGCCGGGCGGCAGGCGGTCGCGTCGCCGGGTCCGCCCGGTGCGGCGCGGCAGGCGGGTCCTGAGGATCGTCGGGATATGCCTGGCGCTTCTCGTCCTGGGCACGGCCGGGGCCGGCTGGTGGTTCTACCAGCACCTCAACGGCAACATCAACAGCGTCTCGCTGGACGGCAAGGGCGGTTCGGAGAAGGCCGACGCCTTCGGCCGCACCCCGATCAACATCCTGGTCATGGGCTCTGACGGCCGGACCAGCAAGGCGGACTGCAAACTGGGCGGCGGCTGCTCCCAGACCGGCGTGCAGAGCGGAAACGGCAACGCCGACGTGCAGATGGTGGTCCACATCTCCGCGGACCGCTCCAACGCCACCGTCATGAGCATCCCGCGTGACACCATGGTCGACGTCCCGGCCTGCAAGGACAGCGAGAGCGGCCAGTCCACGCCCGGCTACTACGGCCAGATCAACAGCGCGCTGCGGTACGGCCCCGCCTGCCAGGTCGCCACCATCCACCAGCTCACCGGCATCCCCATCGACCACTTCGTCAAGCTCGACTTCTCCGGCGTGGTCAAGATGTCCGACGCGGTCGGCGGTGTCTCCGTGTGCGTGAACAACGACGTCTACGACACCTACTCGCACCTGAAGCTGTCCAGGGGCGACCACACCCTCAAGGGCGAGGCGGCCCTGGAGTTCGTCCGTTCCCGGCACGGCTTCGGGGACGGCAGCGACCTCGGGCGCACGGTCTCCCAGCACATCTTCCTCAGCGCGATGATCCGCAAGTTCAAGAGCGCGGGCACGCTCACCGACCCGACCGCGGTCTACGACCTCGCGAACGCCGCCACCAAGGCGCTCACCGTGGACGACGGTCTCGGCAGCGTGAAGAAGCTGATCGGGCTCGCGGCCGACGTGAACAAGGTCCCCACCAAACGGATGACCTTCACCACCATGCAGACCGCCGCCGACCCGAACGACGCCAACCGGGTGGTGGTGGGCGCGGGCGCCAAGGCGCTCTTCTCCAGCATCGCCGACGACCAGTCGCTGACCACCGGGTCCGGCAAGAAGTCAGCGGCGGCCTCCGCGGCGGCCACGGCCCCGGCGGTCCCCGCCTCCCGGATCGCCGTGACCGTCGAGAACGGCACCGCGATCACCGGCCGTGCCTCCGACGTGGCGAACGCGCTCACCGGCCAGGGCTTCAGCGCCGGCACCACCACGGCCAACGCGCCGAGCCCGGCGGCGACCACGACGCTCACCTACGGCACCGGCCAGAAGAGCGAGGCCCGGACGGCCGCCAAGGCGCTCGGACTGCCCACCTCGCACCTGGAGGCGGGCACCGGCACCGGCCTGACCCTGGTGATCGGCGCCGACTGGACGAGCGGCACCACGTTCCCGGGCGGCAAGGCGTCCCCGGCGCCCGCCGACACCAAGGCCGCGGTCTCCAACGCGCACGCCCAGACCGCCGACGAGGCCAAGACCTGCGCCAAGGTCAGCCCCTACAAGACCGTCTCGCTCAACGGGGTCGCGATGACACCGGCGCAGGCGTACGCGGAGGCGACCGACAAGAAGGACTCCGACAAGTGAGGCAGAGCGAGGCAGAGACCGGCCCTTTGGTTGTACAGTTGCGCAAGCTGGCAACAATGAGTGCGGAGAAGGGACGGGCGGCATGCTGCGCAACGGACTGGAGCCCTGGCACCTGCTGATCGTGGCGATCGTGATCATCGTGCTGTTCGGGTCGAAGAAGCTGCCCGAGGCCGCCCGCGGGCTCGGCAAGTCGATGCGCATCCTCAAGAGCGAGGCCAAGGCCATGAAGGAGGACGGCACCGCGCGGAGCGCCGCCGCCCCGGCCGAGCCCGCCCAGCACATCGTCCGGTCCGCGCCCGGAGAGCCGGCGGCCGCGCAGCGTACGGCCGAGGGCAACCCGGCCCACTGAACTCCCGTACCCCGGGGCGGGTGCGACGCCGGCGGCCCGGTGCCGACCTCGGCTGGGAGGCTGTGGCCGCGTCGCCGTAAGCTCCCGCCCATGAGTGAGTCAGACGAGGGTCCCGGCAGACGAGTCGTCGACGGACGCTTCGAGTTGGAGGCCCGCCTCGGCGGCGGGGGGATGGGCACGGTCTGGCGGGCCAGGGACCTGGCGCTGCACCGGATGGTCGCCGTCAAGGAGGTCCGCCCGCCCGACCGGGACCTCGCCGAGTACGACCCCGACAGCGCGCGGACGCTGCGCGAGCGGGTGCTGCGCGAGGCGCGGGCCCTGGCCCGCATCGACCACCCGAACGTCGTCACCATCCACCACATCGTCGACGGCGGCGACGGCACCTACCCGTGGATCGTCATGGAGCTGGTCAGCGGCGGCTCCCTCGCCGACCGGCTCACCCAGGGGCCGATGCCACCGGCCGAGGCGGCGCGGATCGGCCGGGGGGTACTGGCCGCGCTGGCCGCCGCGCACGACGCCGGCATCCAGCACCGGGACGTCAAGCCCGCCAACGTCCTGCTGCGGCCCGACGGGCGCCCCGTCCTCACCGACTTCGGCATCGCCGCGATCCGCGAGACGACCAGCCTCACCGTCACCGGCTCCATCATCGGCACACCGGACTTCATGGCACCGGAACGGATCTCGGGCCACGAGGGCGGCTCCGCCTCGGACCTGTGGTCGCTCGCGATGATGCTGTACACCGCCGTGGAGGGCCACCACCCGCTGCGCCGCGGCAGCACCCTCGCCACCCTCGCCGCCGTCCTCAACGACGACGTGCCGCCGCCGGTGCGGGCCGGCGCCCTGGGCGACGTCCTCATGAGCGCGCTCGTACGGGATCCCGCGGCGCGCCCGTCGGCCGCCGTGCTGGACCGACGGCTGGCCGAGATCGAGTCGGGGCAGGGCGGCCCGTCGGCAGCCTGGCAGCGGCCCACCGCCCACCCGCAGGCACAGCCGCCTTCCTACCCGGGGGTCTACGCCCCGTCCACCACGCCCGTCATCGGCACACCCGCCGGATTCGGGCCGCCGCCCGTGCTCGGCGGCCCGGGCCGGTCCGTGACCGCGCCCGTGCGGGCGGGCGGCGGGAACCGGTCTGGACGGGGTGTCGTGCTGGGCGTCACCGGGACCTCGCTCGCGGGCGCCCTGGCCCTGCTGTGGTGGCTGCTGCCCATCGGGGGCGACTCGGACGACTCGGGCGGTTCGCGCGGCGCGGCGGGCGCCGGCGCCTCGTCCTCCGTCAGCTCGACCGCGGACGCGACCGGTTCCCGGGTCACCGCCCCGGCGGGGAGGCAGTCGAAGGACGCGACGACCACGAGCCTGCTCACTCCGGACGGCATCCGCACCGCCGTCCGGGCCCTGGAGAAGGAGACCGGCCGGGACAGGTTCGGCGACTTCACCGTGTACGACGACTTCGTGTCGGCCGAGGTGATGGTCGACGGCAGCGACAGCAAGTACGACAGCTACACGTACCGCGTGGGACGGGGCGTGGAGAAGGGCATCATCAAGGGCACCCTGTCCGGCGGCGACCGGCCCTTCCGCCTCGACGACTTCGACTGGGACAAGGTGCCCGCGCTGCTCGCGGAGGCCCGGAAGAAGCTCAACGTCGACGACCCGGAGACCCGTTACGTGCTGGTCAGGCAGCCCAACGACACCTTCGACACGCCCCTCGGCATGGCCGTCTACCTGAGCAACGAGTACAGCCAGTCCGGCTATCTGGACGCGACCCCCAAGGGCAAGGTGACCCGGGTCATGCCCGCGGAGGACTGACAAGCCCCCAGCGAGCCGACGCCACGGCTCCGCTCAGAGGCGGATGACGACGAGAGCGGTGTCGTCGGCGTTGCCGGTCGCGGGCAGCAGTTCGGTCAGGAGGGCGTCGGCCAGATCCTCGGGGGCGGCGTGGCGGTGGCGGCCGAGCGCGTCGGTGAGACGGGCCAGGCCGGTGTCGATGTCCTCGGTGCGGCGCTCGATCAGACCGTCGGTGTAGAGGACCAGCGTGGCGCCCTCGTCGAAGGCCGAGGTGGCCTCCGGCCGGATGGCGTGCTCGGGACTGGCGCCGAGCGGCGGGTCGGTGGCCCGGTCCAGGAAGGACACCGTGCCGTCGGGATGCAGCAGGGCGGGCGGGAGATGGCCCGCGCTGCTGTAGGTGAGCGTGCGGGCGTCCCAGTCGATGAAGGCCGTCGCCGCGGTGGTCGACTCGGCGCCGTCCACGGACCGGGCGTACAGCCCGAGGGCCTCCAGAGCCCGGGCCGGGCCGTCCGCGACACGGGCGGCGGCGCTCAGCGCGCTGCGGAGCTGGCCCATCACACAGGCGGCTGCCAGACCGTGGCCCACGACGTCACCGACGGCGACGGCGAGGCGGTCGTCCGGCAGGTCGACGAGGTCGTACCAGTCGCCGCACACGTTGAGCGCGCCGACGGCGGGCCGGTAGCGGACGGCCGCCTGGTGGTGGTCCAGAGGTCTGGGGGCGGGCAGCAGGGCCTCCTGGAGGGCCAGGGCGACCTCGCGTTCGCGGGCGTGCGCCCTGCGCAGGCGTTCGTTCACCTCCTGGAGCTCCCGGGCCCGGGTGTACAGCTCGGCCTCCAGCACCCGCGCCCGGCTGTCGCCGCCCGGTCCGCCGCGGGCGCGGATGAGCTCGGTGACCTCCTCCACCCGGTGCACGAGAAGGGTCACCTTCCCGTCGGTGCCGAGCACGGGCGCGTTGTCCGGGCTCCAGAAGTGTTCCCGCCAGTGGCCGGGACGCTGGGGGTCCTCGATGTCGTAGCGCAGAACCGCCATGGTGTCGCGCTCGCCGGTGGCCACCGCCCGCAGCATCGACTCCCGCGTCTCCCGCATCCCGGCGGCGGCCGAGTCGTGGGGGTTCTCGGGGAAGACGTCGAAGATGTAGCGGCCCAGGAGCTGCTCGCGGGGGCGACCGGTGAGGCGTACGAAGTCGTCGTTGACGTCGACGTACACCAGCTCGGGCGTCAGCAGTGCCACCATGCCGGGCAGGGCGTGGAAGACCGCCGCGTAGTCGATCTGCGGTTCCCTCATGTGCAGCCTGCCTCGACACGAGCCATCATGATGTGATTTTCCACGATAGAGGGGAATGAGCCGCCGCCTCGACAGTTACCGCCGTCAGGCGGCACCGAACGACCTGGGGCACGGGTGCTGTCAGTCCGGCGCTCTCCGGCGCAGACCAGCCCGGTCTCGTGGGCGATCACGCCGAGTCGCGCGCGGTCGCGCGCGCCGAGCTTGGCCATGGGACGGTCGTTGTGGGTCTTGACGGTCACGCGGGTGACGAACAGACGTTTGGTGATCTCGGGGTTGGACTGACCGGTGGCGGCCAGGTCGCCGGCCGTGGGCGCCCGGGAGGATGTCTTGGGCCGTCCGGCCGGAACCCACGGCGTCCCGTCCGGTGTCGAACAGCTTTCGGACCCGTGCGTGACCACCCGGAACCGACCGGTCCAGATATTCGCTTGCATGTGCCCGGCACGCGGGTCAACCTCGCCTGACCGACGACGAAGGCAGAGAAGTTGACCCCGCAGACCCACCCCGTCGACCACGAACTCGTCCAGGCCGCGGCGGATGTCGCCCGTACGAGGTGCCGCGGCGACAACCACACCATGGCGGCCGCGGCCCGTGCCCGGGACGGCCGCATCGTCACCGCCGTGAACGCCTACCACTTCACGGGAGGCCCGTGCGCCGAGCTGGTCCTCATCGGTGCGGCGGCCACCGTGGGCGCCTACGAGCTGGACACGATCGTCGCCGTCGGCGACCGCGACCGCGGGGTCGTCCCGCCGTGCGGTCGCTGCCGGCAGGTCCTGCTGGACTACTTCCCCGACATCGAGGTCATCGTCGGCACGGGCGGCCGCACCCGGACGGTGCGCATCACCGACCTGCTGCCCGAGAGCTACGTCTGGGCCGATCACCAGCTCGACACCGACACCGACTGACAGGGGCCGGCCGGCGGTGAGCGTGGCATGGTCGTTCGTCGCGTGGACAGCAGCGTGGACAGCAGTTGCGCCACCCGCCCCGAAGCCGGTGGCCGGCCCGAAACAAGGAGCGACAACCATGCGGTACCGCACACTCGGCAGCTCGGACCTGAACGTCTCGGAGATCTCGCTCGGGTCCTGGCTCACCTACTCCGGCGGTGTCGAGGCGGACGCCACCCGCGCCTGCACCGAGGCCGCGTTCGACGCCGGCATCAACTTCTTCGACACCGCCAACGCCTACGGCCGGGGCGCCGCCGAGACGGCCTGGGGCGAGATCCTGTCCGCCCACCCGCGGGACTCGTACGTCCTGGCCACCAAGGTCTACTTCCCGATGTCGGACGACCCGGCCGACCGGGGCCTGTCCCCGGCCCACATCGCCCAGCAGATCGACGCCTCCCTCACCCGGCTGAGGACCGATCACGTCGACCTCTACCAGGCGCACCGCTTCGACACCACGGTGCCGGTCGAGGACATCGTCGAGGCGTTCCAGAAGGTCGTCCAGCAGGGCAAGGCCCGCTACATCGGCTTCAGCGAGTGGACCCCGGAGCAGATCAAGGCGGCTGTCGACCTCGCCGGCCCCGAGCTGTTCGTCTCCTCCCAGCCGCAGTACTCCATGCTGTGGCAGGCCCCGGAGGCCGAGGTGTTCGGGCTGTGCGCGGCCAACGGCATCTCGCAGATCGTGTGGTCGCCGCTGGCGCAGGGCGTGCTCACCGGCAAGTACAAGCCCGGGCAGCCCGTGCCGGAGGGGAGCCGGTTCGCGTCCGCCGAGATGGCGGTCTCCCAGGACCTGGTCTACAGCGACGCCATCCTGGAAGCGGTCCAGCGTCTCGTCCCGATCGCCGAGGAGGCCGGGATGAGCATGCCCACCCTCGCGCTCGCCTGGGTGCTGCGCCGCGGCGAGGTCGCCTCCGCGATCACCGGTGCCTCACGGCCGGAACAGGTCCACGCCAACGCCACCGCGTCCGGTGTCGAGCTGTCGGACGACCTCCTCGCGGCCGTCGACCGGGCCCTCGGCGACGTCCCCGTCACCGAACCCGCCCTCGCCCCCGGCGCCCAGTCAGGCGGCACACACCGCTGACCTCGTACGACCGGGCCACTCCTCGCACCCCGCCGTGGTGACGGTGTCGGTGAGGTGCGTGGCTCGTCACGCTCCAGCCGTGCCGCGAGACGCGGACGCCACACCCCGTCCGACGTCAGGCGCTCCCGCACTCCTTCTCGGCCGGGGGAGGGTGTCGTCAGCCGCCGTCCGGCCCAAGCGACGCCTCCCTCGCCCGATTGACGCCGCCGCACCCCCTGCCTACCGTCGCCCCAACACGTCTGAACAGGCAGGTAGACGATGACGCACTCCTCTGGGTCCCCCGAAGGATCCCTCGACGACGGATCCACCGCCACCAGATCCACCGCCCGGCAGCTCCAGGTGGAGACGCACGGGCTGGACGTGATCGGTGACGCCGAACGCAAGGGCACCCCGCGGACCTTGTTCTGGCCGTGGTTCGGCGCCAACGTGTCCATCCTCGGCCTGAGTTACGGCTCCTTCGCGCTCGGCTTCGGTATCTCCTTCTGGCAGGCCCTGGTCGCCGGAGTGATCGGGATCGTCTTCTCGTTCCTGCTGTGCGGGTTCGTCGCGGTCGCCGGAAAGCGGGGCTCCGCGCCGACCATGGTGCTCAGCCGCGCCGCCTACGGGGTGCGCGGCAACCGCCTGCCCTCGGTCGTCTCCTGGATGCTCACCGTGGGCTGGGAGACCGTGCTGTGCGCCCTCGCCACCCTGGCCACGGCGACCGTCTTCGGACGGCTCGGCTGGGGCGGCGGGACGGAGACCCAGGTGATCGCCCTGGTCGTGGTCGCGGGGCTCACCGTCGTCGGCGGAGTCATGGGCTTCGACCTGATCATGCGGTTGCAGACCGTGATCACCGTGGTGACGGGCGTCCTGACCGTCGTGTACGTCGGGCTGGTCGCCGACCACATCCACTGGAACACCGTCAGCGCCCTCCCGTCGGGCTCCGCCCAGGAGTTCATCGGCGCCCTCGTCTTCATGATGACCGGTTTCGGCCTCGGCTGGGTCAACGCCGCCGCCGACTACTCCCGCTATCTGCCCCGCAGTTCGTCGAGCCGGGGCGTGGTCGGCTGGACCACCTTCGGCGCCTCCGTCGCCCCGCTGCTCCTGCTGGTCTTCGGACTGCTGCTGGCCGGCTCGTCCAGCAAGCTCAACGAGGCCGTCGCCGCCGACCCGATCGGCGCCCTCACCACCCTCCTGCCCACCTGGTTCCTGGTGCCCTTCGCCGTCGTCGCCGTCCTCGGCCTGGTCGGCGGCGCGGTCCTGGACATCTACTCCTCGGGCCTCGCCCTGCTGTCGGCGGGCATCCGGATCCCACGCCCGCTGGCGGCGCTCGTCGACGGCGTCCTGATGATCGCGGGCGCCGTCTACATCGTGTTCTTCGCCGACGACTTCCTCGGCCAGTTCATGGGCTTCCTCACCACCCTCGGCGTCCCCATCGCCGCCTGGTGCGGCATCATGCTCGCCGACCTGCTCCTGCGCCGCCGCGACTACGACGAGACCGACCTCTACCGCCCGGGCGGCCGCTACGGAGACGTACCGCCCGTCCCGCTGATCCTCACGGTCCTCGCCACCGCCCTCGGCTGGGGCCTGGTCACCAACTCGGCCGCGAGCTGGCTGGACTGGCAGGGCTACCTCCTCGGCCCGTTCGGCCTCGGCGGCACGTCCGGCGCCTGGGCGTACGCCAACCTGGGCGTGCTGGCCGCGCTCGCGCTCGGCTTCCTCGGCACCCTGGCCCTCGGCCGCGCCCGGGTCCGCGCACAGGAGGGCGCCGTATGACGTCAGGGTGGCTCGCCGTCATCGACATGCAGCGCGTCTTCGCCGAGCCCGACAGCCCCTGGGCCGCCCCGCGCTACGCCGAGGCGGCGGCAGGCGTACGACGACTGCTGCCGGCCTTCGCCGAACGGGTCACGTTCACCCGCTTCCTCGCCCCCGCCGAGCCCACCGGAGCCTGGCGGGCCTACTACGCGCAGTGGCCCTTCGCCCTCCGGCCGCCGACCGCCCCGCTGTGGCACCTCACCGATGGCTTCGCCGACCGGGCGCCGCACATCATGGACGCGACCACCTTCGGCAAGTGGACCCCCGAACTCGCCGCCCGGGTCGGCCCCGAGGGCCGGCTGGTCCTGGCCGGTGTCAGCACCGACTGCTGCGTGCTGTCCACAGCCCTCGCCGCCGCCGACGCGGGCGTCGAGACCCTGGTGGTGTCCGACGCCTGCGCCGGGGCCGACGACGACTCGCACACCAGGGCGCTGGCCGCGATGGAGCTGTACGGGCCGCTGATCCGGGTCGTCACCGTGGACCAACTGATCGGTACCTGACGGCACTTGGCGATATCCGGTCGGTACCGGGTGGCGCTCGGCCGTGTTGAATCGCCGGTAGCGCATCACGGCAGGACAGCCCCCCACGTCAGGAGACATCGTGACAGCCGTGCCCGAACCCGGCCCCACTGAGCGGGAGATCGTCGAACGGGCCGTGGCCCTGAGGCCCGCGCTGCTCGCGCGCCAGGCGGAGACCGAGCGGCTCACGCACTACCCCGAGGCCACCCACGACGACTTCATGGACGCCGGCTTCTACCGGCTCCTCCAGCCGCGCCGCTACGGCGGCCACGAGTTCGGCCTGCCCGTCTTCTACCGTGTCGTCGTCGAGATCGCCCGCGGCTGCCCCTCCACCGGCTGGGCCCTGTCCCTGACCGCCGCCCACGTCCTCCAGGTCTGCACGGTCTTCGGGGAGCGGGCCCAGGACGAACTCCTCGGCCCGGAAGGCGACTTCAGGGCCGCCTCCACGGTCGCCCCGGTAGGCGTCGCACGGCCCGACGGCCCCGGCCACGTCGTCCTCGACGGCACCTGGCCGTACTCCTCGGGCGCCCCCTACTCCACCCACTACGTCGGCCAGACCCTGCGGGCCCCCGACAAGCCGGGCTCTCCGCCCGGTCCGCCCGTCCTGTTCGTCGCCCCCCGTTCGGTGTGGACGGTCCTCGACGACTGGCGCGGCTCCCTCGGTCTGCGCGGCACCGGGTCCAACAGCATCCGCATGGAACAGGCCCGCGTCCCGGACTACTTCACGCACGAGACGAGCCTGCTGGACCTGCCGGTGGAGGGCGGCAGCGTCGGTTCCGAACTGCACGGCAACCCGATGTACGCGGGCCGGGCGCCCAGCTTCTTCCAGGGCGAGCTGGCCGCCGTCATGATCGGCACCGCGTACGCCGCCGCCGACGAGTACGCCCGGATCGTCACCGGCAGGCCCCTGCTCCTGGAACCCGGCCGCTCCCGCGCCGACCTGCACGACTACCAGCGCCACCTCGGCGAGGCGCTCGGCGTGATCCGGACGGCCGAGGCCTGTCTGAGGCAGACCGCCGAGGACTGGATGGACGCCTGCCGCCGCAACGTGAGCGGTGAGGCGCCGTTCACCACGGCCGAGGACAACCGGCTCGCCCTGACCTTCCTCAACGCCGGCCGCATGGCCTGGGACGTACTCCAGGGCATCCTGTTCCGCACGGCCGGCTCCCGCCACGCGCGCGACGGCGAACGGATGCAGCGCTACTTCCGGGACGCGGCCACGTACTGGACCCATGTGGGACCCGGCATGTACGAGCCTCTCGTGCGCCGGGTCGGGTGCGACGCCCTCGGCCTGCCCTCGGAGCACATCGCGCTGATTCCCTGACGCCCGAACGCATGCTCTCGGCACCCTCGGGTACGCGAGCAGGACCGTGCCCCGGGCGATCATGCCCGCGGACGCGACGCACGACCGCCGCTACCAGGGGATCTGCCATGGACACACCCGCAAACGACCACAACGCCACAGCGGCTCAGCGGGCGCTGGACGCGCTGACGCAGAACACCGAGGACGCGACGGCGCTGGACACGCTCGCGACCAGTGACGTGCTCATTCCGGTGCCCGACGACGCCGCGGACGAGGACACGACCGTGGCGCTGCCCGTGCTGGAGCAGCAGGACGGCGCTCCCGTGGTGCCGGTGTTCACCTCCGAGACGGAGATGGCCGAGCTGCTTCCGTTCGTCTCCCGCTACCGCCTGGTGCCGCTGGGCGCGCTCGCCGCGCAGTGGCCGGACGGCGACCTCTCGCTCTCCATCGACGCCAGCTCCACGCACCCGCTGACGCTCACGTCCGAGGGCGTGCGCACGCTGCTCGCGCGGCCGCAGGGCTGAGCCGGACGCCGGGCTCACACGGTGGGGCCCGGCCACCACGTGCGACGGAGGGGGAGCGGCCGGGCCCGCGAAGGGGTGCGACCTGCTCCCGCTGCCGCACCATGGGTTCTCGCAGGCGGGAACGAGGATGAGCGGCGCCGACCCTGCTCATCCCCGACGCGCCGTACGATCGCCGTGACCCGACCATAGGACCGATCCGGCGGGCCGTCGCTCCGGAATGCGTGGCGCGTGTCCGCAAAACGCGGCGGATCGGCGGTCGCGACGGCTCACACGGCGCGCAGTGTCTGCGACGGGGACTCCCCGAACCGCTGCCGGTACCGCCGCGCGAACCGGCCCAGGTGGACGAACCCCCACGCGTGGGCCACGTCCGTCACGGTTGTCGTCCCGGGTGTCTCCGCCCGCAGCTGCCGGTGGACGCGCTGGAGCCGCACCTCCTGGACGTACGTCATGGGCGACATGCCGACGTACTTGCGGAAAGCTTCCTGCAGGGTGCGCAGACTGACCTGTGCGATGGCCGCGAGCCGGTTCGCGTCGTACGGTTCGGCGGGCAGTTCCTGCACGGCGTCCATGACCCGCTTCACGGACGCCGGGCGCATGGGAGGGGGAGGGGCGTCCAGCGCGGCGCGGAAGGTGTGGTCGGTGGCCAGCAGCATCCCCTCCAGGAGGGTCTGTTCGAGACGGCCACGGATCATCGGATGGCTCAGCAGCCCGAGCGGCACGTCCCGCTCCCGCAGGTTCCACAGCGCGAGGCGCATCCAGCTCAGACCCGGCCCCCGCGAGACGTCCATGTACGGCTCGAAGCGCGGCGGGCGCCGCACCGACCGACCCAGCAGCACCTCCAGTTGCCGGAGCACCGCCGCCTTGTCGATCTTCACGGTGAGTGCCTGGCAGTCGGCGGACCAGGTGTCGATGTGGATGTCCTGGGCCGGATCGAAGACCACCGCCCGCCGCTCGGTCGCGAACTCCACGCCCCCGTGCCCCTCCTGGACACTGAAGCGGCCGCCGAAGGGCACGGCGACGTGGTACACACCCGGCTCACCGAAACTCATCCGCATCTCGGTGCCGAAGCGGACGTCGCCCACGACGAGCGCGCCCAGGTCGACGACGCCGAGGGTGGTCGCGAACTCCGCGGGCCGGCCGGTGACTTCGAGACGCAGGTCGTAGTAGTGGGCCGCGATCGCGTCGTGCGCCTCCTCCAGCGAAGTCGTCGCGTAGCTGTGGAACTCGGCGACCCGCTCCTCTTCCCCGGCCAAGGCGCGTCAGCCCCCCTCCCCGCTCGGCGTCTGCTGTTCAGCATGACCCGCGGACGGCCGGTCATGCCCGGCCAGGGCCGACACGGATTTCACAGCGCTCTTCCGGGGGGAAGGAGGATGTCGCGGTGGCGGACCGTGTGTCCGGTCCGCCGCCGCAACGCGCGCCGACCGGAACCCGGTCGCCCGGTTCCATCGGCCTCGGGCGGACGGACCGGTTCAGCGAACGGGGCCAGGAGGGCGGAGCGCGTCGAGGACAGGGGCCCAGGCCAGCTCCCCGAGCAGGGCGTCGGCGTGCGGCGTGCCCCCGTAGCGGAACGCCCGCGAGGACTCGGCGGGGCCCTCGCCGGGGAACCGCGGCCGGTGGCCCGCATCGGCGTGGGTGACCAGTCGGACCGGGGCGCCGACTGCGCGGCGGCGGGCGGCCAGATGCTCGGCGTACCGCAGGGAGGACCACATGGCGTCGTCGCCCCCGGCCACGAGCAGGACGTCGGCGCGCGCCCGCTCCACCGGGATCACCGCGGCCTCCAGGCGGTCGGCGAAGGTGCGCTCGCTGAGGTCGTACCAGTCGCGGACGGACACCGGGCCGCCGTCCTCCTCGGGCGGCCGCCAGGAGTCGTCCAGGGGCACGAAGGGCAGCGGCCGTCCCCGCCAGGTCCACGAGGAACGGTACGGATGCCGGCGGCCGTCCCGGCCGGGCCCCACGTTGCACCAGACCAGCGCGGTCGGCGACACGGCGACCACGACGTCCACGAGCGGTTCGCGCACCGCCGTGAGCAGTGCGGCCTCGGCGCCCTTGGACACACCCAGGACGCCAGTGCGCTCGACTCCGCGCGACCGCAGCAGGTCCACCGCCGCGACGAAGGTCTCCAGGGGGACCTCACAGATGCCGGGCGGCCCGCCCGGTCCGCCGAACCACCGGACGGCGAGGGCGACCAGGCCCTGCTCGGCGAGAAGCCGGGCCCGCCGCCGCTCCACCCGACCGCTCGACCCCGCCAGGACCACTACACCGGCGGTGCCGCCCGCGGCCGGCTCCAGCAGGACCCCTTCCCAGGGCGCCGTGATCTCGTGCTCGACGATCTCCGACGTGCTCTCTCCTTCTCGCATGCGCGCGGCAGGCCGGGCTAGCGGTCGAGCATCTTCGCCAACACCTCGCGCTGGAGGGGCCGTACCTCGGAGTGCAGGTCACGGCCCTTGCGGGTGAGGGACACCCACACGCCCCGCCGGTCCTCCGCGCACACGGACCGCTCCACCAGGCCCTCCTTCTCCAGACGGCCGATCAGGCGCGAGAGTGCGCTCTGGCTCAGATGCACCCGTCCGACGAGGTTCTGCACCCGGCACTGGTCACCCTCCCGGGGCGACTCGGTGGCGAGGATGTCGAGCACCTCGAAATCGCTCGCGCCCAGGCCGTGCGGGTGCAGCACGCGGTCGATCTCGCACATCGTGCGCGCGTGCACCGACAGGATGTCCCGCCACTGCTCCTCGAGGCCGGTTCCGACCGTGTTCGCCGCCATACATGCACGGTAACACCGTTCCGGCCAGTTGTTGTCTGTGCAACTAGTGCGCGTGCAAGAAAGGTCAGACCTGCGGGTCCTGGGTGATCCCCACCAGGTTGCCGTCGGCGTCCTTGACGAAGGCGATCAGCTTGCCGCCGCCGACGTCCTGGACGTCCTGGAGCGTCTCCGCCCCGGCCGCCACCAGCGCCGCGAGCGTGGCGCGGATGTCGTCGACGTGCCAGTAGGGAACCGGGCCGGTCATGCCCCTGGCGTGCCCGTTCGGGTCCAGGCCGACGTCCTGCCCCGCGTCCTTGAAGCCGACGTAGTAGGGCTCGTCGGCATACGGCTCCACGCCCAGCAGCGCGCTGAACAGGGCCTTCGCCGCGGCCAGGTCCTTGACGGGGTAGATGATCGTCTTCAGGCCGGCAGTCATGGTGTGCTCCTCCGTGTGATGTCCCGACGTTCGTTGTCGGTGGTTTCACGCTAGGCCGGGGGAGGGGAGGGACGCTTCTCCGATCCTGATCGGTGCGGTGGTGTGGCGGGATGCCTTCCGACGCGGTCGCTCGTACGGCCCGACGTGTACGCGGCTGAGGGCGAGCCCGCTCCACCGGCCTCCCTCAGCAGGCAAGCCCACCGCGCAGAAAGCCTTGCGCCGCCTGCCGCCGGCCAGACCACCGCGCACTGTGACGCCTACGGCGACCGGCCCGTCCCGGACCTCCGCTCAGGTCGACTCCCGCCGTACCAGTTCCGTCGGCAGAATCACCGCCGCCGGGTCCTCGCCGCCCAGTTGGGCCAGGAGCAGCCGGACCATCTCGGCGCTGATGCGGTCGTAGGGCTGGCGGATGGTGGTGAGCGGCGGGGTGGCCTCCGTGGCCGCGATGGAGTCGTCGAAGCCGCCCACCGCCACGTCCTCGGGGATCCGGCGGCCTGCCCGGCGCAGGGCGGTCAGGGCGCCGAGGGCCATGAGGTCGGAGGCGACGAACACGGCGTCCAGGTCGGGCGCCTGGGCGAGCAGCCGTTCGGTGCCGGCCTCCCCGGCGGCCCGGCTGTAGTCGCCGGAGACGACGAGCCGCTCGTCGATCTCGATGCCGGACTCCGTGAGGACCTCCTTGTAGCCGGCGAGACGGTCGACCCCGCCGGGCGAGTCCGGCGGGCCGGTCACGATGCCGATCCGGCGCCGGCGCAGCGACAGCAGGTGGCGCACCATGTCACGGGCGCCGTCGCGGTCGTCCGCGGCCACGTAACTCACCTTCGAGCCGGGCCGCATGGGCTTGCCGCACTGGACCACGGGCACGCCCGCCTTGTGCAGTTCCTCGGCCACCGGGTCGGCGGAGTGGCTGGTCACCAGCAGGACGCCGTCGAGGTGGCCCGCGGTGATGAACCGCTTGATGCGGCGCCGCTCGTCCTCGGTCCCCGCCAGCATCAGCAGCAGCGGGATGTCGTGGGCCGCCAGTGCCTGGGTGCAGCCGCGCAGCAGCACGTTGAAGTTGGGGTCCTCGAAGAACCGCTCCTGGGGCTCCGTGAGCAGGAAGCCGACCGAGTCGGAGCGGCCGGTGATCAGTGAGCGCGCGTGCCGGTTGACGACGTACCCGGTCTTGCGGATGGCGGCGTTGACCGCCTCCAGGGCGGGCGGGCTGACGTAGTGTCCGCCGTTGAGCACACGCGAGACGGTGCCCCGCGAGACCCCGGCCTCGCGGGCCACGTCGTGGATCGTCGGCGGTCTGCGCCGGCCCCCCGCATTGTTCATGGTCAAGACTCTAAGGCCCTGGGGGGCGGTGAGGGGCGCCCCTGCGGCGGCACGGCACCAGGGGGATGCGAACCGGCTGGGATCGTGCACAGAGAAGTCTCGCGTCGGGCCCTTGGCAAGGGCTGCCCCTGTGCGGTTATCTTGGGCCGCACACTTCTGGAACCGTGTGTGCACGTTCCCATACCACTCGAAACGGGAGAGACCATGCCGGAGACCACCCCCAGGGGCCTCACCAGGCTCGCCTTCGGCGGGGACTACAACCCGGAGCAGTGGCCCGAGAGCGTCTGGGACGAGGACGTCCGGCTGATGCGCGAGGCCGGCGTCACCATGGTCAGCGTCGGGATCTTCTCCTGGGCGCTCCTGGAGCCGGAGCCGGGCGTGTACGACTTCGGCTGGCTGGACCGGGTCCTCGACCTGCTCCACGAGAACGGCGTCCGCGTCGACCTCGGCACGCCCACGGTCGTCCCGCCCGCCTGGTTCTACCGCGCCCACCCCGACGCCCTGCCCATGACGGCCGACGGCACCCGGCTCGCGTTCGGCTCCCGGGGCGCCATCTGCCACAGCAACAGCGCCTACCGCGCGGCCGCCGCGAACATCACCACCCGGCTCGCCGAGCGCTACGCCGACCACCCGGCCCTCGCGATGTGGCACGTGCACAACGAGTACGGCGTCCCCGTGTCCGCCTGCTACTGCGACTCCTGCGCCGCCCACTTCCGCCGCTGGCTCGAGGCGACGTACGGCGGGGTCGACGGCGTCAACGAGGCCTGGGGGACCGCCTTCTGGGGCCAGCACTACACGAGCCTCGCGCAGATCGACCCGCCGCGCACCGCGGCCACCGTCGGCAACCCCGGCCAGGCGCTGGACTACAAGCGGTTCGCCGACGCCACCATGCGCGAGAACTTCGTGGCCGAAAGGGACGTCCTGCACCGGCTCTCCCCGGGCGTCCCGGTCACCACCAACTTCATGACCGCGCTCAGCCAGTGCGACTCCGTCGACTACTGGGCCTGGGGCCGCGAGGTCGACATCGTCACCAACGACCACTACCTGATCACCGACGGCCGCCGCACCCACGTCAACCTCGCGATGGCCGCCGACCTCACCCGCTCGGTCGCGGGCGGCGCCCCCTGGATCCTCCTGGAGCACTCCACCTCCGGCGTCAACTGGCAGCCCCGCAACCCCGCCAAGGCCCCCGGCCAGATGGCCCGCAACTCCCTCGCGCACGTGGCCCGCGGTTCCGAGGGCGCCATGTTCTTCCAGTGGCGCCAGTCCCGGCGCGGTGCCGAGAAGTTCCACTCGGCGATGGTCCCGCACGGCGGCACCGACACGCGCGTGTGGCGCGAGGTCGTCGAACTGGGCGCCTGCCTCGACTCGTTGAGCCAGATCCGCGGCACCCGCACCCGGGCGGACGTGGCCGTCCTGTGGGACTGGCACTCCTGGTGGGCGCAGAACCTCGACTGGCGCCCCAGCGCGGACCACGACGCCCGCGAGCGCGCCGACGCCTTCTACGAGGCCCTCTACGACCGCCACCTCACGGTCGACTTCGCGCACCCGGAAGCCGACTTGTCGGCTTATCCCCTTGTCGTCGTCCCCGCCCTGTACCTCATGACGGAGGCCGCCGGGACCAACCTCAGGGAGTACGTCGAGAACGGCGGCACCCTCGTCGTGTCGTACTTCTCCGGCATCGTCGACGAGCACGACGCCGTCCACCCGGGCGCCTACCCGGGCGCGCTCAGGGACGTCCTCGGCCTGACGGTCGAGGAGTTCTCGCCGCTGCTGCCGGACCGGTCGGTCCGTATCACCGGGCCCGACGGCTCCGAGCTCACCGGCGACGTCTGGACCGAGTTCGTGGTGCCGCGCGGGGCCGACACCGTGTGGACGTACGCGGACGGTCCGGCCGCCGGCCGTCCGGCCGTCACCCGGCACCGGCACGGTGCGGGCACCGCCTGGTACGTCTCCACGCGCCTGGCCGCCCAGGGCCTCGACGCGCTGCTCGGCTGGGCCGCCGAGGACGCGCAGCTCCCTGCGCGCGCCGACCTGCCCCACGACGTCGAGGTGGTCCGGCGGGACGGAGGGTCCGGTTCCTACGTCTTCGTGGTCAACCACACCGCGTCGGAGGCCAAGGTGCCCCTGGACGCGGCGGGCACCGAACTGCTGACCGGTGAACGTGCCGCGGGCCGCCTCGCGGTCCCCGCGGGCGCCGTCCGGGTCGTACGGCTCGACGGCTGAACCGACTCCCCTCCGCCCGCGAGACCACGAGCCGCGGGCGGAGGGGGCCCCAACTCCCCCTGGGCCGCGCCCGTTTGCCCTGTCGGCCGCCGTGTCGCCGAACGGCGCTCCGCCACCGAGGAGCACGATCTCGGACAAGCTCGGCGACTCGGGGACAGGGCGGCTTCGACTGCGGGACAGTGGACAGACGCAGAAGGAGGGGCGGAGGGGACGAGATGCTGAGGACTCCGGCCGACCACAGGCGCCTGGACATCCTGGAGTGGCTGAAGGACCCGGCCGCGCACTTCCCGGCGCAGCGGCACGGCGATCCCGCCCAGGACGGAGTCACCGCCGACGCGGTCGCGGGCAAACTCGGCGTCCCGCGTTCGGTCGCGGAGACCCACCTGGGCCTCCTCGTGGACATCGGACTGCTGCGCACCAGGAGGATCCGGTGGCGCACGTACTACCGTCGCGACGAGATGCGCATCGCCGAGGTGGCGCGCATGTTCGAGAAGGGCTGGTAGCGATCCACGCCGGAAGGGCAGGCACCCGATGGACCGTCCCACCGCACTGACGCCCCGCCACTACGTCGCGCTCGGCGGCCACGGCCCCGAGGACGTCGTCGCCGACGCCCGCGGCCGGGTGCTCACCGGCGTGGCGGACGGACGCATCCTGCGCGTCGACGGACTGACCGAACCCCTCGCCGCCCGGGTCGAGGTGCTCGCCGACACCGGCGGCCGGCCACTCGGTCTCGAACTCCTCCCGGACGGCGCCCTGTTGGTGTGCGACGCGGAACGCGGACTGCTGGGCGTCGACCTCGCCGACGGCGCCGTGCGGGTCATCGCCGACGAGGTGGCGGGGGAGCGGCTGCGGTTCGCCAGCAACGTGGTCGCACTGTCCGACGGCAGCGTGTACTTCACCGTCTCCAGCCGCCGTCACCCCCTCGACCACTGGATCGGCGACATCGTCGAGGACACCCGCACCGGCCGCCTGCTGCGCCTGGCACCCGGCGACAACACCCCGAGGTGCTCCTGGAGGGGCTCCGGTTCGCCAACGGCCTGGCCGTGAGCGCCGACGAATCCCTCCTGGTCGTCGCCGAGACCGGGGCCCGCCGGCTCACCCGCTACTGGCTCGACGGGCCGCGGGCCGGACGCGCCGAACCCCACGCCGAGAACCTCCCCGGCATGCCCGACAACATCTGGCGCGGCGGACCCGACGGCCCCGTCTGGGTCTCGCTGGCCGGCCCCCGCATCCCCCCGCTCGACCTCCTGCAC
>NZ_LJBR01000449.1 GCF_001282115.1 Streptomyces sp. NRRL B-24085 | reverse complement strand
TCGCAGGTCAACCAGGCCCTGGCCAACCAGTGACCGGCACGGGCGGGGCGGCCGAAGGGCGGCCCCGCCCGGCAGCAGATCCAGCAGCCCAGCACCGAGGAGCGACGATGTCGGCCCCGAGCCTGACCCCGAGCAAGGCGGGACCCGCCCGGGCTCCCGAGCCGCGCGCGGCGGGCCCATCGACCCGCGGCGGCTCCTTCGCCAACAGCCTCAGGCGCAACCTGACGGCCCACGGCTTCCTCATCGGAGCCGTGCTGTGTTTCCTGGTGTTCTCCTGGTACCCGATGATCCGGGAGTTCCTCCTCGCCTTCCAGAAGACCGAGAGCGGACAGACGACCTGGGTCGGCCTCGACAACCTCGAAACGGTCTTCAACGACCCGGCGTTCTGGCAGGCCTGGCGCAACACGCTCCTGTTCACCGTCCTCGCGCTGATCTTCGGCTTCGCGGTCCCGTTCGTCGCCGCCGTGGTCATCAACGAGTTCCGGCACGGCCAGGGCTACCTCAGGCTGCTCGTCTACCTGCCCGTGATGCTGCCGCCCGTCGCCTCGGTCCTGCTCTTCAAGTACCTCTACGACCCCGGATACGGCCTGCTCAACGAGGTGTTCGGGTTCTTCGGGGTGCCCGCGCAGCAGTGGCTCCAGGATCCCGACCTGTCCATGCTCTCCGTCGTCATCGCCGCCACCTGGATGAACATGGGCGGCGCCACCCTGATCTACCTCGCCGCGCTCCAGGGCGTCCCGGGCGAACTGTACGAGGCCGCGGAACTCGACGGCGCCGGCCTGCTCCGCAAGATCTGGCACATCACCATCCCGCAGACCCGGCTCATCCTCTCGCTGATGCTGCTCATGCAGATCATCGCGACGATGCAGGTCTTCGTCGAACCCTTCCTCCTGACCGGCGGCGCCGGCCCCGAAGGCTCCACGACCACCGTCGTCTACCTGATCTACCAGTACGCGTTCAACTTCAACAACTACGGCGCCGCGGCGGCGCTCGGCCTGCTGCTCCTCGTCCTGCTCGCCGGGTTCTCGGCGCTGTACGTGAAACTCAGCCGCGCCGAGGACAAGTAGGCCAGGGAGCCCACCATGTCGACACGCACACTCATCTCGCCCGCCACCCTCGCCAGGCCGAAGGGCAAGGCGGTGTACTGGACGGTCTTCGCCGTGGTCGTCGCCGGCTTCACCCTGGCCTTCCTCGGACCCCTCTACTGGCTCGTCTCCAGCGGCTTCAAGGACACCCAGGAGGTCATCCAGACCCCACCCACCCTGGTGCCGAAGAGCTTCACGCCGGACAGCTACAGCCGGGCCTGGGACGTCATGGACCTGTCGTCGCTGCTGTTCAACACCCTGTACTACGCGTTCGGCGCCCTCGCCTTCCAGCTCGTCCTGGACGTGGCGGCCGCCTACTCGCTGTCCAAGCTGCGTCCCGTCCTGGGCAAGGCGATCCTGGGCATGATGCTCGCGACGCTGATGATCCCCGCCACCGTGCTCGTCGTCCCCCAGTACCTGACTGTTCTCGACGTGCCGCTCGTGGAGCGCAACCTGCTGAACTCACCCTGGGTGATCTGGCTGCCGTCCGTCACCAACGCCTTCAACATCTTCCTGCTGAAGCGCTTCTTCGACTCCATACCGCAGGAACTGCTCGACGCCGCCTCCATGGACGGCGCCGGCCCGCTGCGCACCCTGTGGTCCATCGTGCTGCCGATCTCCCGCCCCATCCTGGGCGTGGTGTCGATCTTCGCGGTCGTCGGAGTCTGGAAGGACTTCCTGTGGCCAATGCTCACCCTGCCCGACCCCGCCAAGCAGACCCTGAACGTCGGTATCTACTCCCTGACCAACGGCGTCCCCGTCAACGTACTGATCGCGGCACTGACCATCGCCTCGATACCGACACTGCTGATCTTCCTGGTCTTCCAGCGCAACATCATGAGCGGCCTGACCGCCGGCGGTCTCAAGGGCTGACGGCCACCACCTGACGGCCACCACCGCGAACCCGGCTCCGCCCCGCCCCCGAGAACTCGCCGCCGCCCCGTCACC
>NZ_LJBR01000448.1 GCF_001282115.1 Streptomyces sp. NRRL B-24085 | reverse complement strand
GGCACCCCAGCCGGCGCGGGAGACGATCGGCGGTTCGGGGACCGTCGACGGGGGCGCGGTGGGGGTGGTGGCGGTCGGGGTCGGCGTGGGTGTCGGCGTCGCCGTCGCCGTCGCCGTCGGGGAGGCGGTGGAGGTGGCCGTGTCGGTCGGGGTCGGGCTCGGCGTCACGTCCTCGGCGTACGCCGCCGGGTCCTTGTCGTCGCCCGCGTCCCGCTGCTCCGCGGCGGTCGCGATGCCCGGGTCGACCAGGTTGACCTTGAGACCCGAGGGCAGTCCGGCGCTGGTGGTGCCGTCCTCGTGGACGACCTGGACCTCGACACCGTCCGAGGGGCCCACCCACAGCGGTTCGGACGCGCCGCGTGCCCCGGCCCGCTCGTCGGCGTCCTCCACCGGGTCCGCGTTCGTCTCCAGGTCCTGCCAGGACGTCCACACGCCGGTGTCGATGCTCCGGGTGCGTACCTGCGCCTTGCCGTCGAGCCGCTTGGTCGCCCCCGTCCAGGAGATGCCGAGCAGCGAGAACTGCTTGGTCTCGGTGCGCGGCAGCTCGCGCTCGCCGGTCTCGGGAGCCTTCAGCGCGAGGTTGTAGACCTTCACCGGCCGCTTGGGCTGCAAACCCCCCGCGGCGTCGGTCGACGGGCTGGCGACGGCGTAGGTCGCGATGCCGCCGCCTCCCAGAACCACCGCACCGAGCGTCAGCCACGCCCGCCGCTTCATGCTCAGCGGTCTGTACGCACGGCTTTTACGACGACTCACTACCCCACCCCTGAATTTGGTCACAGACCTTGAATCCGGTCACAGAAACACCACCTGTCTCACAGGTGGCACTTGCACAGCGTACGAGGAGCGCCAGGTGTCACAGGTGCCGAGGTCGGGACGGCCGGTGAGGAGCGACCCGCTGTGACACTTCTGTCAGGTCCGGCGCTGTTGACCGTGGGGGACATGGGCAAGGGCGACCACGCCGGAGGGTGCGGAATCGCCACGAACCGGTACGGACGGGAAAGTTCTTGGGCCAGGGAGGGGAACCCCGCCGCGTGCAGGCGTACGACGGGGAACTGGGCACGGCCGTCGCGCGGGCCCAGGAGGGCGACGAGGCAGCATTCGCGGTCGCCTACCGGTTGGTGCAGCCCGGACTGCTCGGGTACCTGCGCGGACTGGTCGGGGAGGACGCGGAGGACGTGGCGTCGGACGCCTGGCTGGAGATCGCCCGGGACCTGGGCCGGTTCAGGGGGGACGGGGCGGGGTTCCGCGGCTGGACCGCGACCATCGCCCGGCACCGGGCCCTGGACCATCTGCGCCGGCAGAAGGTGCGGCCCCGGTCGGCGGCGCTGGAGCAGGACATGCTGGACCTGCCGGGCCCGCACAGCACCCACGACCAGGCGCTGGAGACCCTCTCCACCGAGTACGCCCTGGACCTGGTCCGGGGGCTGCCGCGCGACCAGGCCGAGGCGGTGCTGCTGCGGGTGGTGGTCGGTCTGGACGGTCCCGCGGCCGCCCGCGTCCTGGGCAAGCGCCCCGGTGCCGTGCGCACCGCGGCCTACCGGGGGCTGAAGCGGCTGGCGCTGCAACTGGGCGTCGAGAGTGTGACGGATGACGGCCCCCGGACGCTGGGGGAGTCGACATGACAGGTGAGGGCGCCACGGCGGACAGGGACGGACACGGCATGGGTGACGAGCGGAGCGGCGACGCACCCGGCCGCCGGCATGCGCGCCCGGCGGAGACCGTCCGCGGGCGGCAGCAGTCGTACGACCGCGAGTCCCCGTACACCGGCAGCCCCCTGGAAGCGCTGCTCGCGGCGGCCCTGCGCGGGGAGAAGCCCGAGGACGAGGCGGAGCGGCGGGCCGTGGCCGCGTTCCGGGCGGCGCGGGACGCCGGGGCGCACCGGGCCCGGACGCGCCGGCGGGACGACTGGCGGCCCCGCTCGCGGCGCCGCGCGCATGCGCTGAGGGCGACGGTCGGTGTCCTCCTCGGGAGCCTGACCCTCGGCGGGGTCGCCTACGCGGCGATCGGCTCGGTGGGGAGCGGCGTGGACCAGGGCGCGGCGGGGGGCAGGGACGTGCGCCCGAGCGTCTCGGCGGGCACGTCGGCCGGGTCGCACAGCGGCGTGCGGCCGTCCGCGTCCGCCCCTGCCGCGCGACCGCCCGCCGCGAAGGACACCCTTACGCACTGCCGTGCCTACGAGAAGCTCCACGGCCGGGGCGAGGCCCTGGACGCCACGGCGTTCCGGCGGCTCGTGACGGCGGCCGGCGGCGAGGCGCAGGTGAGCGCTTACTGCGCCGCGCTGACGGCGACGACCGACGCGAAGGACACGGGGAACGCCGACGGCCAGGGCAACGCGAACAGCGGGGGCAACGCGGGGAACGCGGGCGGTGCGCAGCCGGGGAAGCAGCAGGACCGGACGAGCGGCCGGTCGAACGCGGACGAGAACAAGTCCAAAAAGCAGTGACCCGGCGCGGCCGAGGCAACGGCCGGGGCCGCCACCCCCCACAGGAGAGGCCCCGGCCGTCGCGCGGCACGGGCCGCGCGGCGGCCCGTACTTCCTTCAGCGTCATGAGTGCGGTTTCTGTCACACCCCGCCGGACCAGCTCCGGATCACGAGCTAGTTGCATTTTGTACGGACATGGACGAGCAGCGGTTTCAGGTCGTAACGTGCCTTTCGCGCCGGGCGCGGAAGTTGAATGATCAACGCGACTCTCGAACGATCACCACAACCCCTCGACGGCTCGAAGCGGCGACCATCGATCGCGACCACGTATTGAGGATTCACGGGTGCTGGGGGACGACGCGGAGTTGACTGCCGCGGTGCTTGCGGCACAGGACGGGGACGAGACCGCGTTCCGGACTGTGTACCGCGCGGTGCACCCGCGGCTGCTCGGATACGTCCGCACACTGGTCGGTGATCCGGACGCCGAGGACGTGGCCTCCGAGGCCTGGCTCCAGATAGCCCGTGACCTGGACCGTTTCGACGGGGACGCGGACCGTTTCCGCGGCTGGGCCGCCCGGATAGCGCGCAACCGGGCCCTCGACCACATCCGGATGCGCGGCCGCCGTCCCGCCATCGGGGGCGACGAGACCGAGCTGACCGGGAAGCCCGCCCAGTCGGACACCGCGGGCGAGGCCATCGAGGCGCTGGCCACCGGCACCACCCTCTCTCTCATCGCCCGGCTGCCCCAGGACCAGGCCGAGGCCGTGGTGCTGCGCGTGGTGGTGGGCCTGGACGCCAAGACCGCCGCCGAGACCCTGGGCAAGCGCCCCGGCGCGGTACGGACGGCCGCGCACCGGGGTCTGAAACGGCTCGCGGAGCTCCTCGGCGAGGATCCGGAATCGGCCGGCGCGCTCGATGCCCTGCCCCCGCAGCGAGAACCGCAGGACCGTGCGGTGACGTCCGCGAGTGTGACGCATACGCGTCCGCGGACGCAGAAGGACATGTGATGGCCGACGAGAGCTACGAGTGGCTGGACCTCGAGACAGCGGAGCGGTTGCTGCGCGGCGAGTCACTGGAAGCTGTCGACGAGGCCGACCGCGACCGGGCCGAACGGCTCGCCAGGACGCTGGACGCACTGACCGTCGAACCCGCGCCGACCAGCGGCGGACTCCCTGGTGAGGAGGCCGCCCTCGCCGCGTTCCGCAAGGTGCGCGCGGATCGCGAGGATCGTGCGCAGGACTCGGTGGGCCCCTCCGACCGGGGCCGGCACCGGGCCGGGACGGGTTCCGCCGACGCCGGTCTGGTACGGATCGGCGTCCCCGACGCGGGGGCCCGTCGTGCCCGCCGGCGGCGTCCCGCGCACCTCGGACTGGCGGCCGTCCTGGCCGTCGGCATGGCGGGCGGAGTGGCCGCCGCGGCCGGAATCGGCGTCCTGCCGCACTTCGGGAACGGCGAACCGGAACCCGCGGCGACGGTGTCGGCCGCCTCAACCCCGGACCGCCCGCTCGGCTCCCCGCCGGCTTCGGCCCCCGAAGTCGCGCCCTCACCGGAAGGCACCCCCTCCGGTGGGTCCGGTTCCCGGGACACGGCACGCGGCGGCACCGGCGCGACGCCCGGCAAGGGGTCCGAGGGACTGGGAGGCCGGTCCCGCGGCGACTGGAACGGAGCCGCGTCGGCCTGCCGGGACGTGCGCGCGGGCAAGAAGCTCGACCCGTCCCGCAAGCACTCCCTGGAGGGTGCGGCGGGCGGTGCCTCGCAGGTGTGGAAGTACTGCCAGGGGGTGCTGTCCGGCACCGGCTCGCAGGGCGGCGACGCCCAGTCCGCCCCCGACGGCCACAAGGGCGACGCGAAGAGCGACGGCAAGGGCGAGGGCAAGGGCGAGCACGGGGACCACGACAAGGACGGCCACGGCGCGGGCCACGGCCGGGGCAACGGGAACGGCGGGAACGGCAACCAGTTCACGTCCCCCCGCAAGAACCACCACGGCCCCGACGGCGGCACCGCCTCCGGCGCTCCGATCGCCCCACCCGGGGCAACGATGTCACCGGACCCGGCGCCGAGCCCCTCGTACAGCGCACTGTGACCGCTTCCCACCGCGCTGACCTGCGTTTTTCTCGCCCACCGCGATGTCGGTCGCGGTGGGTGTGACGTTTTCGGCCGCCGTAGCGCAGTACTGAGTGAGCCGACTGGTCATCGGCCGTCGCACAGAGCCGGGGTTCCCCCCGTACCTACGGCTCGTGCACCTGGCGCGGGCGGGACACGTTCCCCCGGTCCCGTCCGCGCCCCTCACCCCTCCTCGCGGAACTCACCAGTGGACGACGACCTTGTCGCCGTTCCGCACCTGGGCGAACAGGTCCGCGATCGCCGCCTCGTCGCGCACGTTGACACAGCCGTGGGAGCCGCCCGCGTAGCCGTGGGCCGCGAAGTCGGCCGAGTAGTGCACCGCCTGGCCGCCGCTGAAGAACATGGCGTAGGGCATCGGGGAGTCGTAGAGCGTCGACACATGGTGCCGTGACTTCCAGTAGACGCTGAACACGCCCTCACGGGTCGGTGTGCCCACCGAGCCGAAGCGGACCGGCACGGTCATGACCGTCCGTCCGTCGACCATCCAGCGCAGGGTCCGGCTCGACTTGCTGATGCACAGCACCCGCCCGGTCAGACAGCGCGCGTCCGGCGCGTCGGCCGGCTGGCCGCCCATCAGGTACAGCTCCCACTTGCCCGGCTCGCGCGTCATGGCCTTCAGCCGCTTCCAGGTGACCGTGTCGGTCCTCCCGGTCCGCGGCAGCCCGCGCTTGCCCTGGAACCCCTTCACCGCCCGCTCGGTGAGGTCGTCGTACGACCCCGTCGGCCCGTCGAACAGCCAGGCGACCTGGCGCAGCCGCGCCTGCAACTCCCGTACGTCCCGCCCGGAGTCGCCGCGCGACCACAGCACGGCGGGCGCGGCGGACGGCGCGGACGGTGTCGCGGTCGGTTTCGGGTCGTCGTCCGCCGGCGGTGTGCTGTGCTCCGGGACCTCGATCCGCACCGGCAGTCCCCGCTTGCCGTCCCCGTCGGCGGTCTGCACCGTGCAGCCGCAGGCCAGTGCCAACACCAGCAGCGCCGCGAACGATCTCCCCATGCCCGTACTACGCATCCGGACCCCCTGTCGTCTCACCGGCGTCCCTGACATGTCTCCCCCCGGACGGCCGGTCGCGAACGACCCGGCGGCGCTTCGCCCGCGACCGCAATACGGTGGTGGGCATGACGCGTGAGTCGGAGTCCGGACTGCCCATCGCACCCGTCTACGGCCCGGAGGCCCTTCGGGGCTGGACCCCCGAGGAGAAGCTCGGCGAGCCGGGCGGGTACCCCTTCACTCGCGGCGTGTACCCGTCGATGTACACGGGCCGCCCCTGGACGATGCGCCAGTACGCCGGTTTCGGCACGGCGACGGAGTCCAACGCCCGCTACCGGCAGCTCATCGCACACGGCACCACGGGCCTGTCCGTCGCCTTCGACCTGCCCACCCAGATGGGCCACGACTCCGACGCCCCGATCGCCCACGGCGAGGTCGGCAAGGTCGGTGTGGCGATCGACTCGATCGACGACATGCGGGTGCTGTTCGACGGGATCCCGCTCGACCAGGTGTCCACGTCGATGACGATCAACGCGCCGGCCGCGCTGCTGCTCCTGCTGTACCAACTGGTCGCCGAGGAGCAGGGGGTCGGAGCGGACCGGCTGACCGGCACGATCCAGAACGACGTGCTCAAGGAGTACATCGCGCGCGGCACGTACATCTTCCCGCCCAAGCCCTCCCTGCGGCTGACCGCGGACATCTTCAGGTACTGCGGGGCCGAGATGCCCCGGTGGAACACGATCTCGATCTCCGGCTACCACATGGCCGAGGCGGGTGCCTCGCCCGCGCAGGAGATCGCCTTCACCCTCGCCGACGGCATCGAGTACGTCCGCACCGCGGTCGCGGCCGGCATGGACGTCGACGAGTTCGCCCCGCGCCTGTCGTTCTTCTTCGTCGCGCGGACGACCATCCTGGAGGAGGTCGCCAAGTTCCGTGCGGCCAGGCGGATCTGGGCGAAGGTGATGCGGGAGGAGTTCGGCGCGCGGAACCCCAGGTCGCTGATGCTCCGCTTCCACACGCAGACGGCCGGCGTGCAGCTCACGGCCCAGCAGCCGGAGCTCAACCTCGTCCGGGTCGCCGTCCAGGGCCTGGCCGCGGTCCTCGGCGGCACCCAGTCGCTGCACACCAACTCCTTCGACGAGGCCATCGCCCTGCCCACCGACAAGTCGGCCCGGCTGGCGCTGCGCACCCAGCAGGTGCTGGCCCACGAGACCGACGTGACGGCGACGGTCGACCCCTTCGCCGGCTCCTACGCGGTCGAGAGCATGACCGACGACGTCGAGGCGGCCGCGCTGGACCTGATGCGCAAGGTCGAGGACCTCGGTGGCGCGGTCGCCGCGATCGAGCACGGCTTCCAGAAGAACGAGATCGAGCGCAACGCCTACCGCATCGCCCGGGAGACCGACGCCGGCGAACGGGTCGTGGTGGGCGTCAACCGCTTCCGGCTCGACGAGGAGGATCCGTACGAGCCGCTGCGCGTCGACCCCGCCATCGAGGCCCGGCAGGCCGAACGCCTCGCGAAGCTCCGCGCCGAGCGGGACCGGGCGGCGGTGGCCACGGCCCTGGACGCCCTGAAGAAGGCGGCCGAGGGCGAGGACAACGTCCTGTACCCGATGAAGGACGCGCTGCGGGCCCGGGCGACGCTGGGCGAGGTGTGCGACGCCCTGCGCGAGGTGTGGGGGACCTACGTTCCCTCGGACGCGTTCTGAGTGCGACACTCGTCCCCATGTTCGGTGTCATCGACCTCCCCACCTATCTGGCGGGCCTCGTCCTGATCGTCCTGCTGCCCGGACCCAACTCGCTGTACGTCGTCTCCGTCGCCGCGCGGCGGGGAGTGCGGGCCGGATACACCGCCGCGGCCGGGGTGTGGTGCGGGGACGCCGTGCTGATGACCCTGTCCGCCGCCGGGGTCGCCTCCCTGCTCCAGGCCAACGCCGTGCTGTTCGGGATCGTGAAGTACGCGGGCGCCGGGTATCTGACCTGGCTCGCGGTGGGGATGCTGCGGGCCGCGTGGGGCACCTGGCGGTCGCGGCGGTCGCCCGTGGCCGAGGCGGAGGCGGCCTCCGACGCCGGCCCGGGTGAGCGGCCGTACCGCAGGGCCCTCGTGATCAGCCTGTTCAACCCCAAGGCGATCCTGTTCTTCGTCGCCTTCTTCGTGCAGTTCGTGGACCCCGGCTACGCGTACCCGGCGCTGTCCTTCGTCGTCCTCGGGGCGTTCGCGCAGGCGGCCAGCTTCCTGTACCTCACGGCGCTGATCTTCGGCGGGACGAGGCTGGCGGCCGCGTTCCGCAGGCGCCGGCGGTTGTCCGCGGGGGCGACCTCGGCGGCGGGGGCGCTGTTCCTCGGGTTCGCCGTGAAGCTGTCGCTCGCTAGCGCGTGATCCCCCGGCCGACGTAGGCCGTCAGCTTCCCGGCGTCCTCACCGGCCCAGCCCACATAGCCGTCCGGACGCACCAGGAACAGCCCCTTCCCGTAGTACGGCTGCTCGTCGCCGGTGACCACGCGCACCGGCGCCGGCAGCCGCGGTGCCTCGACCCCGACCGCCACCAGCGTCCAGTGCGGGCCGCGGAACGCGTCGAAGAGCCGTACGCCCGACAGTTTCCCGTCGGGTGCGCGGTCGCCCGCACGGAGCCCGCCCGGTGCCGTGCGGGTCTCCTCCGTGAGGGACGAGTCCCGGTAGCCCAGGCCGAGTTGGCGGGTGGCCTCGCCCCGGCGGACCTCGCCCCGGTGCACGCCGGTCGAGAGGCCGAGCATCTGCGCGGCGATGGGGCGGCGCTCCTCCTCGTAGGTGTCCAGGAGATCGGCCGGGGCACCGCCGCGCAGCACCGCTCCCAGCTTCCAGCCCAGGTTGTAGGCGTCCTGGACGCTCGTGTTCAGGCCCTGGCCGCCCGCGGGGGAGTGCACGTGCGCCGCGTCGCCGGCGAGGAAGACCCGGCCCGAGCGGAAGCGGTCCGCGAGGGCCGCGCGGGGCCGGAAGTCGGAGGCCCAGCGGACCTCGGTCACCGACTCGGGGGCGAGGTGGGAGCGGGCCGCGACGACCTCGCGGACGGCGTCCGGGGACAGGTCCACCCGGGTGCCCTCCGGGAACTGGGCCACGACCTGGAAGTCCTCCGTGCCGGCGAGAGGGCAGACCGAGAGGTATCCGGCATCGCCGCGGGGCGGGAAGATGTGCCAGTTGTCCCGGTCCAGGCCGGTGATCCGGACGTCCGCGACGAGCAGCGGGTTGGGGTCGACCGTCTCGCCCGTCATGCCGACGCCGAGGGTCCGGCGCACGACCGAGCGCCCGCCGTCGGCGGCGACCACGTACCGGGCCCGGACGTCGGCCCCCGCCGCGAAGCGCGCGGTCACCCCGTCGGCGTCCTGCTCGATCCCCACGACCTCCCGGCCGAAGGCCACCTGCCCGCCGAGCTCCCGCAGCCGTGCGAACAGCACCTCCTGGGTGCGCCACTGCGGCACCATCCAGGGGGCGTTGTAGGGCGAGTCCTCCGTGGGCTCGGCCGGCTCGAACATGTGGTGCTCGCCGGCCCGCTCGCCGTCCTGCCAGACCATGCCGACCGGGTAGGTCCCGCCCACCGAGAGGATCGCGTCGAGCACGCCGAGGTCGTCGAAGACCTCCATGGTGCGCGGCTGGAGGCCCTTGCCGCGCGAGCCCGGGAACAGCCGGTCCGCCTTCTCCACGACCAGCGCGTCCACACCCCGCCGGGCGAGGTCGATCCCGAGGGCGAGCCCCGTCGGCCCGGCGCCGACGATCAGTACGTCCGTGTTCATGAGCATTCCCCTTAACGCTGTTAAGTGCTGTCGGCTCCGAGGTTGCCCTTAACGCTGTTAAGCTGTCAAGCGTGAGTACGGAGAAACGCCCGCCCCTCGACCGCGCCCGGGTCGCCGCCACCGCCCTGAAGCTCCTGAACGAGGTGGGCCTCGACGGCCTCACCCTGCGTGCCATCGCCAGGGAACTCGACGTCAAGGCCCCGGCCCTGTACTGGCACTTCAAGGACAAGCAGGCGCTGCTGGACGAGATGGCGACGGAGATGTACCGGCGGATGGTCGCCGGGACCGACCTCGACCCGTCCGACACCTGGCGCGAACGGCTCCTCAAGTCCAACCGCGCACTGCGCACCGCCCTGCTCGGCTACCGCGACGGCGCCAAGGTCTACAGCGGCTCACGCTTCACGGGCCTGGTCCACGTCGAACAGATGGAGGAGACCCTGCGCCTGTGCACCGCCGCCGGATTCACCCTCTCCCAGGCGGTCCGGGCCATGTCGACGTCGTACCTCTACACCCTGGGTTTCGTCACCGAGGAACAGGGCGTGGTGCCCCTGCCCGGCGAGCGCCGGGAGGGCTTCGACGTGGCCGAACGCGCCCGCATGATGGCCGGTTTCCCGCTGTCGGCGGCGGCGGGCGCGGAGATCTTCCAGGACTTCGAGCGGGGGTACGAGGAAGGGCTGGCGGTGGTGCTGGCGGGGATCGAGGCGCGGTACGGGCTCTAGTGCCGGTCCGGCGGATCGCCCCGGTGTCACGGAGCCCGGCACGCGCATCTGCGCTGATCAAGTGAACCCTGGAAGGGATGCCGTACATGTTTCTGCATCTGCCCACCTACGCCTGGGCTCTCATGGCCGCCGTCGTCACTCCGGCGCACATCGCCCTGATGCGATGGGCCATGCCGACACCGAAAGGGAAACGGAGCGTCTCCTTCATCCCTCTCGTTCTGGGGGCGGTCCTGCTGATGTACGCCGTGGCGAACAGCTACTCGGCCTCCGTCACCCTGTACCTGTACAGCTCCGTTCTGCTCATGTTCCTCGTCGTGATCCTTCCGGTGCGGAAGAGGGTCGCCTCCGAGATTCTGGAACAGGAGGAAAACCCGGACAGCGAAGTGAAAGTGGACGGTCTGTCGCTGGCGTGGATCACTTTCTCGCTGCTCGTCACGATGGGCATCGTGATCGCCGTGTGGCTGTCCCACACCTAGTGCTCCGGCAAGGCCCCTGTCACCGCGCCTTGTTCAGCGCGGTCCGCAGTCGTGGGGTCAGCGGTTTCTCGACGAGTCGGTTCAGGAGCCAGGCCAGCGCCAGCATCGAGGCGATCGTCAGTGCGAAGGTCACCGACGCCGGAAGGCCCAGATGGCGGTGCAGGGCGCGGATGACCACCCAGCCCAGGTGCTCGTGCACCAGATAGAAGGGGTACGTCAGCGCCCCGGCCACCGTCAGCCAGCGCCAGTCGGCCCACCGCAGCCAGCCCAGCGCGATCGCCGCGACCGCGACGAACCCGAAGGCGACGACCATCACGATGCCCAGCGAGGTGCGGTGGGCGAAGGCGTTCGGGTCGGACACGTTCCACAGGGACTTCACCGCGTAGTGCTGCCCGATCAGGAAGCTGACCGCCACGATGCCCCACGCGTACACGTCCCGCCGGTCGAGGTGGACGAGGTAGAGGCCGACACCGCCGATGAAGAAGGACGCGTACTCGGGCATGAACACCACGTCGAGCAGCGGCTGGTGCGCGGCCTGGGTGAGAGCGGCCGCCAGCGTCCAGCCGGCGCAGAACATGATCACCCGGCGCCGGGAGGCCCCGGGCAGGACCACGCACAGCGCGAACAGCGCGTAGAAGCGGACCTCCGCCCACAGCGTCCAGCAGACGCCGAGCACCCGGTCGACGCCCAGCGGCATCTGAAGCATCGTCATGTTCACCAGGACGTCGCTGGGCGACAGCGCCTTGTAGGCGACCGCCGGCAACGCGAACACCGCCGTGACCAGCAGCACGGCCACCCAATAGGCGGGCAGCAGCCGGGACGCCCGGGAGGCGAAGAACGATTTCAGGGGCCGGCCCCAGCCGCTCATGCAGATCACGAATCCGCTGATCACGAAAAAGACCTGGACGCCGAGGCAGCCGTAGGAGAAATACGTGTGCAGCGTCGGGAACTGGCGTTGTGCGGAACTTCCCCAGGACTGGGTGATCTCGCCGCCGCGGCCGCCGTAGTGGTAAGCGGCCACCATCAGGGCGGCCACCAGCCGCAGTCCGTCCAGGGCTCGCAGCCGGGTCTCGCGGGGGCGCGGGGCGGGCAGTGGCCCTTCCGGCCGCCGGGGCAGCTCGGGTGCCGGCCGGACGGTCATGCTGGTCACGGAAATCCCCTTCGCAAGCTCTGAAGAGCCTAAGTCACTCCTGTGGATGCGCCCCAGCACGTTAGTCCGAATCGCGGCGATGTCTTACTCGCCGGACCAACGATTGGCCTTCTGGTACCGGTGAGTTCACCTGCATGTCGTTTTGGCTTCCTAAGTTCGCCCAGAATCCCCCCACGTCGCAGTAAACCCATGAACTTGCCTTTGCTTCGGCAAGAAAACAACAGGAGTGCCATGACGACGGTCCAGAAGAGGCGTGCACGCGCGCGTGGAGGGGAGCTGGACGAGTGCCTGCGCGCCTGCGCGGCGCACAGCGGCAAGGTGGTCGGCAGCATCGACCGCCGCCGTGTCGAACTCGGCGAACAGCTGCGCAGACTGCTCGTCGTCTGGGGCACCACCGCCACGGCCACCCCGGCCGCCCCCGGGGCGTCGAGGAGTTCGGCCGGGATGTTCGACGCGGGGGTCGCGGCG